>CAZENX010000100.1:0-2527 GCA_964513865.1 uncultured Methanosarcinales archaeon | reverse complement strand
GATATAGTTTTTCTTGAACCAGATAAGAACCCAATAGATAATCTTATCAGCTTAAATAAAGACATAGTTGGAGGAATTTATGTTTATAAGAAACAACCAGTACAGCCTGCATTCAGACCAAAAGACTTACAGGAATATTACGAAAAGAATAAACAATTCCCAGATGATTATAAATTCAAGATTCCAAAAAAAATATTTGAAGTTGAGTGGCTTGCAGGTGGATGTGTTATGATTAAAAGAGAGGTTATAGAAAAAATGATGAAAAAGTATTATGTTCCTAATCTTCCCATGATTCATAAAGGAGAATACCTGTCAGAAGATTTTGCTTTTTGCAAGAGAGCAAGAGACATGGGATTTAAAATAATTGCAGATCCTTCTATAAAATTAGGCCATTTAGGTCAGTATATTTATACTTTGAAAGATTATAAAAAATAAAAAATCATAGAAAGATTTATATATTCTTTTTAATATATATATTAAAAGGTTTTATTTATTACACCATAACATGGAACAGACTTTACAGCCTCAAACTGAAGAACTTTCTAAAAAAGATTTTAAAATACCAGTAGTTATTAAAGATAAAGTGCTAATGGCACCAGGACCATGGAATGGAGTTCATTATACTGGTGATGAAATAAAAAGAGCTTTTGATAATACAGACTGGAAAGATAAAGATAATGTTTCTTTAATTTTAGATCATGCAGACAAACCTCTTTCTGTGCATGACTGGGTAGGCTGGGTTAGAAATCCTAAAATGATTGGAGACAATCTTCTTGGTGACCTTGAAATCTACGACGAGAATGTACTTATAAAATTACTTAAAGCTAAGGCTAAATTTGGAATTTCTCCTCGGGTAAAAGGTATAGAACACAATAACGAGTTTAGAAATTTTACCTTTGAAAATTTTTCTATTGTTACTAATCCAGCTGTAAAAAAAGCTTATATTAATCTCTCTCAAAATAAATTAAAAGGAGGAAAAATGACTGAGAAAGAATTGCAAGAAAATACTGAAGAAGAGACTACTGAAGATGATAATAGCCAGGAATCAGCAGAGCAGGAAGCAGCTGGAGAAAGTGAAGATAAGGAAGAAATAAAAGAGATGAGAAAGAAAAAAGAAGACGACAAGAAAATGAAGAAAAAGAAATACCCTAATCCTGAAGAGGATGATGTAAGTGATGAAGAAATGTTAGAAATAACACAAATGTCTTCATGGACAGACTTTGTGAAAAAGATGAAAAAGAAATACCCTAAGATGCCTTTCAAATCAATAGCATCAGCTTTTAAGAAATCAAGTAAAGAAAATCAGGAATTAGAAGAATTAAGTGAAGAAGAGTTAATAGAAAAAATTGAAGCTCTTACAAATATCCTTAGAAGGAAAAAGAAATACGAGAAACCAGATGAAGAAATGAGTGCTGAAAAAAGACTATCAGCTATAGAAGAACAAGTTAGAAGAATATCAGAAGAACCAGGTTCTAAATCTATAGAATCTACACAGGAACTTTCAGATAAACCTATTGTACTTAGCAAAGACGAGAATCATCACACAAAAGGTGTTTTAGAGATGGCAAGTTTTCTTTCAAAGTTTAGATAAGATGGAACAAACATTTAGAGAATTGGCAGAAACAGAAGCTACCGACACAAGAGGAGCAACTATCGGGACAAGATATGGTCTTGAACCTATCCAGTTTTTGAAAGAAGTTTCAAACGCAGCTAAAAAACAGCTATTCTTTGCTAACTTTGTTAAGGTATTGCATGCGCCTAAAGGTGTACATGATGTAATTGTTCCAAAAAGAACAACTTACGAAGGAAGATCAGGTATGACTTTCAATACAGCAGGTAGTGATTTTACAGGTGGATCAGGTGCTGGATCAGGACCTTACGCTAATACTATTGCAGATATTTCATGGACAAGCTTAGATAACTTATCAAGTGTTACAGTTACACCATTACCAGTAGTAGCTGGTTATGCAATTAGGAGATATGACATACAGACTAATGCAGTTAACCTTGTTGAAGCAGCCAAAGAGGAGTTAAGTTATGCTATTGGAGACAGAGTTGATAGATATGTTGCTACAACTATTGGAGATTGTCAGGATGCTGGAGATACTACATTAGGAGCTCAAGCTATTTACGGTGGAGACGCTACAAGTGATGCAAGTGGGGGATTAGCAGCTGGAGATGTTATCACAACTGATTTAGTGGCTAAAGGTAAGAGATACTTACAGCAAACTACCATGATGTACAGAGCAAGTGGTGGATATGGAGCAGAAAGTACAGCAACAAGCACTAAGAATCCATGGCATAATACATCAGATGACCCTTTTGTATTATTCATAAGTCCTGCACAGGAAGAAACTTTCTTGAAAGATAGTCAGTTTGTTAATGCCGCAGAATATGGATCTGATATAGTTGTTAAGAATGGCGAAATTGGAACATACTTGGGAGTTAGAATAGTAGTTACATGTAATGTTGAATCAGTTGCAAGTGGCGGAACAGGACCTATTAGTGGAAGTGCTACAGGTACTGC
>CAZENX010000099.1:0-2651 GCA_964513865.1 uncultured Methanosarcinales archaeon | reverse complement strand
TAATAACCTTGAATTGATTGAGCAGGCATAAGTAAAAAGAAAATAATTACTCCAAGTATCCAAAAATGAAATAGTAATTCTTTTTTTTCTTTTACTTTAAGCATTAACGCTAGAATAAATAATGTAAATCCGATAGGAGTTAATGTATAAGTAATCATGTTTTTAAAACTCAATTCGTAAAAGGCCTTTTCCGTTAAATAGATTTTTATATATTGAATCATATTCTGCATTTTAAAATTTTCCATTGCAGGGTTAGGAAATTCTAATCTCACAAGGTATTGGTGATAATTGAATAAAATTATGGGCACAAAAACAGTTATTAAAAAAAGCCAAAGCTTCCTTTTCTTAATAGAATCCCAACCGTAATAAATAGAGGTAATGAAAAAAAGCGGCAAAAGAATATAAAGATTGGGAACTTTTAATAAAATTGCCATAGCAAAGCAGAGGGCGGCCATAAAACCATCAGCCATTTTTTCTTCATAAATCCATTTCGAAAAGAAATAAATAGTTGCCATAATAAAGAATATCATCAGCATCTCAGGATGAACTGCTCTTCCAAGATAGATGCTTAAGGGAGAGAAGGTAAAACAAAAAGCGGAAATCACTCCAACTTTTTTGTTGTAAAAATATGAAGCTAACTTATAAATCATTGTCACTGCTAGGATATACGAAAATATAGAGATAAGCCGTAATACTTCCTCATGCACTCCGCCAAATAATTTATAGAAAAGAGCCGCAATAAAAGGAATAATATACAACTCCTGCATCAGATAACCTGGATTATTACCAAAGATATCTACCTGAGGATAGAATAAATTAAAACCATGATTATAAAAATTTCTGGCAATCATAGCTGTCTCCACTTGTCTTGTGGAGGCCCCTTCTAATAAAGGCTGGGAAATATTGATCATCCGTATCAAAATACCCAAAAGAATAATCAATAGGAATATTTTTGAAATATAATTTTTATCTGTATCACTCATTTTATAAGTTGGTTCTAGAAATAGATTATATATCAGAGTTCTTTACAATCTTCAGGTTTAGCAAAGATATGATAAAATTTCTATGATATCCTTTTTGTATAGCTTTGGTGGGGTTTTCTTCACATTCCTTCATCCTTGCTAAAGCAGCACAGTGTATAACTGCATCGATAGGATTATTGTTAAAAAATTTTTCAATAGTTTCAGCTTTTCTATTTTTACTTAGTTTATATTTTTTTAAAAATAAAAATAGATGGAGAAATGTAAGAATCATAAGGAACTGGTGGCCATAAAAATGATTTAGGGTAGCTCAATCGTCTGTACAAAGGAGAAACAATCTTCCAGTTACCAGGAAGAAATTCTTTAATTTTTTTATATTCTGTCCTATTCTGAAAAAGATCATAAAGAAATTTATTATACTGTGTTTCTTGATCCATAAAGTTTAATCTGGAAATAGAATCCAGATAAACCATTAAATATTGTGCTTGCGAATCTTTCTTGGGAAAACTATTTAGATACTCTCTATATTTTTTCCAGTTATATTTCATAGCAAAGAGACTTTTGTCATCAGAATCTTTGTAGCCCATGAACACAATGTCATAATCTTTCATGATCTTTCCTGAAGCATACCAGTTAATGCTATCAAAGACCTCAATAGATGATCCCTTTGGAATATTCTTCTCAACCCAGGCTGTGGATTGATATCTTGTATCTAAATGAGTGAGCTCCAGATCAGATCTCAAGCAATATAAAAAAGAAAACGTTATAACCAACCCAACAATAATGAGTTTTGCCGGTAAAGGAATTTTATAAGAAGATGTTACTTTTACAAAACCCACTCCTCCAAAAATGCTCAAAAAAGGAATAATCAATATAATATACTTTGTATATGCAAAAGGATGTTTGAACATGCTTACGATCAAAAAATAAAGAACAATAAAAGGCAAATAAATCCATAGTTCATTGGGACAGTTCCTTTTTTTAAAAATAATTACAGTCAAACCTAAGCAAACCATAAAAAATAAAGGGATCCCCCAAATCGTTAAAAGCTGAAGGATATAATTTATCATGCCAACAAGATAATCAAACCCTATTGCAAAAAACCCATTATTCGATGAATAGCCATAAGCTTCAGGAGAAAAAAATCCAAAATGGAATAAATTAACTGCTAAATAATTTTTAAACTTTAAAACCAAACCCGGCCATCCCAGTATCAGAGAAAAAATATAAAATCCCCCACCTAGCATTATAGTTTTGAGACTAAAAGCTGCATCCTTTTTATTGATTTTCTTGAGAGCTAAAGTGCAAACAAGAGGGATGACAAGCATAACCCCATTGTACTTTGTAGCTAAAGCTAAACCAGACAAAGAGCAGGCATAAAGGAAATATTTTCTAAATTCTTTTTCCTGAATGGATTTAATACAAAAGAACACTACTAATACAGCAAGCAAATTCAATAGTGAGGTGCTCTTTGCAAAATGACTTGCACTTACAAAACCCTCAGTTAATGTTAGGGTTAACGCAGAAAATAGGGCTGTTTCTTCATCATATAATCTTTTTGCTATCTTGTATACTATAAATACAGTTAAGGCTCCAAGAATAGCTGAAAGACTTCTCGAAACCAAATAAATATAACTTGCAAAATCTGGAAAAATATGAGCCATTTTGATC
>CAZENX010000098.1:0-2679 GCA_964513865.1 uncultured Methanosarcinales archaeon | reverse complement strand
GCTAAACTGACAGCCCTGATAAACATATCCAATACATCAACTCCTCTTAAGACACCCATTCCAAATACTGCTGCACATATTATCAAAACCAGGATTCCCAAGAATTTTCCTAACTGGGCTAATCTTTTCTGTAAAGGAGTAGGTTCCTCTTTTGTTTCCTGGATTAGTTCTGCTATCTTTCCAATCTCTGTTTTCATTCCAGTATTTACAACAATAGCAAGAGCTTTTCCTTTAGTTATAGTGGTTCCTGAATACACCATGTTAGAGCGTTCTGCCAATATTTTGTCTTTTAATACCCCAATCTTTTTTTCAACAGGTAAGGATTCACCTGTAAGAGCAGACTCCTGGACTTCCAGATTTATTGCCTTTATTAAACGGGAATCTGCAGATATTTTATTACCCTCTTCTAAAATAATAATATCACCTGGCACCAATTCCTGAGCAGGAATCTCTAGTTCCTTATTATTTCTCAGAACCCTTGCTTTCGGGCTTGCCAGTTTTTTTAGAGCCTCAATCGCTCTTTCTGCTTTGTATTCTTGTATAAATCCGAACAGAACAATTAAAATTAATATTACAAGAATTGCAATAGAATCTTTCAAATCCCATAAAACAACATTAGCTACTCCTTGTTTTTCTATAATGGGAATTAAGGCAGCTATTATTGCTGCTATTATCAGTATAATAACAAGAAAATTCTTGAATTGGGAAAGGAATATCTTAAAGGGAGAAATTCTCTTTTTTTCCTTTATCTCATTATAGCCATATTCTTCTAAACGTTTTTGAGCTTCATCCTGAGTTAAGCCTTCTTCAGAACTTTCAAGCTTACTAAACACCTCTTTTAAACTTAAGTTATAAAATTCCATTTTTAGGATTAGAAATTATTTTTCTTCATTAGGTTGATTTTGCTTAAGTTTTTTGTCAGCTACATTTTTTCTTTTAAAGAAATTAAATAATGGCTTTTGTTTTTTTTCTGGCTGAACTAATTTTAGCTCTTTTATCTCATTTTTAATCTCTAAGTCCCGATAATAGTTCAAGGTTCTTAAGAAAATATCAATCTCATTTATTGCACCATAAATCTGATGCCTGATTTCAGGGGTAAGATCATCTTCTTTTTTTAATAAAGATGTTAATTCATTTTTCCTTTCTTGTATAACCTTGGTTATGTTATTTATCATTTGGTTTCCCTTATGTCTTTTATTTTTGCTATGAAAAACTCCAGGCAGTCTAAACCACAAAAATTTGCTTTCTTTTTGAACTCCTGGGGCCCGAATATTAAAGTGAAATGCTCGTCGTTTTCATCTATTGTTCTATAACAGACAGGACATATTTTTTTGCCTTGTTCAAAATGCAAGAGTCTGTCTTTTATTAATCTTTCTATATTTCCATTATTAAAATCTTTTTCTATTGCTTTCAGTTCCTCATAGTTCAGATTATTGATGATATTTGCTAATCTATTCATTTTTCCCACCCCTTCTTGGTTTTATCCTTTCTATAAAGACGATATCCTTCTCAGGATATTTGCTTATGAGAACCTCTGTGTTTTTCTCCCATCCTAACAGCTTGATAATTTCCTTAGGTATGGTTATTGTATACTGTTTTTTATTGTATTGTATTTTTGGCATATAATATTAAATTAATATTCTACTATATATATTTTTCTATTGTTTTATATATTAATATTGTACTTTCTAATATTGAAATAATATTATTATAATATTACTCTATATGAAGGATTAAATTTATATATAAGTTATAGTATTTATTTTATATGAAAGCAGTCATCTTGGCAGCAGGTTATGCAACTAGGCTTTATCCTCTCACTTTATCTCAACCAAAATCTTTGTTAAAGATAGGGAAAAAACGAATGGTTGAGTATATCATATCCAAGATAGAGCAATTAAAAGATGTTGACCAGATATATATAGTCACAAATCAGAAATTCTATGATGATCTTTTGGATTGGTCCAAGCATTTTAAATCAAAAAAACCGATAAAGATAATCAATGATAAAACTACCTCTAATCAGGACAGATTAGGAGCTGTGGGTGATATTAATTTTGCAATCAAAGAAGAAAATATTGATGATGACCTTTTGGTTATAGCCAGCGATAATCTTTTTGAATTCAGCTTAAAAGATTTTTATGATTTCTTCAAGGAAAAGGGTTCCTGTGTTGTAGCTATATATGACATAAAAGATAAAAAACTGGCTGCTTCAAAGCTAGGGGTTGTTCAAATTAATGATGAAAATAAAATAATTGATTTTGAGGAAAAACCAAGAGAACCAAAAACAAGTTTGATAAGCACTGCTTGTTATATCTTTCCCAAAGATTATATTAATCTGGTTAAGAAATGTCTTTATGAAAATATTGCTCTTGATAATCTTGGTGATTTTATAAAATGGCTTATTAACAAACTAGATGTTTATAGCTTTGTTTTTAAAGAAAGATGGTTTGATATAGGGAGCCATGAACAGTTCCAAGAAGTTAACGAATATTACTCCAAAAAATAATCATTGAATCTTTCTGACTAGAGACTTCTCATAGCAATCTATGCACTTAGTCACTACCTCTCCCTGTTCATTAAGCACAATCCTTCTTTCCTCATTATTTTCCAACAACCTGCCGCAGGATGCACATTTGTTGTACATTTTCCTATATTACCTAATAGTAAAGATAGTAT
>CAZENX010000097.1:1492-2747 GCA_964513865.1 uncultured Methanosarcinales archaeon | reverse complement strand
AATTATTGTAGAAAATTCAGAGAAGTGGAATAGTGGAGAAGATAATAACATTGTAGTAAATATTCCTGAAGAGCAAGTAACTGCTAAATTAGGTGTTTCTGGCTTAGTTGCGGTTGTTGATGATGAAGAGGAAGAAGAGGAAGAATATATCTATACTCCAACAAGAATAACAATAGATACTTACTTAGAAAGTGAGATTAGTGATATCACAGACCATCAAGCAATTTTTGTTGGTGGACCATGTGCAGATTCATTAGTGGAGGATGTCTTCACAGATGTAACTTGTAGTGGATGGGATTTAGAATATGGTGAAGCAATCATTAAATTCCAAAAAACCAATGGGAATGTAGCAGTTTTAGTTGCAGGTACTAAGGCAATCGACACAAGGATGGCTGCTAAAATTCTTGCTAACTATGAAAGCTATGACTTGGATGGAATCGAGTTTAAGATAACTGGGACCTTAGCATCGCCTCAAATAGAAAAGATAGCTTAAAGCTATCTTATTTTTTCTTTTTTAAAATGAAAAAACTTAATTTTAATAGAGGACATTTGGTCACTTTGTATATTAAAAAGAGATTATCATGTGATAAAATTTCTAAACTACTTGGAGCTAGTAAAAGTACTATTAATAGAGCATTAAAAAGGTTAAACATTAGCCTTAGGACTTCAGGCGAATCTAGAAAAGGGAGTATTCCCTGGAATAAAATTAATTTTGATGAGGTAGAACTATCCTCCCTATATCTTCGTAAAAAATTATCAACTTATGAAATTGGAAAAATTATGAGGTGTTCTGCTAATGCGATAAATAAAGCACTAAAAAGATTTAATATCCCGATTAGAACTTCGAGTGAGGCTAAGAGGGGTAAACATTATTCTCCTAAAACTGAATTCAAGAAGGGTCGACTTGCTCCAGAAAAGGCATTTAAAAAGGGGTGCCCTACCCCCATTACCGCTTTCAAAAAAGGAGATAGAAGAATCGTTGGTAGAAATAATCCTAATTGGAAAGGAGGAGTAACTCCTAAAAATCAAAAAATAAGACAATCGATAGAATTCCAAGAATGGAGAAAAAAAGTATTTGAAAGAGATAACTATGCCTGTCAAAACAAAGCATGTCTTTATTGTAATAATCAAAAGGGGGGGAGATTATGTGCTCACCATATTAAACTATTCTCAAAGTATCCAAAATTAAGATTCGAAATTAATAATGGGATAACACTCTGTGAGGATTTCCATAAAGAAGTAAAGAGCAATGAAG
>CAZENX010000097.1:0-1482 GCA_964513865.1 uncultured Methanosarcinales archaeon | reverse complement strand
GGATAAAAGAATACTTGGTTTTATCATAACTATCTTAATTCTATTAGGCGTTTTCTGGGTGTTTGCTCCTGAATCCAATAGCAAACCAACATTAAAACTAAGTAAACCTGATTTAGAGACTATACGAGAATATGATAATCTCCATTTTAATATATTTCTTCACCCAATTTGTAAAGATAAAGTTATCTGTTATAGTGTTGCTAGTGATGGAATATATTGTTTAAGAGATGAAGATCTAGTTAAAAAATATTGTGGAGGTTATGATGGATAAGGATAATAAAGTTTTATTAGCTGCAGTTTTGGTTATTTTAGTAGCTTTAATTGCATTTAATTTTGGAGAATATAGAGATTCTTGGGATTGTAATAAAAAATATTGGGATGAAGTAACCCTTGTACACTACTTAGTAGATGAGAATCTTGGTTCTTATTCACAAGGTGGAAATGGGATGGTTATCTATTCTAAAGATGAAAAACTCATAAAAATAATCTGTGATAAGGATATTGGATGTATCCAGGGGATAGTAGAGAGAGATGGAAATTATCTAATTTGGAAAGAAATTATAGATTATAATATGGGTCTAAATTCAAATTTTGCAGATTTGTTTGGAGAATATGATATATTAAGATGAAAAATAAAGCAATCTCACCATTAATAGCAACTGTTTTGCTAATTGGATTCACTGTTGCATTAGTTCTTGTAGTTACAACTTGGGGTACTGATTCTCTAAAGGATATTCTAACTCCAAATAATGAACCAGAATTACCAAAACCTTTAGAAAGAACATTTACTACAAAATATTGTGAAATGCTTTGCCCCTACTTAACTCCAAATGAAAAATTTGTCTATAAAACAGTAGTAGATACAACCATAAATATGCAAGAACTACAAGAATTCTATTTCCCAAATTGTTATGTTAAACTTTGTTATGTAGATCCTATTGAAAATTTTAGTTTAAATCATTCTTATTTTATAGTTAATACAGAAACCTACATAGATTTATTTAGAAGATTAAACACCACAAAAGATTTAATCCAGGCAGATCATTATGATAGGTTAGTGGAAAATGGACAAATACAAAAAAGCCTATAAGTTAACTTGTTTTAAGGGGAGAGATTGAAGATCTAAAAAGAAAAAAGGGTAAAAAACATGGCAAAAAGAAAAAATGATATACTCCCAAATAAATCACGCTAAAGCGTGGGGTTTCAAAAAGAAAATGTTACAAAACAAAGAGCTTAAAGGACAACTTAAAATAGGTGATTTCTCATGTTGAATTTTCCAGATAAAAAATACAATACCCTAGTGATAGACCCTCCTTGGAATATATCTCTATCAGGTAAAGTAAACAGAAGACCAAATAGGGCAAAGAAATTACCTTATAAAACTATGTCCCTGCAGGAAATTAAAAATATTCCGATTGGAAAAATAGCAAATGTTGGATGTCATGTGTATTGTTGGACTACTAACAAAATGCTAAAAGATAC
>CAZENX010000096.1:0-2885 GCA_964513865.1 uncultured Methanosarcinales archaeon | reverse complement strand
AATTAAAGATATATAACTTGTTGTGACAAATTGAAATCAGGATATAAATACGTTAAGGAAACATTTGAGAAACATCAAAAAGGTTATCAAACACCAAACTGGTATCGCGGAATTGACTATAGAAAAGGAAAATCTATCGAAAGAATCGAGCATCCTACTAAGATATATCGTGCGAGATCATTAGGATATAAAGCAAAACAAGGCTATGTTGTTGTTCGAGCGCGAATCCGAAAAGGGGGAATGCATAAAGTAAGACCTAAAAGAGGCAGAAAACCGAGGTCGATGGGAGTTAATAAATACACAACTGGAAAAAATCTACAATGGATCGCAGAGGAGCGTGTTCAGAGAAAATATCCTAATATGCAAATATTAAATAGTTATAAAGTATATTCTGATGGAAAACACTGGTATTATTTAATTTTTATACTTTTATCTTAAAAAACAAGCATTAAAAAAACCCCCAAAAATAATTTGATTATGCAACCCCAAAACAATAAAATCCTAACTCGTGGTCTCACTTCTGCTGGAAAGAGATCTAGAGGGTTACGTAAGAAAGGATGGGGTTCTGAAAAAACTCGACCAAGCATAGGGGCAAAAAAAGGTCGAGGTAAATAAAATACAAGAAATCCTTATTTTTTAAAGGTTCAATTCTTTTTCACACATATCAAGAAATTTAAATTATGAATAAAAAGTATCATTTAAAGAAGTAATTTATAAAGGAGACTGGAATATGTCAAGAGAAGCCCCATTAGCAGATTATGCTTATGATTTTATAAAAAATATTTGTCAAAAAATTGGTCCAAGATATTCAAGTTCAAAGGAGGAGAAGGAAGCAAATTTATGGATTAAAGAAGAATTTTCAACTTATTTAGATGAAGTCAATATAGAAGAGTTTAAAACAAATCCTAATCTTTATCCTCAAGGTGTTTTTAAAGCTACTGGAATTTTTATTGGAATTGCATGGCTCTTTATGTTTCTAAGATTTCCTTTTGTAATTTTCTCAGCGGTGTTTATCCTACTTGGATTGTTTGTGTTAATTACTGAATTAATGATGTTAAAACGCTGGATTAAGATTTTCTTTAAGTCTGGTATTTCAAGTAATGTTTGGGGAAATATTACACCATCAGGAGATGTAAAATTCCGCATAATCTTCGAAGGTCATACCGATTCTGCAAAAATGATGCGTGCTGTAAATGAAAATGCGGATCCAAAAATAATTTTTCTAGGTTTGGGGTTCCTTTATATCATCTATACTCTAGTTATAGCATTAGTAAAATTCTTTGCATTCCTTTTCTTAGGTGAAGCTATAGTTCTCTATTCTAATAATTTGATTCAATGGACGATGTATGATTGGATCTACTTTATTCCTTGGATTATTTTATTTCCCTCGGCAATTTATTTAATATTTTCAGTGACAGGTAATACCGTGGTCGAAGGTGCGAATGATAATTTATCGGGAACTGCAGTATCTGCAGCTATAGGAAAATATTTTTCAGAAAATAGACCGAAAAATGTAGAATTAATAGTAG
Organism: uncultured Methanosarcinales archaeon; assembly: GCA_964513865.1. Classification (GTDB taxonomy): domain Archaea; phylum Nanobdellota; class Nanobdellia; order Woesearchaeales; family PXDW01; genus PXDW01. The sequence continues at coordinate 1,356 of CAZENX010000096.1, read as the reverse complement.
GTTCAATGGGGTCAGAAGAAATCGGAGATAGAGGCGCAAAATTTTTTGTAGATACACATGGCGACTTATTGAAAGATTCTTATGGTTTTATTATAGACTCTGCAGGTTCCGGAGATAAGATTTATATTGTTGAAAAGGATAAAATGCATCTTACAACATATAGCCAAGAAGTTATTGAGAGAATAGAGAAAGCTTATATTGCATATAAAGAAGAAAATCCAAATGTAATTAAATGTGAAAGGGGAGGGTTAACAGTAGGTTCTTCAGATGCATGTATGTATTCTAAAGCAGGATATAAAGCCTCTTTTATAATTACTGTTGGAGAAAAGTTGAATAAACCTCCACACTGGCATAGTGTTACTGATACTTGGCAAAACATTGATAAAAATGTACTTAAAAATGTAATTGGAATCTGTTTAAAGTTCGTAGAAATTGTAGATAAAGAAGCAGAATCACGTGAAACTTTGAAAAAATAAAAGAAATAAAATTTTTTTTATAATTTATTTATTGAAAGTGTCATTCCACCATCTAAAATAAAATTACGACCAGTTATATAATTAGCTGCTGAAGATGCAATAAACAATGCAAGATCTGCTACTTCCTTTGATTCTCCAAGTCTATCTATGGGTATTTTTACGCCTCTTTGATCTAAAAAGTATCGAGCTTTTTTTGGATCATTGTCATAAATAGGAGTTATAAATACACCAGGTGAGATTGCATTTACTGTTATATTGCTAGAACCTAATTCAAGAGCCCAAAGTCTTGTAAAGGCTATAACTCCCGCTTTACTTGCGCTATAAATGCCCAGAAATGGATTAAGTCCATTTTCTGTTCCCGCGCAAGATGCTATATTTATTATTTTTCCACGAATGGGTTCAAATTGTCTTTGACCTTTCATTTTACGGAAAAAAGCTTTGGTAACATTCCAAGTGCCTTTTAGATTAATCCCCATTACTTTATCATAGATTTGTTCTGAAGCTGCTAAAGATTTATATGCACCTCCGTCTATTCCAGCATTATTTACTAATAAAAATAAATTATCAAATTTTTCGAATACTAGTTTAACCATAGCCTTTACTTCCTTAGAACTGGAGATATCTGCTTGAGCGAGTAAAATCTCAACTTTAGATTGTTTTAATATTAAATCGCGGGTTTCCTCAAGACCTTCCATATTTATATCATTAATGACTAAATCTGCGCCTTTATTTGCAAATGCTATTGCCATGTCTCGACCAAAACCACCACCAGCTCCGGTGACTAATGCGACTTTTCCTTTTAAAAAATTATCATCATCCATATCAGAACACCTTCTTCTATAATAAACCTAAATTCGCCATAACTTTAGTACCTTTAGGC
>CAZENX010000095.1:1089-2899 GCA_964513865.1 uncultured Methanosarcinales archaeon | reverse complement strand
CACTTATACCAATAGCTGCGATATTCTTATTCATTTATCTATTTAGAAAAATTAAGAACATAAAGATAGAGAAAAAAATAAAGTTTGACCATAAGATTTTATTTATTAGGGCTTTGTTTGCTGCTTTGGTTATTACTGTTGTTACAGGGGTTGCCAAGTTAGTTGGGCCTACATGGGCTGGTTTATTTTCCTCTTTTCCTAAAACACTTTTTCCGCTTATTTTAATAGTTCATTTTACTTATGGTGCTGAATATGTTCATCCAATTATAAAAAATCTTCCAATTGGGTTGGGGTCTCTAATACTTTATGATTTAACCCTATCGGTTGTGTACCCCATTTATGGAATTAATATTGGGACAATAATGTCATTAGTAGCTGCAATTATTTATTTGTTGATTTATTGGTTTGTTAATAACAGGATAAAGAAATAGAGAATGAAAATAAAAACCTTTAAATAAGGATTTTTAATAATTATCAAAGTGGATGTAAATTAATGGATAAAAAAATAAAAAAAATTGTATTGTTTAAACCTTATAATGAGGTGCCTTCAGATTCCTTAAGAAGGCTCTTAACACCTCTTGGGTTGCTTCATATAGCTGCAGTTCTAGAAAAAGAAGGGTATGATGTAGCTGTTATAGACAGTCAATGTGAAGGTTATGATAATACTGTTGAGAAAGATGGCTATACTAGGTATGGTCTTAGTGATGAAGATGTTATAAAGAGGATTCAGGAAGAAAATCCTGATTTTATATGTGTTGGTGTTTCTTTTTCTGACCAAGAAAAAATTATATTTGATACGTGTAAGGTTTTAAAAAAGGCAAAGCCTGGAATATTAATAGCTCTTGGAGGAATTCACCCTACTTTTTTCCCAAAGCGCATGTTAGAAAAAAATCCAGAAATAGATTTTGTAATAATGAAGGAAGGAGAATACAGGACAAGGGATTTATTGAATGCTATTAATAATGGAGAGGATTACGGAGATCATGATGGGCTTGCATTCAGAAAAAATGGTAAAATTATTGTTAATCCTGCAAAAAAAATGATTGAAAATTTGGATGATATACCATTTCCTGCAAGACATCTTGTGGATATGGAGAAATATATTTCTGTGAATATTGGTCTTTCCACTTATCCAAGAAAAGGTAGGGTTGAACAAATCTTGACTTCAAGGGGTTGTCCTTTTCATTGTAATTTTTGTTCTTCCTCAGCATTTTGGGGGCATGTTTTCAGACAAAGAAGTGTAGATAATGTTATAGCTGAGATGAGGTTGCTTAAGGAAAAGTATAAAATAGAAGAGATACAATTTACAGATGATAATATTTCTATAAAACGGGATTGGATTGTTGAGTTATGTAAGAGGATGAAAGAATTTAATTTTGTATGGTCAACCCCCACGGGTATAATGATGAAAACCCTTGATGAGGAAGTTATAAAGTTAATGGCAGAATCAGGCTGTTATCAATTAACATTTTCAATTGAATCAGCAAACCAACGTGTTTTAGATCATATTATTCATAAGCCCCTTGATTTGAAAATTGTTAAGCCACTTATAGATGCAGCACATAAGTATGGTATAAGCATCCATACTAACAATATAATAGGAATGCCTGGTGAAAAAAAAAAAGAGATTATGAGGACTTTTGAATTCAATAAGGAAGTTGGTGCAGATTCAGCAGCTTTTTTTATACCTGTTCCTTTGCCTGGCTCTGATTTATACAAACAATGTATTGAAAGGGAATGGGTTAACCCTAATCAAGATAAGATAGATCTTAAACATTTTTCAATTAAAATTAAGGAAACTGATCCTGAG
>CAZENX010000095.1:0-1079 GCA_964513865.1 uncultured Methanosarcinales archaeon | reverse complement strand
GAACATAATGAATGGAGTAAAAAAAAAATCCTGAAATGTGGGAAAAAAAATTCAGGCAATTCTTAAAAAAACATAAAGATCAAGAAGAGAAAATTATGGGGAGGGTTACATAAATTGAAAGAGAGAGAAAACCTTTAAATAACTCTGTTAATTCATCTAGTAAGATATATTTGAATGGCGGTGGGATGATGGTAGAAATAAAAAAGGAAAAGATTATAGGGGTACTTGGAGGAATGGGTCCCTATGCAACTGTTGGTATCTTTAAGCAAATAATAGATCTAACTCCTGCAAAAAAAGAGTGGGAGCATTTAAGGATAATAATCGATAATAATCCAAAGATCCCAAGCAGAACAAGATATTTTTTATATAATGAAGAAAGTCCTAAATATGAGTTAATTGAAACTGCAAAGAATCTTGAGAAAGCTGGAGCTGATTTTATAATAATGGGTTGCAGTACCTCTTATTATTGGAAATATGAAGTGCAAAAGGCAATTAACATACCTATCTTGGATATGTTTGAAGAGTCTAGGAAGTATATTCTTGAAAAGATGCCAAATATTAAGAAAGTAGGGCTTCTTACTGCTGATACTGTTTATGATCTAAAACTTTTTGACAAGGATTTTGGGAAAAAAGACATTGAAATTATAATTCCTGATGAAGATGGAATAAAGAAGATAAGAGATGTAATTGAATATGTAAAGACTAATGATTTTAGTAATAATCCAGGAGATATTTTGAAGGATGTGTCAATATCTCTTATAGAAAAAGGTGTAGAAGCAATAATTTTAGGATGTACTGAATTACAGATTGCACTTAAAAAAAGTGATTTAGATGTTCCTATTTTTGATGCTACAAAGATACTAGCTTTAGCTGCAGTAAATAAAGCAAAAGGTATATAGAAAAAAAATGAAAAAAAAAAGGCATTAGAAAAATTTAAGAAAATTGAATTTGGGATGCGCCAAAGACTATAAACCAGATTACTGGAATATTGATATTGTTAAAACTCCTGCTACAGACGAAATAGTTGATATAGAGAAAGGATTGCCCTACCCAGACAATCATTTTGAGGAGGTGTATAT
>CAZENX010000094.1:0-2917 GCA_964513865.1 uncultured Methanosarcinales archaeon | reverse complement strand
CTTTAATACTTTCTTATAATCCATTAAAAAGATTTTATAAATCGTCAAAAGCAGATGTTCCTTATTTATGTTTCACAGTATGAAAATTTAGGTTTTCCAGGACCGCATCAAATGAGTGACCTTTTTAAAGCAGGTGTTACTCCCAAAAGACTTGAATATTTAGTTGAAATAGAAGGATTAAAAGCCAGTGATGTTCGTGGGATTTGTTATAAAGAAATACAACTTTTTAAAGATCCAAAAGTTTGGGAAAATTATCAAAATTATAGAACAAAAGGACTTAGTCCTAAAGAAGCATTAGCTAAATTAGATGGGTTTTCTGAATAATTATCTCAACCTAATACCTTTATCACAATAATTCTTATAAATTAAATAATCAACGTTTTATAAATGCCATCCCCTCAGGTTGAACTTAGAAAAAAGGGAATTGAAGTAATTGGATCTTTTGTTCTTAAAATAAAAACAGGATTTAGAAACTTAGAAATGGTTACTTTACAAGATGTAGAAGAGAGAGGACTAAGAGAGGTGGGAGACTTAACTTTTGCTACGGCTTCTTATTCAGATTATTTTGGTGCAATGGCCCATATCCCTGAAGAAGAAATTCCTGCAGAAGCAGTTGCATATCGGATAGGAAAGCCTAAAAAAAGAAGTGATTCAGAAGTTTTTGTGCCTATTTCGTTTTATAAAAGATAATTCTATAAAACTTATCTCAACCTAACACATTCCAAATTTTTCGGAGCTACAGTTTCAACTCTGTTCAACTTATGTAAAGTAGAAGCCAATTCCAAACACTTAGAACTCTCACCATGATTAACAATTATTTTTTTTGGCTTAGGATCTAAATTATAAATAAATCTTGTCAATTCATTTCTACCGGCATGACCAGTTAAACCAGCAATTGTATTCACGCTCATTTTAACTTTTACAGTTTCAGCTTTCATGCCAGGAAATAAAATCTCTTTATCTCCTTGCTGAATTCTTCTACCAAGTGAACCTTCACCTTGATAACATACAAATAAAATTGCATTCTTAGGATTTTCAGATAATTGTTTAAAATACTCAACAGATGCACCACCTGTCATCATACCAGATGTTGCCATTATAATGCATGGATCTTTTTGATGAATAATCTCATCTTGTTCTTTCTTAGAACCAACCCATCTGAAAATAGGAGATAAAAAAGGATTTGCATCTCTGTGAAATATATTTTTTCTAACATTTTTGTTTAAAAAATCAGGATAACCAGTATGAATTGCAGTTACATCTTTTACCATACCTTGTACAAATATAGGAATCTCTGATAACATCCCTTCACGAACAGCTTTCTCTAAAATTAGCATAACTTCCTGTGCTCTACCAACACCTAAAACAGGAATTAAAACTTTTCCGCCTTTTGAAATAGTATTTTTAACATAATTTATCAATTCAAGCTCGCAACTTTTTCTAGAAGGCAATATATCTTCTTTTGAACCATAAGTACTTTCTATAATTACAGTCTCTAATCTAGGAAATCTTATAGCAGCAGGTTCTAATAATTGTGTTCTTAAATATTTCATATCTCCTGTATAAAGCAAATTATGCAGACCATTTCCAATGTGTAAATGTATCATTGAACTTCCTAATGTATGCCCTGCATTATACATAGTAATTCTTATATCAGGAGTTATATCAGTAACCTCTTCATAATCCAAGCAAATAGTGTGTTTCACCATTTCTTTTACATCTCTGGCATCAAACAAGGATTTTTTAGCTTCTTTTTGTGCAACACCTATGTAATCCAAAGCCAAAAGTGCAGCTATATCTCTTGTAGGAGCAACACAATACAAAGGCCCTTTATAACCCATTTTATATAACCAGGGTATAAAACCAGAATGATCCAAGTGTGGGTGTGTTAATATAATAGCATCCAGAGCCTGCAAATTAAATTCAGGAGCATCTAAAATTGGATAAGCATTTGATTCATCTGCAGCTACATTCACTCCACAATCTAATAATACTTTACTCTCAGGTGTCTGCAGCAACAAACAACTTCTTCCTACTTGTCTACCACCCCCTAAAAAACTAACTCTGACCCATTCATTTTTCTTTTCTTTTGTCCAGCCGCCATAAACTCTTTCACCAATCTTATTCAGGAATTTCTTTCTATAATCATTGTTTTCATATAAAACTCTCCTGATATTCTCCATAATTTTACTTTTCAGAGCAGGTGTTCTTCTGATTACAGGAACCCATAAGGTTTCTTTTTTAATCTCCCTTAACAATTCTCCTTGCTTGCCAATTACTAAACCAGGTTTTTCTGCTTCAATTATAACAATACTTCTTTGAGAATCAAATATAATTTCAGTTAAACCAGCTTCTTTTGGTAAAACTTTTTCAATTACTGCTTTAGCTTTTTCTAGCTCCATAGTTATAGAAGGATCTGGTCTTAATTAAATTCTTTTTTTAATATTATTAACAATATTCTTAATTGTCGCACTACCTTCTAGAAAAAACTCTTTATCTTTAGTATAAAGAATTATGTTTGCGCCTTCAAAACCAGAAATACTAATCTTGGATTTATCTGGTAATTGACCTAATACTTCTTCTAATATCTTAATTGGCATTTTTTAAATATAAAAATTAATTTTATTCTTGAATTCTATAATCTACCTTCTTTGTTAGAACTTTCTTAACCCCTTCTTTTGTAATAGTCACTACATCAATACCTTCACCAGTTGCTGTATCTCTTTGCATTGCTGCATTTACAGCTTTTGTAACCAACTTAATACCCTCTTGAATTGACATGTTTTCTTTGTATAAAGTATCAAAAACACCAAATGCAAATTCAAAACCAGAGCCAACAGTTGAAAAAGTAAATTCTTTCATAACAGAACCATCAGGACCTATATTATACAAATAATATCCAGTATCATCCTTTCCG
>CAZENX010000093.1:662-2934 GCA_964513865.1 uncultured Methanosarcinales archaeon | reverse complement strand
ATCTTGATGAGCCTGGCAAATTAGTAGAGGCCCTTGAAGAAGCAGGATGGAAGTATGATGGAGTTAAACGCAATGGCAGAAAACCTTTAGATGTTGGAGATCCTTTAGATAAAAAATTAGAGCAAATAAGTGAGGCTCTCCTTCCCTATGGAGAAAATTTAGGTGAAAACTTAGAGAGAGCTAGGAGGAATACAGAGATAAGAGCAGATTCTATTAGAACTCTGTTTGGCATTACTCTTGGAGCAGGTTGCTATTTTCATACTGAATTATTTGTACAAGAGCTTTATGAAGCTGGTTGGAAGTGGGGAATTCCTTTATAGGGGATTAGCAAGTTTTTAATACTTTTATTTCTTTTCAAAATTAGAGCCCTGTAGTACAGCGGTCAAGTATAGGAGGTTCTGGACCTTCTGACCCAGGTTCGAATCCTGGCAGGGCTATTATATCTTTTAATATAATTTTTGCAGTCTACAAATTCTTTTAACTTAATTTCTCTCCTCTAAAATATGAATAAGAATGAGGAGACTCATAACCAAAGAAGATTGAAATTATTAATGAATATAATACTCTATATCTTCCTAGCATTAGCTTTTATGAATGTTTATCCTGGGATGGATGACCCTAATTTTAATATGGTTTTTATAATTGGAGGGTTTCTTATTTTTATTGCTTTTATTTTTTATAGTTTTGAAGAAGGGTTTTGCTTAAAGAAAGATATTCTGCATCTAATCATTGTCTTTGGATTAATTGTATTCTTCGTTTTTTTCATTAAACTATTTGCAGATGGATTAAGAAATTCATTAGATTCAAAATTTGGGATATTAAATAATATTGCTGTTAATTTATTCTTTTATCTTGAATATTTAGAGGACTCTTTTGTTATTTGGGCTTCTTTAAGTTTTATGTTGATAATAATTATTGTCCCTTTGAGTGTTACTCTCTATAAGAAATTAAAAACCTAACTAGATATTCCAATACCTAAAGGTTGTCACTCTCTGATTTTAGAAAACTTTTTATACTTTTTAGGCATATTACTCTTATGGTGGTTGGGATTACTCTTTTTGTTGTTGCGGCCTTAGTGGCAGCTATATGGATTATCATTGAGATGAAAAGATTAAAGCACAAGTTGTTTGCAATATTCTTGATTTTCCTTGTTCTTTTTACTTATATTAGTTTTACAGTTGTTCTTAAGGACCATGATGTTGATATTAAGACTGTCCCAGGGATGGTTGAAGCAACCAAACTTTATTTTTCATGGCTGGGCTCTGTTTTTTCTAATATGAAATCAATAACAGTGCAGGCAATAAAAATGGACTGGTCAGGCAATGAAACCACGTAGCAGATGAAGTTTCTCGTTCTTCTTTTGATGTTTTTTACTATAAGTGCTCTGTTAATTATTAGTAATCATAATTTATATATTTATGAAAAAGAAAATATGCAAATATTTTCTGAAATTTATGTTGAGTGGCTTGAGGGAGTTTATTCAAGTGTAAAGAATATTACAGGAGAGGTTGTTAAACAAACATGGCTTCCAGAGTAATATTTAAATACTCTAATTAACTTTATTTTTTATAGAAGAAGAGGGATAATATGGCTAGAAAAAAGAGGGCAAAATCAAGAACAAAAAGGAAGGCTACTTCGAAAAGAAGTTCTAAAAAATCTAGTAGACTCACTTTTGGAAAGAAAAAAGTTGAAATTGTTTTTAGAAATTTAATTTTATTTGCAATGCTTTTTCTTGTTTCATTTTTATTATATGGTGTTTCAACAAGCGAGTTTGCAATTAATTTATTTGGAATTTCATCTATAGTATTAGGTTTTATAGCTTTGGCTTTTTTGATAACTTATCTGATTATATTCTTTTATAGAAATTTCAAAAAGAAATAGTTTTGGATAATTTTTTATAGTTCTATTAATAGTATTTTTTAGCCTCAGTAGCTCAGTTGGTTAGAGCGTTACCTTGGTAAACGAGAAAACCCCTTGATTTTCCTCGTGCTCCTTCCTCGAAACACTGAAGGGTAGCATCTTTTCTACACCTTGACAGATACCACGAAGAAGAACGAAATCCAAAAAGGTAGAGGTCCTGAGTTCGAATCTCAGCTGAGGCTTTTGATTTTGAGTTAAGGAGGTTTAGAAGAAAGATTCCTCGTAGGTATTAATATCTAATTTGAAGTAATTGAGAAAATAAACAAAATGTGGGTTTCTAACAAAAGAAAATTGGATAGAATTAGTAAGAAATTATTAAAGATTATGGAAAAACTTTTTTAGGAGTATCATA
>CAZENX010000093.1:0-652 GCA_964513865.1 uncultured Methanosarcinales archaeon | reverse complement strand
TTTTATTAAGTCTTGTCTAGATCCAGCATATCTTCCCATAACTCTTGTTACAGGTTGACTATCTCCTGGTCTCTTTAATAAATGAGTTTCAGAACCCCTACAATGAGGTGTTAAAGGTTCTTTTAATATTATATCAACAAAATTTCCAAGGTTAAACATTGATGTTATATCTTTACCCATATTTAAGAGATACTTAATTAGTTTTTAATAATTTAGATAATTTAAAATATATATTTATTCACAAGAGAACAATATATAAATGTAGCTTTAAAAGAAATTGGTCGGATTGATAAACATATAAAGAAAGAATTAAATTTTTAAATCTAAGGAAATCAGCACACAGGAGCTTTAAACAAGATTTATAAAACCTAATTGTTAGGATTTAGAATGGCAGAAGAATCTGATTTAAAGAAATTCAAGAAAACTTATAAGAAAATTCAACAAAAGCATAATCTTCCTAGTTTTGATGAGCTTAACAGGGATTTTAATATTGAAAAGGCTGCAGATGTTGAGACTGATTTTTTAATGAGAGAGATAAGAAGATTTATAGTTGACAAGACTTCCAATTATCTGAGGTTTATTGAGGCTCTCTTGAACCCAGTGAATGTTCAGATGTTTGTTTTTTCTGTTGTTAAATCATTAGGAGAAGAAG
>CAZENX010000092.1:0-2941 GCA_964513865.1 uncultured Methanosarcinales archaeon | reverse complement strand
CAAATGAGCCGGATTACTGACATTATGACTGGACTAGTTTTTGGGGAACCCTCAGAATGTTGACAAAGATTTTCATGGATGGACTAAAGATTGGGGTAAAGTCAACCCTTCTTAACTATTAAATTATCATTAGGTTGATATTAATTCCGGTGATTGTTTAGTTCTTTGGGGATGTATATTTATGACCTTTTCATGATAGCTTTATTATATCTTATCTTGGGAGTTAATTTTTTAAAAAAGTATATAAAGAATTTTTAGGAAACAAGTTTTAAATTTAGCAAATTCTTGTTTAGAAATAACTAATCCAATTTTATTTTTAAACGGAATTTTCCAAAAAGATGTTGACAAAGAATTTATTTAACAGTATTGTTATCTATAACAATTAATAATAACATTAAGAATGAAATTATATTTATTAATAGTAAATAATTTAATTTTATTATAATAAATTAGAGTAGAAAATATAGAAAAGGAGATTGTTAATGTCGAAAAATGAAATAAGAGTTGCAATTACAGGTATTGGATGTTGTACAAGTCATTTAGTACAAGGTGTTTATAAGTACTATGGTGTAGAAGATAATAGCAAATGGATTCCTGGTCTTATGCACCCGCTACTGGGGGATTACAAAATTAGAGACATAAAATATGTAGCTGCATTTGACATTGATAGAGGAAAAGTTGGAAAGGATTTGTCAGAAGCTATTTTCGCAAAACCAAATAATATGAAAAGGTTTTCGGATGTTCCAGAGCAGAGAGTAGAGGTAAAGATGGGACCAATCTTGGATGGAGCACCAGAACATTTAAGAAAGTTTTTCGATGTAGCTGATGATCTGAAGCCATGTGATGTAGTGAAGGAACTAAGAGATAGCAGCGCTGAAATTCTTGTTAATTTTATCCCTACAGGCTCGGAAAAAGCAGCAAGATTTTATGCAAATTGCGCAATCGAGGCAGGATGTGCCTTTATAAACTGTATGCCGGAATTTATTACAAGTGACAAAGAATTTATAGAAAAAGCGAAAAAGGCAAAGGTGCCACTGATTGGAGACGATATAAAATCACAAATTGGCGCCACTATTCTGCACAGAGTTCTTACTCAACTTTGTGTAGATAGAGGAGTTAAGATAAATAAAACATCTCAACTAAATTTTGCTGGAAATACTGATTTTGTTAACCTTGTGAAAAGAGGGGAAACAAAGGAGTTCTCTAAAAAATCGTCTGTAGAAAGCTTAATTCCTTATGATGCGGAGATTTCAGTAGGTTTTGGTTATATTGGTCTTCAGAGAGATAATAAAATATGTCGTCTTTACTTTGAAGGTGAGAATTTTGGTGAAAATCCAGTCACTATTCTTCTAGAATGTTCAATAGAAGATTCTGCAAATGCTGCAGGTTGTATTATTGACGCAATAAGATATGCAAAGATAGCCCTTAATAGGAAGATAGGAGGACCTTTATATTCAGTATCATCCTATCTTATGAAACATCCGCCAAAGAAGTTTGCTGATGAGGAGGCGAAAGAAAATTGTGAGAAACTAATAAGAGGAGAAATAGATTGGTAAAAGATGAGACAAAATGGAAGAAAATAATAATCCTAGCAAGATAGATATTGTAGTATTGGGTCACATATTAAAAGAAAAAATAATATTTCCAGATAAAGAAATATATCCAGTTTTAGGAAGCCCTGTAGCTTATTCTTCAGTATGTATGGCCTCTCTTAATGCTAGTGTTGGTTTAGTGACAAAGATCGGAAAAGATTTCCCTCAAAAATTGCTCAGTGTTTTTGATAAGATAGGAGTCAACAGAGAAGGAATAATAATTGGAAAAAACTCAACCAGTAATGAGCTTATTTATAATAAGGATGGAGATAAAAAACTAAAGTTTCTTACTAGAGCAAGTGAAATTTTATTTAAGGATATTCCAAGTTCGTATATTGATGCAGATATATTTTATATATGCCCCATGAATTATGAGATTAGTATTGAAACTATAAAGAATATCAATAATCTTGGAAAAATTATGGCCGTTGATCTAGGTGGGTATGGTGGAGGTACATCAGAAATTTACCCAGAAATAAAGGATGGTCATGAGGTTGAAGAACTTTGTCTATATTTTGATATTGTGAAGGCATCAATCGAAGATTGTTATCATATTTTCGGCACGCTAGATGGTGATGAAAGAAAAATTTCTGAGAAAATAATTGATTGGGGAGCAAAGGTTTGTGTTATAACATTGGGTGAAAAAGGTTCTTTTGTTAAAACAGCTAATAAAGAAAGTTATATTCCAGCTTTTCAAGTCGGGAAAAGTGTTGACCCAACTGGTGCCGGTGATTGTTATTTTGCTGGCTTTTTAGTTAAATTTCTGGCCAGCAATGATCCATATATTTCAGCAATATATGGAACGGCGACTACTTCTTATATAATTGAACAAAGTGGTGGTGTAGTAGCAAGTAGAATGCCAAATATGAAGGAAGTAAAGAGAAGGGTTGAAGTTATTAAAGAGCTAATGAGTTAATTTTAGAAGTCGAAGAAAAGTTATTTGTTAAATTGTTATAAAAAGATTCATAAAAGGAGTTTAACTAAAGAAATGTTCTGAAAGAATAGGAGGTAATTATACCTTAGACACATGTATATGGTGAATAAGCGTTTAGATTAGCCTCCCTTCACTAATCTGGGCTACCATGTGTGAGAATATTAGAGTAGTTAGTGCTTCATTTATGAGCTTACTTGTGCTGCAGCATACATGTGTCTAGGGAATAATTACTGAGTGGAAAATAAGAAAGCAGTTATTGTAACATATTAGATTCAATTATAATTTAGTGGTTTTAAATATGTTGAAGTGTTTAGAATGAGTTTTTAATTGTTAGTTTTAAGCTTTTTATATCAGGTAAGAAATATGAAGGTGAGGTATAGATGATGAGTGAAAAAGAAAAGAGTGGTGTACTAAA
>CAZENX010000091.1:0-2943 GCA_964513865.1 uncultured Methanosarcinales archaeon | reverse complement strand
GCCTGAGTACATTTACAAAGGATGCTTCAAGAAGATCTTCCTGGGTATTGACTAATAAAAAAGGCGTCTGTGATGAAATTACAAATTTATTTATTTCCATGTGCAGATCTTTAGGAATACCTGCAAGGTTTGTTTCTGGCTATGCTTATACCAACTCACCTTTATTTGCAGAAGCATGGGGAGCCCATGGTTGGGCAGAGGTTTACTTCCCTAATTACGGATGGGTTCCATTTGACGTTACATACGGGCAGATGGGTTATATAGATGCAGGACATATAAAATTTAAGGATACAATTGATTCAGACAAAAGCAGTGTTGAATATGAATGGCAGGGAAGAAACTTTAACCTAAAAACAGAACCTTTAAGTGTGCAAACAGAAATAACAAAAAAAGGGGATTTCTTAGCTCATTTATTAGAAATAGAAGCAAAGCCTTACTCAAAAGAAATAGATTTTGGCTCATACAATTTGATAGAAGCTACTCTAACAAATAATAAAGACTATTACATAATTGCTGATGTCTATTTATTCAGACCTGAAGGCGTTGACATTATCGGAGATTATAAACAGTTTGTTCTAATAAAACCAAAATCATCTTCAAAGGCTTACTGGATAATAAAGATTCCGGATGATCTGCAAAGAATGAGTATCTACACCTTTCCTTTGGTTATATCCACTTTAAGGAACCAGACTTATGAGCTTGAGTTTAAAGCATCTTATGGTGAAGTCAGCTATGATAAAAAGGAAATACAGGATATCTTAAAGAGCAAACAGGAAGAATCAAGCAAGACATATTCCAAAAATCTTGAGTTAGAATGTTCAGCAGAAGATGAAGTTCCCTTAAATAAAATTTTTGCAGTAAATTGTAATCTGAAGAATATTGGAAATACAAAACTTGAAAATCTAAAGGTATGCTTAGAGAAAGACTGTCAAAGCTTTGATTTAACAATAATGCAGGAAAAAAATGTAGAGTTTGAAAAACTCTTTTCTGAAGAAGGGGAGAAAAGTGTATTGATTACAGCAAAGAATGATGAAGTTGCAAAATCTTCTACTTTAAGAGTTTTAGTTGTAGACAAGCCCTTAATTAGTATAAAGGATATAAAAACTCCTGAATCTGTAAATTATGAAGATGATTTCTATGTTTCTTTTTTGCTACAAAAAGAATCATTAGCAACTCCAAAAAATCTTGAAATAATTTTTTCTTTGAATGAAATGCAAGAAAAATGGAATCTGGAAAGATTAGAAGAACAGAAAGCTTACCAGCTTAGTTTGCAGGGCTCTGATTTAAAAACAGATGAAAATAAGATAAAGATTTTGATAAAATATGAAGATGATTATAATAATGAATACTCTACAGAGGAATCCTTTACAATAAAATTAAATAATCCTGGCTTTGGAAAAAGGATAATAATCTTCTTTAAACAGCTGATCTTTAAAATAACCGGCTATTCAGTTAAATTTATATATCCTTGATTTTTCTAAAATCATATGAAAACAATAAATAAGTTAGTGCCGGATACGTCTGTTATAATAGAAGGTATACTAAGCAAGAGAATAGAGAAAAAACAGATAAAATTCAAGGAGCTTATTATTCATGAGGCTGTTATGGCAGAGCTTGAATCCCAGGCAAATAAGAACAGAGAAACTGGTTATCTGGGTTTAGAGGAGATAAAAAAATTAAAAGCTTTTGAGAAAAAAAAGAAGTTTAAGCTTTCTTTTAAGGGTTCTCGCCCAAAAGATTTTGAGATTAGATATGCCAAGACAGGTGAGATTGATTCTTTAATAAGAAGCTTGGCATTTGAAGAAAAAGCAACCTTAATTACAGCTGATAAGGTACAAAGTTTAGTTGCAGAAGCAAAAGGGATAGATGTGATATTTATTGAAATAGAAGCAGCTATAAGAAAGATAAAGCTGGAGAAATTCTTTGATGAAACTACAATGAGTATTCATTTAAGAGAAAATATGAAAGTGTTTGCTAAAAAAGGTTTTCCTGGAAAATGGAAGTTTGAAGAGGTTACAAAAAAGGAATTAACTAGAGAAGAGATGAGAGAGATATCAAAGGAAATAATTGAAGAAACTAATCTAAGGGAAGACGGTTTTGTCGAATTAGAAAGAAGAGGCTCTACTATAATTCAGCTTGGAAATTACAGGATTGTAATAACAAGACCTCCTTTTGCAGATGGCTATGAGATAACAGCTGTAAGGCCTGTAAAAAAATTAAGTTTAAAAGATTACAAGCTAAAGGAAAAACTAGATAAAAGGATTAAAGAGCAGGCAGAAGGCATCTTAATAGCAGGAGCACCAGGTCATGGAAAATCAACCTTCGCCCAGGCTTTGGCTGAATTCTATGCCTCAAAAAATAAGATTGTTAAAACAGTTGAAGCTCCCCGTGACTTAATATTACCGGAAAATGTAACACAGTATGCTATATCACATGGCTCTCCTGAAGAAGTTCATGATGTTTTATTATTAAGCAGGCCTGATTACACAATATTTGATGAGATGAGGAATACTCAGGATTTCAAATTATTTGCAGATTTGCGTTTATCCGGAGTAGGGATGGTTGGGGTGGTTCATGCTACTAATCCTGTAGATGCAATACAAAGATTTATAGGAAGAATTGATTTGGGTGTTATCCCGCAGATAATAGACACTGTTATCTTTATCAAGAATGGTTTTGTTGAAAAAGTCTATTCTGTTGTTATGCAGGTTAAAGTACCTGCTGGAATGACAGAGGCAGATTTAGCAAGACCAGTAGTAACAGTATCTGATTTTACAACTGCTAAAGTTGAGTTTGAGATTTACTCATATGGTGAAGAGACAGTAGTTGTTCCTGTTTCTGATGCAAAAGCATCATACAGTCCTGCTAAAAGAATAGCATCAGAATCCTTGGAAAGGGCTTTTTCCCATTATTCTGATAATGTTAAAGTAGATATGATAAGTG
>CAZENX010000090.1:0-3116 GCA_964513865.1 uncultured Methanosarcinales archaeon | reverse complement strand
TCGTAAACCTCTTTGGGTGGGCTGTCTTTTAAAAATTCCATTTCTAAAGCAGATGTACCTGTATGAACATTAACACCACTTATAGGTCCGTTTCCAGAAGAAAATCTGTCACAGCCTGAAATAAGCAAAATTACAGTTATGATTAAAATTATTTTTTTCATCTTACACACTTGCTGTTGGGCTACAGCAATAATTATTTCCTGGGCAATAACCAGTAATACATTGATTAGAATCTTCACATGCTTGTTTTGTCCATTCATTCATACTACATAAACAATCCCAGTCAGAACCAACTCTGGAATCTCCTGTTTTTACTAAAACTTTACATGCACTTATACATTCACCACCATAACAATTCTTGTAATCACTGCATCCGCAAGCTTTTCCTTGATTTTTAGGATCACTTGGACTACCACAATCAGCATTCTTGCCTTCACACTCATCACCAGTTCCACTTTTTTTTGTTGTTTTTCCTATCACTACATCATCACTATTTGTTTCACTTTCTTTTCTTTCAAAACCTTCTGGCGGAGCATCTATTGCAGTCATTTCACAATGAATTTTGTCATTTTCTTTTAACTTATCATCATTCTTTAATTTTTCTAAATTAATTAAAATTTCAAATTTTTTATTATCATTAGACCAACCTGTTTCAATATACTCATAACTAATTTTTTCATTGTTTATTTTTACTTCATATGTAACCCAGCAATCATCATTATCTATGTCTTCTATTGAGCCATAACATTTCAATGTAGGATCATTTATTGTTGGGTTTTCTGTTTCAAATACAACAGTTATCTCAGGTGGCGAATTTTTTATTTCTGTTACAACACTATCAGAGTCTTCCTGATCTTTAGATAATTTTGCATTGAAAACTTTGCATTTTATTTCGTTTCCCCTTTCAAAATCTTTTTTAGGAATATACAATTCGCATTTTTGTGTTTTAACACACTCTTTTTTATGCTCATAAACAAGCTCATCATTTTTGTATATTTCAAAAGGAGCACTTATAACATATAAGTTACTGTGAGAGGCAACACACTTTACCTTGTTGTCATCTAAATCTTTTAATGTTGGGTGTTTTGGGTCAAAATAAACATTAAATCCGCGGGGAGTTTTAACATCTATATTAATAGATTGTATTGAGTTATAGACATAATCTACTCTGACTTTAATGTATCTTATTGCAATAGGTGTTTCACCTAAAACTTTCCTTGGATCTTGTATTTTTAGTCTGCATTTTCTTGACCTATAATCTTCAATATCCTTCCATGTTTCATATCTTTTTAGTCCTTTAACAAATTCATAAGCTTTATAGCCTTCTTGCCTGTATTCCTCTCTTGTTAAATCTTGGAATGCTCCATCGCAATAATCATCTAATTCTAAGCCCTCAGGTAAATAGATAATTAAATTTTTTATTTCAGTAATTTTTCCCTGCCATTTGTTTTCAATGGTAATTCCAAATGCAGGTGTAGTGTCATAGTCATATCTTATTCCGATAGGGGGAGTTTTTGTCTCCATTCCTATTCCGACAGGGCCGTTTGTGTAGATAGCTATTGGGTTTTTATCTGTAATTCCATACTCTTTGAAAACATCAATATCCTCACGTTTGAATGCACTTAATCTTTCATCGTCAATAAAATAGGTTTTAAGGTAGGCTAATGTTGTAAAGTCAAATTGAGCAGTAAATGTTATTACATGACTGCCTTTCTCTAGAGTGCCTTCTTCAAACCTACAGTCAACATCTTCTTCATCATCAATAAAGTCTCTAAGAGTTACAGCTTCTGTTATGCTTTTTTCTTCATTTTTAGTCCCCATATCTGCAACGCATTTAACTTCAATTGATTCAATAGGCTCTTCTATGCTTTTAGCTCTTACTGTAGCCCAGAGCTCTATTTCTTCATCTTCATAAACTAAAGGATTAAGTGTATCTATATCAGTTATATAAACTCCTAATGGTTCATGAACATTGCTGTCAACTTTTCCAGTATAGTAGTCTTTAGTGTCATAGTAGAAGGATTCGTTAAGACGTTCTTCTCCTTTTTTTAATATGTCACTGAGAGTGTTGGTAAATGCCTCCCAACTTTTCTTGCCAGCAGTTCCTAAACCCATACTGCTGTCCCGTTCACCAGCACCAGCACCAATTCCAACACCTCGGTTTAATACATCTCTGATTGCAACCCCATTAGAAGCAAGAAGGAATAAAACAACAATGAATATTAAGAAGCCTGTGACTTTTTTATCTTTGTTAGTACCAATCTTGTGGGTATAATATAAGGTATAAAGGATCCAAAAAGGAATAATAAATAGGTCTTCAGCTGGAGTGCCCCATACATTAGCTATTTTGAGGACAATTGAAACAAAGAAGAAATCAAGGAAAATAAGGAAAATAAAGCCCCTGTAGAATTGTGCTTCTGTTTTTTCAGTTCTGCTTCTGAGCATAATTAAAACAAAAATAGCAAAAGCTAGATGGAAAAAAGCACCGTATCTTTGTGGAGAAGCAAGAAAGTCTTTGCTGATAAAAGCTATTAAAGAAACAGTCCATATAAAAATAACCCAAGATATGTATTCAGGAAGCCCATTTTTTAAATTCAAACCTTTGTAAAAAGGACGCACTATTATAGCAACTAATGCAAATAGGTTAAACAATATAAAAAGTATAGTATCTGTGCTTAAGTGAGTAACTATTGTAATAAATCTGTCTATGTTAAAGCCATTAAATCCAGTATAATAATCAGAAAACCAAAGTAGTAAGGCAAGGATAAATAAAAGCCAGCCACCACCAGATCCTTTTAGAGTTTCTGGTAATCTAGATTCTTTTTTGGTGTCTTCATATTTACTTTTTTCTTCAGCTTTTGCCAACTCTTTTATAGTTTTTAAAATTTCTGGTCCAATAATTTTATCAAAGCTACCTTGGTTTACATGAGTTATAAACTTTTTCTTGTTGGTTATTTTTTTCTCTTCACAGCGATTAATTACGTTATTAAATGTTTCTTCATTTAAATTTAGATCTTTTTTAAGAAATTCTTCTAATTCTTTTATATCTTTTTCAGCTTTTTTCTCCTTTCTATCTTTCCGCTGTTCTTTTAATCCTTGAAATTTTTCTTTAAACC
>CAZENX010000089.1:0-3122 GCA_964513865.1 uncultured Methanosarcinales archaeon | reverse complement strand
ACTCAATTCTGCACATAAAAGAAAAAATAGAAGGATTGGTGGACAAAAATCTTTTTTAATTAGGGAAGCGTCTAATGTTCCTGAAGGAGACAAAGAAAAGATAAGAGGCCTTGTTCATATCATCGGAGATATTGAAAAAGAAAGACCTGAATCAGGATATGCAGGTAGTTTATACAACAGAATATATTTTCTAAAAACTCGTGGTTTAAGTGACGAATTGTTAGATCTTTTTCCTAAAGTTGATGATTCCTTAAAATATCTATTTTTAGAGGTTACAAACAAGATTAATAAGTATGATTTTTTTATAAATGATATAGAAAAATTATATGGTGTAATTAATAAGGTTGGAGTTGATAACTCAAGGATTTTTCTTAATTATATCAACTTGGTTCAAGAGCACTTAAGAAATACCCTTCCTCAAAAAGAAGATGGACAAATTGACCATTTTAAGATGTCTGATTATTTAAAAAAAGATCATAGTTTTTTTAGAACCTATTTAGAGTCATCTTTTGAAGATTTTGATGATCTTAATAAAAAGCAGATAAATCTTTATTTTAAGATTTTAAAAAAGGTCATTAAAAAAGGTATTCTAAAAGATGCTACAGATATTTCTAGTCTAGGAGTTAAAATTTATGAAAAATATCCAAGAAATGAAGCTAACAAGATAATGAATGAGACATTTGAGGTTTTTAATGAAACAAAGGATGACTTAAAAGCTTCTGAGTTTATTTTTTATAACAGGAATAAAAGAACTAGTAAAGATAAGTACTTAAGAGAAATGAACAAGTGAAAAAGTTTATAAATGTAGGGTTTTCTTTTCCTTCTATGGCTAAAAAAACCGAAATAATCAGTGAGGCCAGATTAGGAAAGTATTTCAGAATAACAGCTGAAGCTTTAGAAAAGGCAAAAAAGGCTTTGAATAAAGAAGATTTGGAAAGAGCAAAGGACTTCTTGGATATGGCTCAAAGATATTATGATGATGCTAAACATTTCCAAAAACAAGGACATTATGTTAATGCTTTTGCCTGCATAAATTATGCTCATGGTTGGTTAGATGCAGGAGCAAGAGCTGGTTTCTTTAAGGTAAAGGATTCAAAATTATTTACAGTTTAGGATAAGTCTCAGGCAGCATAAAAACCTTATGCACTTTAACAACAACACCTTTCTCCAGTTCTTTGATTTTTTTAGACGAGAAATTGGCTTTCCCTATCGCTATTAATTCATTCTTTAAAGTGAAGATAGCTACATCTTCATCTCTTTCTATGTCTGATTCAAACTTGCTTATTCCAGGTGCCTTTAAGTCTATACCATGGCAGATACTATTTACAGCAGAGTCTATTATATATATCTTTGGCAAATGTTTAATTGCAGATTCAACTGATTGTATTATCTTTCTTAAAAAAATCTCATCCCCTTTTTTGTAATAATAGATTGAATCAGCTAAATCCTGTAATGTAAATAAACTAGATTCATCAAAAGGGCCTGCTTTTGTTCTTCTTAGCTCTGCCATATGGGCTCCTGTTTTTAATTTTTCCCCTATATCATGGCATAATTTTCTTATATAAGTTCCTGCTTCGCACCCAATCTTAAAGAGAACATCCTGTTTTTCTATCTCTAATATTTTAATATAGTAAATATCCCTGGTTCTTTCCTGCCTTTTTATAGAGCTTTTTATTGGAGGTAATTGTTTTATTTTTCCAGTAAATTCTTTGAAAACTTTTTTAATATCTTTTTTATCAACTTGTTTATGCAAATGCATTAAGCAGATATACTCTTTTCCTGCTTTCAGCAGATATTCTACAACTTTTGTAGCCCTTCCTAAAGCAACTGGCAAAACTCCTGTTACTTTGGGGTCTAATGTACCTGAATGTCCTCCTTTCTTTATTCCTAATATCTTTTGAACATAATCAGAAACTTGGTGAGAGCTTGGACCAGAGGGCTTGTCAATATTTATGATGCCATAATTGAGTATTTCTTTTATTTTTCTTTCTTCTGGCAAAGAACCATATTTTCCAGGTTCTGCTTTCTTTTTGGTTATTGTTTTTCTTTTTATCTCTTCAAAAGGCAGTTTCATATTTTTAAAGAAACAGGTTTTGAATAAATAACTTTTGTTTTTACATCTCTTCTCTTATTGTTCTATTGGTAAAGCCGCAGTTGAGGCATTCAAATATACCATCAGGATATCTTCTCAAGTTAGTAGAACCGCATCTTGGGCAGGTTGTTTCATAATTTATTTCTTCCATGGTTTTTATAATATTAAATGAATATATTAATCTTTCCTTTATAAACAGAAAAGTTTATATATCATCTTTTTCAAAGTAAATATATAATCAAGTTATTTATAGTTAGTAATAAAAATGAGGTGGGCTGTATGAAATTATTAAAGATCTTACTATTATTAATTATATCTTTATTCTTTATAACAAGCGTTTCTGCAGCAGGTTTTTCTGGTTATACTAAAAATGCTACAGGCACATATAATGCAATAGATAATGCAAGCATTAAGATTAGAGAATATTCAGGAATGGGCCCTTCAGCAACTTTATTAGCCACTTATGAAAACTTTTCCAATTCAACAGGGTTCTTTAATGTCAGCGCTTTAACCTTCAATACCTCAAATTCCTATAAAATAGAGGTTAAGCATTATTATGGGGATTATTATGTGGATTACATTGGGCAAAGCCTGCCTGATTTTCCTGGTAACCAACTTACTAATTTGAATAATGTTACCTTTTATTTAAAGGAAGCAGCCAATATCAACATAACTGCGGTAAATAGCTCTAATATGATAACATCATTCGATTATTTTATAAAAGATACTAAACTAGGGTATCCAGTTGCAGAAAATTTTACACAAAGCGAAGATGCTCCTCCAAACAACAATGTTACTATCTCTATACCAACGGACAGGAACTACACTGTAGCAATATACCCTTATCATGCAGTTCCGCTGACTTTTGAGCTGAATAACCTTTCGGATTATACAGCAGACCAGAAACCTATTGTAGTAGATTTAAAATTTAATACAACCAATATAAACAAGAAAATTTCAGGTTATGTTCTGAATAGCTCCAATATGAATGAATCTTATGATAATTTAACAATAGTTGCTTATATTATAG
>CAZENX010000088.1:0-3185 GCA_964513865.1 uncultured Methanosarcinales archaeon | reverse complement strand
TTATCCCCCAAAGATTCTGAAAGTTCCAATCTTTTCTAATTTCTTTTCCAACCACAGATTTTGAAAGATCTCTTCGGAATTCATAGAAATTTGGTACTTTGTAAGTTGCCAAATTGTTATTACAAAAGTTTTTAATTTCAGTTTTAATTTCTTCTGTTACTTTATAACCATATTTTAATAAAATAAAAGCTTTAACTTCCTCAATTCCAGGCTCTTCAGGAACAGGAATACCAATAACAGCTGCATTTTCAATAAGTTCATTTTTATTTAATAAATCTTCAATTTCTCGTGGAAATATTTTATTACCATTCATGTTAATTATATTACTCTTTCTTTCTATGATGTAAAAGTATCCGTCTTCATCCATTTTTGCGATATCACCAGTAAGAATCCATCCATCTTTCAGCTGACTAGCATTAGCTTCAGGATTATTCCAATATCCTTTAAAAACCTGAGGTCCTTTTATCATTAATTCACCATATTCACCTTGGGGTATAATTTTTGTATAGTCATCAACATCAACTAATTTGACTTCAGTATCGGGATATGGCAATCCTATAGATCCTTTCTTTCTTTTTCCAACTAAAGGATTGCTCATTGTTAATGGTGAAGTTTCTGTCATTCCATATCCTTCTAATAATACAGAACCTGTATTTTCCTCAAATTCTTTAAGAACTTCTGAAGGTAGTGCAGCTGCTCCTATATTGCAAACCTTTATAGATTTAAGATCTTTTAAAATGTCTTTAAGATTTTCTCGATCTATTAAACGTATAAACATTTTAGGTACACCAGGGAAGAACGTAGGATTAGTTAGTTTAAAGGTGGCAAATAAAATTTTTTCATGTCCAGGTTCAATTAGCAATGCTATTGTTGAGCTATTATATATATGTAGATTCATGCAAACTGTCTGTGCATATATATGAGACAAAGGTAAACAACAAAGAATAGTTTCTTTACCTTTTCTCATTCCTGAACCTAACCATTTTTTTGTTGCTATGACGTTTGAAGCAATATTATAATGTGTGAGTTTTGCACCCCTACGTAATCCAGTAGTACCTGCTGTGTATTGAAGGCAAACCAAATCTTCTTTTGCATTTGTTTTAAATTTAGGGGGATTAGGTTTAGTATTATTAATCAAATTAAGAAGTTGTATACCATTTGCAATTGTAGGAGGATCACAATCTCCCAATGGATTAGTTTTAGGTGTAAAATCAAAGATATCTGTATAAATTACTTGATTGAGACATGTTCTTTTTACTATTCTGTCTATTCTATTTATGTACTTATCCCAAACAATTAATATCTTGGCTCCAGAATCATTTATTTGATAAATTAATTCACATTCAGTAGAAAAAATGCTAATTGATGTAACAATACCTCCAGCTTTCAAGATACCATAATAACTTATTATAAATTGCGGAAAATTTGGCATCATGATAGCCGCAATATCTCCTTTTTTAATTCCTATATTAAATAGTGCTGTAGCAAGCCTATCGGTTAAATCTCTTAACAATTTATAAGATATTTTCTCTTTTATAAACCAAATTCATTTGCAGAATTATCCAAAAACTCGTAAATATTCATTTCGGGATAATCAATACTAGTTGGAATGCCTTCATCATAATGACTTAACCAAGGCTTTCCTATATAAGGATTATTTTCCAACATTTTACATCACAATCTTAATAATTTTGTACTGATTTTAAATTTAGAAGATTTAATGTATATAGTATTATCCAAATTAAATAATAACATAAACTACTAGGAATTCTACATTAACTTGTACTCAATCAGTAAGATTACTTCTCTTATTATTAGTCATAGTATTAATAGTCCTAATTATAAAAAATGGCTCTTTTGGAAAGAAATAGTTTCCTTTTTTCATCACCTCTACATCCATATTAAATCTAAGCTTTGACAAGTACTCATAAAAAAAACAAGAATCAATATTGTTGAAGACTTCTTTCTCTCTTAAGAATTCTATTATACATTCTTTAAACCTGACATTTAATAAATATTAAAGTACTTGTTCTAATCCCGTAAAAATCAGATAATTACGATTTTTGGGAAATTTTCTGATAAATAATTCAAAAGTAGCTATATCATTCTTATCTTCTATTTTATTCTCAAGATTATACTGATAATATGCCGTACCCATTGTTAATTGATAGAAATCTGTAGCAAAAATCATGATAATATCAATAACAAAACCTGAATTAAAATTGTTTTTCTTCTTGTAAATATTTTTTATATTTTTTAAAATGAAGATTATATGATTGTCCTATTTGTATAATAATTCCTATCCCTATCTTTTTTTGAATATATTTTGGTAAATTAAACCAATCTAAACTATTTATCCCCCAAAGATTCTGAAAGTTCCAATCTTTTCTAATTTCTTTTCCAACCACAGATTTTGAAAGATCTCTTCTGAATTCATAGATTTTTGGCACTTTATATATTGCCAAATTGTTTCTACAAAAATTTTTAATTTTAGTTTTAATTTCTTTTGTTACTTTATATCCATATTTTAATAATATAAAAGCCTTAACTACCTCAGTTCCAGGCTCTTCAGGATCAGGAATACCAATAACAGCTGCTTTTTCAATAAGTTCATTTTTATTCAATAAATCTTCAATTTCCCGTGGAAATACTTTATAACCATTCATGTTAATCAGATTACTCTTTCTTTCTAGGATGTAAAAGTATCCATCCTTATCCATTGTTGCAATATCACCAGTAAGAAACCATCCATCTTTCAATTGATTAGCATTAGCCTTTGGATTATTCCAGTACCCTTTAAAAACCTGAGGTCCTCTAATCACTATTTCACCAAATTCACCTTGAGGTACAATTCTAGTATAATCATCAACGTCAACTAATTTTACTTCTGTATCTGGAAATGGAATTCCTACAGAACCAATCTTTCTTTTTCCATTTATAGGATTACTCATTGCTACTACTGGAGTTTCTGTCATTCCATATCCCTCTAATATTACAGATCCTGTCCTTTTCTCAAATTCTTTAATAACCTCAGAAGGTAATGCTGCGGCTCCTGTAATGCAAACTTTTATAGACTTAAAAGGTTTTAAAAAAACTTTAAGATTTTCTCGTTCTATTAAGGTTATAAACATTGTAGATACACCAGGGAAAAAAGTGGGAGAAGTTCTTTTTAAGTTTGCAATTAA
>CAZENX010000087.1:0-3186 GCA_964513865.1 uncultured Methanosarcinales archaeon | reverse complement strand
AATTAATAGAGAAAGGAGAGGACCCTAATGATCTTGGGGGATATTTTATTATAAATGGGACAGAAAAGGTTTTGATAGATATAGAAGATTTAGCAGCAAACAAGATGCTGGTAGAGGAAACCAAGCTAGGAGTAACCAAGTATACTGGAAAGCTGTTCTCAGAGTATGGCTCCTATAAGATACCTCACACTTTAGAAAGGATGAAGGATGGTGTCTTCTATCTTAGTTTTACCAGGGTAAAGAGAGTTCCTTTAATTATAATAATCAAAGCATTGGGATTATTGAAAGATGAAGATATAATGAAATTTGTTAACAGCAAGGATGAAGCAGAGGTTATAGTTAATCTATATGAATTTATTGATATCAAAAAACAGGAGGATGCCCTTGATTATATTGCCAAAAAGATAGGGATTACTCAATCAAGAGATATAAGAATAGAAAGGGTGCAGGAGATTCTAGATAAATATCTATTACCTCATTTAGGAACCACAAAAGATGATAGAATCTTTAAAGCCTACAACTTATGCAAAATGTTGAAGAAATATATAGCAGTTGAAAATGAGAGAATACCTGTAGATGATAAGGACCATTATGCAAATAAAAGATTAAAGCTAAGTGGGGATTTACTGGCAGATTTATTCATGGTAAATCTAAAAGTTTTGACAAATGATTTATTGTATAATTTCCAGAGGATTGTTAAAAGAGGAAAATTTCCAAGCATAAGGGTTATAATAAGAGAGAAATTATTAACCCAGAGGATATACAGCAGCATGGCTACTGGTAACTGGGTAGGGGGCAGAAAAGGTATCTCCCAGAGAATTCAAAGAATAAATTTTTTAGATACCTTAAGCCATCTGCAGAGAGTTGTTTCTCCTTTATCAGCCACTCAAGAAAATTTCGAAGCTAGAGCTTTGCATGGCACCCATCTTGGAAGATTATGTCCAATAGAAACTCCAGAAGGAACTAATATTGGATTAAGAAAAAATCTGGCTTTGCTCTGCCGGATATCTCAAGAATTAGATGAGGAACCCATAATAAAGAATCTAAAGTCATTAGGTGTAAAGACTGTAAAATGAGTGAAGTATATTTAAACGGAAAGTTTGTTGGAAATGTAGATGACCCACAGAAGTTGTTAGAACAATTTATAGAAGAAAGAAGAAAAGGTAAGATAGGTCCGACAATAAATATCTATTTTAATGAAGATACTAACGAAGTTGAGATATGGAGCTCTTCAGGAAGAGCTTTAAGGCCTTTGATAGTTGTTAAAGACGGAAAGCCTCTGCTAACAGAAAAACATATAGAGCTTTTGAATAAGAATGAAATATCCTTCTCTGACTTGGTTAAGCAGGGAGTTATTGAATATTTAGATGCTTCAGAGGAGGAATCTGCTTATATAGCCTTTTTTGAAGATGAGCTTACAAAAGAACACACCCATTTAGAGATATTACCTTTGGATATAGTAAGTTTATGCACCAGCCTAGTTCCTTATGGTAATTTTAATCAGTCAACAAGATTAAATGCAGGTTCAAAAAATCAGAAACAGGCAATTGGCTTTTACGCGACAAACTTTTTAGTAAGGATGGATATGGATGTTAATTTGCTGCATAATCCGCAAATTCCAGTTGTGCAAACATTAATGCATGATGTTTCAGAGTATAAGAAGCATCCTTCTGGACAGAACTTTGTTGTAGCAATATTAAGTTATGATGGTTATAATTTAGAGGACGCTTCTGTCATCAGCAAGAGTTCAATTGAATATGGATTAGCAAGAAGCTCTTATTACAGGCCTGTGATTGCAGAAGAACTAAGATATTCTGGTGGATTAATTGATGAGGTATCTATTCCTGACAAAGATGTTAAAGGATTCAGATCTGAAAAGGATTACAGATTTTTAGAAGGAGATGGTATAATCTATCCAGAGGCTCAGGTTAAGGAAGAAGATGTTATTATTGGAAAGACCTCTCCTCCAAGATTCCTAAGCAGCTTGGATGAATATAATTTAGCAACAAGCTCAAGAAGGGAATCTTCAATGGCTTTAAAGCACGGAGAAAAAGGCATAGTTGATTTTGTTATGCTAACTGAAAATCAAGAAGGAAACAAGCTGGTTCAGGTTCGTGTTCGTGACCAGAGAATCCCTGAAATTGGAGATAAATTTACTTCCCGTCATGGACAAAAAGGTGTTATTGGGTTGGTAGTTCCAAGAGGGGACATGCCCTTTACTGCATCTGGTATTGTTCCTGATTTGTTGTTTAATCCTCATAGCCTGCCTTCAAGAATGACACTTGGGCATTTAATAGAACTTATAGCTGGCAAAGTCGGAGCTTTAGCTGGAAGGTATATTGATGGAACAACCTTTGCTGCAGAACCAGAAGAGGCTTTAAGAAAAGAACTATTAAAATTGGGTTTTAGAGAAAATGGAACAGAAACAATGTATAATGGAAGAACCGGAGAGAAGTTTAAAGCAAAGATATTTGTAGGAAATATGTATTATCTAAAGCTTAAACATATGGTTGCTAACAAGATACATGCCCGTGCCAGAGGCCCAATACAACTATTGACAAGGCAACCAACAGAAGGAAGAGCAAAAGAAGGAGGCCTAAGATTAGGAGAGATGGAGAAGGACACATTTGTAGCTCATGGAGCTTCTTTATTGCTAAAAGAAAGATTTGACTCTGATAAGACAATTATCCCTGTCTGCGAAAACTGTGGATTAATTGCAATATATGATGAATATAAAAACAGGAGCTATTGTCCTGTCTGTGGAGAGAATGTTATCATAAATAATATTGAAATTAGTTATGCTTTCAAGCTAATGCTTGATGAGCTAAAATCTCTTGGGGTATATCCTAAATTAATGTTGGAGGAGAAATACTAAGATGGATGAATATGTATATAAAAAAGTAAAAAGCATACAGTTTAGAATACTCTCTCCTAAAATGGTAAAGCAGATGGCTGCTGCTAAGATAGTTACTCCTGAATTATATGATAAAGAAGGTTATCCTGTTGATGGTGGTCTTATGGATATCCGCTTGGGAGTTATAGATCCTGGTTTAAGGTGCAAGACATGTGGTTCAAAGCTAAAAGAATGCAGTGGTCATTTTGGTTACATAGAGCTAGCCAGACCTATTATTCATGTAAAATTCAATAAGATAATACTTGACTTCTTAAGATGCACATGTAGAGAAT
>CAZENX010000086.1:990-3224 GCA_964513865.1 uncultured Methanosarcinales archaeon | reverse complement strand
ATTTTATAAGCGTTGCTTAAAAGTTTTATCATAAATTTATGCTCAATTTACTATCTTATCAAACAATGTCGGCATAATGCAAACATTTAAATAGTTGGATATCTAAAGTTAAAATATGGCAAAAATTGTTCTAAATAATACAGAACCAAGCTCAATGAACCCTAAAGCAGAAGAATTAGCAAATATTGTTATAGACAGAATGGGGCTTAATCCCAGAAAGAAAGGCTCTACTGACAAGATGTTCCGAACATTAATAGAGCTTTATGAAAGAATGAAGAAGGCTAATCAAAGCAAAAAACCAGAGGAAGCAGTAATGACAGTAGAGGAGATGGGTGCTTTCGCAGGAATAACAAGGCAGACAATGTATGATTATCTCAAGAGATGGACTGCTTTGGATCTAATCATAAAAACAAGCTATATCTATGAAGGCAAAGTAATTATCGGCTATAAATTGAATGGTATAAACCTGGAGAATGCGTTTGAAAAAGCCTTTGTAAAGATAAAGAATAATCTTGAAGCCACCCAGAAATATGTGAAAGAATTGCAAAAAGCTATTAAAAATGAAAAATTAAGCCAGAAAATGAAGCAAAAAGAATAGTTTTTGCTTAAAACTTTCTATCAATTTTAATAAATTAGTATATTTTAGCTAATTTTATAAATATTTTTTAAATTTTTATGAATTGTCGGTATTCTAAGAAATAACGACTTTCATTTAATTTTTTATAGAATTAAGTAGATATAATATAAACTTTTGTCGGTATTTTAATAAACAAATAAATTTTAAAAAATAATCATATTTTACCTAAAGTGAGATTTAATCAACAAAATCCTTCAAAACATTTGAATCCAAGCCGACAAGGTTCTCTTTGGCCTGCTGAACCTTAAAGTGAGGGTTAAGGCTTAAATAAACCTCATTTTCCCTGTAGGATTTTACTATAGGTATTCCTTTAAGAATCATATTTGAGATATGCCTCTCAACAAGCTGCTTTGTTAAGCTTAATTTTCTAGCTATTTGCAGAAAAGTGAGTTCTTCATTAGAATAAAGCAGTAAAAACAACTCTTTCTCCCTATTTGTAAGGGCAATCTTATTATATTTAGTAGGTTCTTTCCTGTCTTCTCCTTTCAGTTGTAAGATTTCCAGCTGAAGATCAGAAATTTTCTCATTAAGTTTGTCTATTTTAGCTTCTAATTCCATTATGTAATCATAATTTGCATTAATCTCATTGGTATTCTGGTTAATAGAATCAAGATGCTGGTTGAACTCCTCTTTTATTCTGGAAAAAGCATCTTTTAGAGAAGATTCTAACTTTTTTATTTTATTCTTTCTCCCGAAAATATTAACCACCCCTATAAAAAATAATCTTAGAGAGTTATATAAATATTTCTGTATAAAATCATATATAAAGAAACAGTAAGATATATAAATACTCTAAATTTTCTATAAAACCATGGAGCTAAACATCCTTGAGGATAAGAAAAACAGAATGGTATTTGAGCTTAAGGGAGAGACACATACATTCTGCAATATTCTGAGAAAAGAGCTTTGGAATGACAAACATATTAAAGCTGCTGCTTACAATATAGAACATCCTTTAATAGGAATTCCTAAGATAATTGTCGAGACAGATGGCAAAGAAAGCCCTAAGAAAGCCTTAAAAGAAGCTGTAAAAAGGATACAAAAGGTTAATGATAAATTCAAGAAACAATTCATGAAGGAAGTAAAATGATTAGCAAAGAGGATAAAGCCTCTTTATTAAAATTAGCCAGAGATTCTATAAAATCCTATTTTTCTAAAGAAGAGGTTGATACAAAAAAGGTTGAAAAATTCTCTGAAAAGCAGGGTGTTTTCATTACTTTGGAAAAGAATAATGAATTAAGAGGCTGTATAGGATTTCCAGAGCCTTACCTTCCCTTATATAAGGCTATAATTCAAGCAGCTAAATCTGCTGCATTTTCTGATCCAAGATTTATTCCTGTACAAGAACCTGAATTAAACGAAATTAAGATAGAAATCTCGGTATTAACTGTTCCTGAAGAGATAAAAGCAAAAAAACCAGAAGAATATCTGAAAAAGATAAATATTGGGAAGGATGGCTTAATAATAAGGTCTAATGTTGGTTCTGGTTTATTATTACCTCAAGTTTTTACAGAATACAAATGCAATCCAGAGCAGGCTTTACAAATGTTATGCCAGAAAGCTAATCTGCCTTTAGATGCCTGGAAAAATTTGGAAA
>CAZENX010000086.1:0-980 GCA_964513865.1 uncultured Methanosarcinales archaeon | reverse complement strand
AAAATAAGATATACAAATTTCAGGCAGAAATATTTCATGAATAAAAAATGACAAATAAATTATATTCTCCTGTAAGGATTACTCCTTTTTTGGTTATTAAAGAAAAAAAAGATTATTATCATGAATTAGAGTGTTTGAAAGTAAAGATTCCCTGTTTATATGATATCATTACAATAAATAAATCAGAAATAGACAAATTCTCATGTATATTCAAAATAAAAAACCATCATATTAATGATAAAGAAAATTTGGTTCTATACGTGTGGGATAAAATGATTAAACTATATGAAAGAGAATATCCAGAAAAAGAAGCCCCTAATTTTAACATAATATTAGAAAAAAACATACCAGTAGGAGCAGGCTTGGCAGGAGGAAGCTCTAATGCTGCTACATTAATTGAAGAACTAAACAAAATACTTAACCTGGATAAAGGTATGGACGAATTAATTAGAATAGGAAACAAACTAGGGAAAGACATTGGGTTCTTTTTAACAGGTTATGACATGGCTATTGACACAGAGATAAATGGAATAAAAAAAGTAGATTATAGTTTTCCAGAATCCTATATGCTTTTAGTTACTCCTAACATTAAAATATCCTCTAAAAAAGCTTATGAACTTTACGATAAAAATTGTCCTAACAACAAAATTAAACCAGATATAAATGATATTATAAAAGCAACAGAAGATAATGATATAGAAAAATTCTCTTCTTGCTTATATAATGATTTTGAATTGATTATTCTCAAGGAATATCCTGAATTAGGGGATTTGAAAAAAATTATTTACAGGTATGCATTAAATTCAGTAATTTCCGGCTCTGGCTCGAGTATTATATCATTTTTCCCTTATTATGAAAAAGGAAAAAGCAAAGCTTTAAATTTAATTGATGATTTGAAAAAGAAGAATATTCCTTATATTAAATTAATAGATACAAAAGAAGGAAATTTGATAAATTAAAAGAATTAATTGATTTTATAC
>CAZENX010000085.1:0-3232 GCA_964513865.1 uncultured Methanosarcinales archaeon | reverse complement strand
CCACCACCTATAATATAATGTTTAATTTATTTCTTCAAGCCATTTTGCAGATGCCCAACCCATATTACCTTCCGGAGTTTTTATGTAGCACCATATAATCCCACTCGTATCTTTTTCTGTTTTTGAGAGAGAGTACACTATAGAATTATAGTTTAATACTTCATTTATAATATTATCTGTTTTAATCTCAGGACTCTTTCTTAAGTTCAGTCCTCTTTGAGCAATTACTCTAAATTTTTTCAATGTTTCAGATGTAATTATTTTTTCTTTTTCATGGGAATTATTTAATTCAAAAAAATCACCTGCTATTTTTTTAAAATTATTAAATTTTTCGCTGCCATAATCAAATATGTTCATAGCTATACTACTTACCTTATCTTCAACTTCTATAATATCAACATGCAAATATCTTGAATTAAATGTTTTACCTGACGAAGTAAAAGAAATAAAAATACAGAACGCTATAAAAAAACCTACGGCTACAATTTTCTTTCTATAGATAATTCTAAATGGCAAAAAAACAATATAAAATAAATTGTAAACAATATTTTTAACTACTGTATACACCCATTTAATGGCAGTCAAGAGCGAAATCTTTCTACTTTTATATATTGAATTATTTTGATAATTATATTTTGTTATAGGCATGGAGGAAGAGCTTGACTTATTAAATTTTCTACCTTTTATGTATTTAAACATATTAGGAAAAACACTTACAATGCTTTTACCTATAAATAATAGTAGTGCAAAAAAGTTATAGAATACATATTTATTAATGGCTAAACAGATAAATTTAAAAGCATTCAATATAAAAACCAAAAACAGTTTACCCATTTCAAATGATTTCATTATTAATTTTTTAAAATTAACTTTAAATTCAGAAAAAAAGTTTTTTGAGAGTTGAGCACACCATTCATTTATTGGGAACTTAGTATCAATATTTGTATCTTCCATTGGCTTAGAATCTTCGCTCTGGAAAAATAGGTTTGAATCTATAATAGATTCAGAAAATCTGAACTTAATTGAAGATAAATTATCAGATAACACAATAGAGTATAAATCATCAAATGATTCTTTACCTGTAAAATTATATAAAAGTTTATTAAAGAGTATTATTTCTTTATTCCATTTTAAACATATTGATTTAATCGTCCAGGCAGCCAAAGTTTTATTCAATGAGCTCTCCATCAAATCATCCAAATTTCCCATTAATAAATCAACTGCATCTTTTAATTTTAGCTCTTGGATTCTTAAAATTGCAATTCTTCTTATATATTCGTCATTATTTTTTAAATAGTAACTTAATTCCTTTAAGGTATTAAGATTTTTTATAGTATCTTCTGCCTCTTTTTCACTTAAATACCATTCAGGAAAAAAGTCAAATTTGATATCCTTTGTTTTCATAATTCTCATCTTCCTTCTTTTTGAGCCAGGACAATAGGATAATTCTCTTTTATCCTCACATTCCCTATAACCTATTGCCTCTTCCCTCTAGCCTCGCAGTCATAGACTGCTATATATTTTAAGGATATCATATATTCAGTTTAAATTATGTAGTCAATCTTGTCTAAAGAAATAGTAGTATTACTATAGTTTGACCGGTAATTAAGTTATAGTTATATAGGTATTTGTTCCTAAAAATAAAATGAGACTTGGTGAAATTCCCTCCTAATAAGCAATTCTTATTATCCAGATGGTATGTCCCCAGATCTCATCTTAGTTAGACTTACACAATGTTTTTTTATTGTTTAGATTTTTCCTCAGTCATCTCTTCAGTTGTTTCATCTGATTCAATTTTTATATCCTTCAAAGTACTTTTACCTTTTTTAATCAAATCCAGCATATTCATGCCAGTTAATGCCTCAATGGACTGAGGTAGTTGAGCCATTATATCTGTGACATAACCAGATACTTTTGCTGCTCCACTTTTGCCATCTTTATTTCCATTATCAATAACAACAATTTTTTCAGTTTTAGATAATGGATTAGAGATTGATGTAGCGATTCCGGGAAGCTGCTCAATTATCATTTGAACTATAGCTGCATCGTTATAAAGTTTATATGCCTCTGCCTTTTTAGTCATAGCTTCAGCCTCAGCAAGTCCTTTTTCCCTTATGATTTCTACTTCTGCCAAACCTTCTGCACGGACTGCTTCTGCTTTAGCATTACCTTCTAACTTAATCTTAGTTGCATAAGCTTCTGCTTTTTGAATTTCTTCAAATTTTCTTGCTTCTGCTTCTTTCATTGCTTCATATTTTTTTGCATCAGCAGTCATTTTTACTGTAGCAGTAAGTTCTTCTTCTTTTCTTAAAGCTTCCTGTTTTGCAAGCTCAATTTCTTTTTGCTTTTTAGTAATTTCAATTTGAAGCTCGGTTTCAGCAACTTCTTTTTTTGCAATATTTGATCTTATATTATATGCTTGGTCAGCTTCGGCTTTTTTAGTTTCCTGTTCTTGCAAATATGCCTGAACCTTTAATTCTTTTTCCTTATTAAATTCAGCTATTTCAGTCTCAGCTTTAATTCTCGCTTGTTCACCTTGAGCATCAGCTTCGGCAGTTTTAATTTTTGTTTGTTTTGAAGCCTCTGCTTCTGCTATTTGAGCATCTCTTTTAACTTCGGCGATTCTCTTTTTACCCAAAGCTTCTAGATAACCATTATTATCAGATATATCGGTAATAGTAAACGCTTTAATCGATAGGCCCATTGCTGATAAATCATATGTAGCAACTTTTTGTACTTCACCGGCAAATTTTTCTCTATCCTGATAGATTTCTTCCATAGTCATTTTAGAGATAATTTCACGAAGCTTTCCTTCTAAAACGTCCTTTGCAGTATCTATAATAACATTAATGGTCTTTGATTCATTACCGGTATTAAATTGTTCCATTGCTGATAAAATTGATTCTTTGTCGGATTTAACCTTAATAACGCAAACACCATCAGCTATAACTCCAACACCCTGTTCTGTTAATGCGCCATTTACTGCAACATCAATTTTCATATTTTCCAGAGAAATTCTATCTGCTCTTTCCAGAATAGGAACCACTATTCCCCCACCACCAGAAATTACTCTTTTTTTCAAACCTGTAATTACCAGTGCCTTATCCTGGGGAACTTTCTTCCACATTGAAAGTAAAGCCAGTACTGCTAAAATTACTACCAATACTATTCCTCCAGAAATGATTTGTTCTAATTGTGGCATCTTAACACTCCTTTAATTACTATATTTATC
>CAZENX010000084.1:0-3432 GCA_964513865.1 uncultured Methanosarcinales archaeon | reverse complement strand
ATAAACCGGCAATTGAATCTATCAGCTAAAAGCATTCCATACGGAATACCAGAAGTAGATGTTCCTGCAATAATATCAAAGGGGATTGACTCGGATCTGATTATATTCTCAAACCCTCCAATTATTAATCTTCTTAAATCAGGGTAAAATAAAAACATTCTATTATCATTATATATTGGCATTGAATAACCCGAAACCCATAGAAAAGGTTTATCCGGATTTAGTTTAATTGCTTTTATATTCAAACCTGCTTTTGCAACCATCTCATTATATTCTGTCAAATATACCACCCCCTATTTTTTAATAATTCAGACTCTTTAGTTTAAATAGATTTCTATCTTAAAGTAAACACGTCTCTTTTCAGTAAATTTTTTATATCTGCAGAAAATCTTTTTTTATATGAAAGTTATAGCAGACTTGCATATCCATTCTAGATTCAGCAGAGCAACCAGTAAAGAAATAAGTATTCCTAATTTGGAAAAATATGCTAAGATAAAAGGAGTTAATTTACTAGGTACTGGAGATTTTACTCATCCTGAATGGATTAAAGAGCTAAAAGAAAAACTAAAAGAAGATGGTTCTGGAATTTTAAAGACAGCTACTGGTTTTAATTTTGTTTTGCAAACAGAAATCTCTTTGATGTATTCTCAGGATAATAAAGGGAGAAGGATTCATTTGATAGTATTAGCTCCAAATCTTGAGATAGTCGGGCAGATAAATGAGATTCTTACAAGGAACGGTCGCTTAGATTATGATGGAAGGCCTATCTTTAATATACCTTGCCCTCAGTTTGTTGAGATGATGAAGAATATTTCAGATGATATTGAGATTATACCGGCTCATGTATGGACACCATGGTATGGTTTGTTTGGCTCTCAATCAGGTTTTGATTCAGTAGAAGAATGCTTTAAAGATCAGACAAAGCATATCTTTGCTTTAGAAACAGGTTTAAGCTCTGACCCTGAGATGAACTGGAGGGTTTCAGCATTGGATAAATATTCACTTATCTCTAACTCTGACCTTCATAGTTTCTGGCCTTGGAGATTAGGAAGGGAATGCAACATTTTTGAAATAGATAATCTGACTTACAAAAACCTGATAAAAAGCATAAGAACAAGGCAGGGATTTAAAGAAACTATTGAAGTAGACCCTAGCTATGGAAAATACCATTACGATGGCCATAGAAACTGCAATATATCTTTCTCTCCAAAAGAATCTTTAGAACATAGAGACATTTGCCCTGTTTGCGGAAGAAAGCTGACTATAGGGGTTTTACATAGGGTTGAGGAATTAGCAGACAGACCTGAAGGTTTCAAGCTAGAAAAAGCAGTTCCTTTTAAGAGAATCATTCCTTTATCAGAAATTCTGGCAAAGTTGGTAAATTCAGGTATAGCTTCACAAAAAACATGGAATGAATACAATAATTTAGTTATGAATCTTAAAGATGAATTTAATGTTTTGCTGAATGCTAAAAAAGAAGAGCTATTAAAATTTACAGATGAAAGAATAGCAGATACAATAATAAAGAATAGAAAGAGCCAAATAGAGATACAGCCAGGTTATGACGGGGAGTATGGTTATCTTATATTAAGTGAAAAGGATATAAAGAAAAAGGAGAAAATAGAAAAGAAAAAAGAGCAAAAAGCCTTGCAGGAGTTCTTTGAGTAATATTTATATACTCATCTTGTTATTTTTGTATTATGCCAG
Organism: uncultured Methanosarcinales archaeon; assembly: GCA_964513865.1. Lineage (GTDB taxonomy): Archaea > Nanobdellota > Nanobdellia > Woesearchaeales > PXDW01 > PXDW01. Next base: position 1,725 of record CAZENX010000084.1, on the reverse strand, counting down.
CAGAAATTCCTCAAAACATTATGCAGGAGATGTCAGAACAGGTAAGTTCTGTTTCTAACAGGATAAAGTTAATCCAAAAAAGAGCTGATGAAATGGATAAGGAGATATCTACCAGAAATGAACAATGGAAAAAGAACATCGGGCAATTTAACTATGAGCTTCAATTAATCTCTAAAGATTTAGCTAATCTAAAAAATGAATTTAAAATTCAGTTAAGAGACATAATGAAAATAATAAATGAATTCAGGGCTTCTGCCAAAAAATCATCATTTGACGAGTTTAAGAAGAATATCGATAATCTGCAGTTTGAGAGTTTAATAACCCATGAGCAGTTTAGAAGATTAATGGATTAATCCTTCTCTAATTTTTTAATATCTTCAACAGCTTTTATTGCTACCTCTATCTGCTTATCATCTGGCTCATAGCATGTTAGTCTTTGAATTAATAAGCCTGGCTGAGAAAGTATTTTTGCAATTGCCTTATCCTTGAATTTGTCAAATAATTTTAATAATTCATATGAAACAGCTATTATAATCGGCAATAATAAAATTCTTAATATAAATTTCATAAAAAAGGAATATTCTTTTGGAATAAAGACATAAACAAATATGCTGATAATTAAAACTATAATTAAAAAAGAGGTGCCGCATCTTAGATTTAATCTTGAAAACTTCCTGCAGTTTTTTACATTTAATTCTTTTCCTGCTTCATAACAGTTTACTGCTTTATGCTCTGCTCCGTGATATCTGAATATCTCTTTTATATCTTTCATAGAAGATATGACTAATATATAAATTATAAATACAACAATTTTGCTTACTCCATCTATTACATTAAACAACAGATAGTTTTCTGCTACAACTGAAAATGTTCTTTCAAAAAATCTCGCTGTTAGCAGAGGGATAAACTTGAAAATAGCTAAAGCGAAAATTATTGTTAAGATTGTTATCAAAACTAATTCATATGTTTTTACCTTTTCTTTTTTACCAGTTGCTTCTTCTGCAGAATAATTCAAAGCTTTTAAACCAATCTTTAACATATCAACAAGATTATATATTCCTCTTAAGAAAAGCAATCTAAAAATCTTCTTTGGTTTTGGGATCTTATGATGTTTTACTTTAATCTTTCCTTTTGGTTTTCTGATTGCAACACTATAATACTTAGGAGAACGCATCATAACTCCATTAATTACTGCCTGCCCTCCTATTTTTAATTTTGACATTTTTTATTTTTAAATTCAATAGATTTAAATAATTATTCATTTATGGGTTTTTATATTATTGTATCTAATAAGTGGTAACAAATAGAAAGATTTATATATTGGTACTATTTAAATCCAAAAATGATAGATGAAAATACTACTATGCGTAAGGTTAGTATAGTAAAAGGCAGCAGATCTAAAAATAGGAGAGATTCTAAAAATAAATGGGTCCTTTTGACAAACCCCGTTACAAAAGTTGATGACAAACTACATTATCTTATCACAATGTTCCCTGATGATAATTATAGATATTTTTTTAAAGAAAACAATAAGTTTATTGATTGTGCTATTTCTCTAGATATTGATTTAGGTGAAGAATATGATGAATTCTTTTTGAATGGTATGAGGTACTCACAGAAATTAGAGAGTAATATAAGAAATAAGGATGGTAAAAATTTAAGGGACATATTTGAGGAAAAGTATAAAAATAAATCAGAGACTTTAAAAGAACTAATACTCAATTC
>CAZENX010000083.1:0-3517 GCA_964513865.1 uncultured Methanosarcinales archaeon | reverse complement strand
AAGCTGCTCCTAACATTATATAGCCTACAAGTTTGGTTTTCCATGACATAAATACTATTTTGTGAATGATTTTAATATGAATTATTAAGAAAAAAGCTCTAATCTTCCATAATAAAAGAAATAAATTTGGGTTTATCGGATTTTATCTAATTTTTATTCATTTTTATCAAAGATTATACATAAAAGTAGTAATTTATTTTTCCTTTATTTTCTTGTTGTAAAGTGATATTTTACCTCCAAACTGTTTAGTATAGAACTAGCCTTTAACAATTCCCTTTTCATCCATCATATGCCCTAGCTTAGATTTTTTTGTTTGGATATATCCTTTATTGAATCTATTAGGTTTTACTATTATAGGAATTCTTTCAATTATTTTAAGCCCATATTTCTTTAACCCTTCTATCTTTCTAGGATTATTAGTTAAAAGCCTGATTGTACTTAAACCAAGGTCTGCTAGAATCTGAGCTCCTACTGTATAATCCCTAGGATCTGCTTTAAAACCAAGCTTTTCATTTGCCTCAACTGTATCCATTCCTCCGTCCTGTAAAGAATAAGCTTTTATCTTATTTGCTAAACCAATGCCTCTTCCTTCCTGTCTCAAATATAAAAGAACTCCTCCTTCTTTACCAATAATCTCCATAGCCTTATTTAACTGTTCCCCGCAATCACATCTTAAAGAATTTAACGCATCACCTGTCAGACATTCAGAATGAACTCTGACTATAACATTTTGCTTACCTTTTACATGACCTTTGACAAGAACAATATGATGCTGCCCTTTTTTACATTCATAAACATAAGCAGTAAAATTACCATATTTTGTTTGAAATCTTGACTTTGAAACCATGAAAACTATTTTTTCCATAGTAAAGTTAATTTGTTCTTAGTATAAAAAGTTTATTAATTTAGTAAATTAAGTTATTTTACCAAATAATTTAAATATAAGTACTTTCTTTTCAGATATAGCCCCGTGTAGCTCAACGGCTAGAGCGTTCGGCTGTAGATATTGCTCGACTATCTCAATGAGAGTGTATGAAAAGCAATCAGCCGTGACCGAAAGGTTCCTGGTTCAAAATTCATTGAAAATCCGGGCACGGGGACTCTTAAAAATGGATATACAAAAAAGACTAAATTTGATAAAAGAGGTTGGAGAGGAGATTATAACAGAACAGGAACTGAAAGAACTTCTAAAGAAAAAAAAGCCTGTTGCTTATGACGGCTTTGAGCCTTCTGGTAATATTCATATTGCTCAAGGTATTTTGAGAGCTATAAATATAAATAAAATGACTAAAGCAGGCTGTAAATTTATCATGCTTGTAGCTGATTGGCACAGTTGGGCCAATAATAAGATGGGTGGCAATCTTGAAAAAATACAAACAGTTGGCAAATACTATATAGAAGTATGGAAAGCCTGCGGAATGGACTTAAAAAATGTAAAGTTCATATGGGTTTCTGATTTAGTTAAGGATACAGAATATTGGAAAAAGGTAATGCAGATAGCTAGGAATAATACTGTAAAAAGAATTATGAGATGTAGTCAAATTATGGGAAGATCCGAATCAGAATCATTAAGTGCTGCTCAAATACTATATCCTTGTATGCAGTGTGCTGACATTTTTCATCTGAAGGCAGACATTACCCAATTAGGAATGGATCAAAGAAAGGTAAATGTTTTGGCTAGAGAAGTTGGTCCTAAACTAGGTTATTGGAAGCCTGTTATAGTAAGTCACCATATGCTTATGGGGTTAGTAGAGCCTTCCAGTTCTGAAAAAGATGCTGTTGAAAGAGCTATTGATATGAAAATGTCAAAATCTAATCCTGATTCCGCTATTTTTATGACAGATACAAAAGAAGATGTTGAGAGAAAAATCAAAAAAGCTTATTGTCCAGAAAAGCAAATACAAGAGAATCCAATTTTAGAGTATTGTAAATACATAATATTTGAAAGGTTTAATTCATTAAAAATAGAGCGTCCTAAGAAGTTTGGTGGTAATTTAGTGATAAAAAGCTATCCTGAGCTTGAAAAGATATATGCTAAAGGAAATTTGCATCCTCTGGATTTAAAGAATGCAGTTGCTGTTTATATCAACAAATTATTAGAACCTGTAAAAAAGCATTTCAAGAAAAATAAGAAAGCTTCTGATTTGTTAAAGAAGGTTAAGAGCTATGAAGTCACAAGATGAGATAAAGGTTCTACATAAAGAGATTAAAAAGAGAGATAAAGTTATAGATGAGTTAAAGGAAAAAAATATTGTTCTTTTAAGGACTTCCCTGAAAAAGGGAAAGCAAATCAAGGAATTACAAGATTTGATTGATAAGCTAAAAAAGAAAAGTAAAATTTAAATAATAGTCTTATCTTAATATATTTATGATAAAAAACAAAAAAGGCGGAGCAATTGCTGTTATAATCATAATTATTATAATATTAGTTGTTATCTGGTACTTCTTCGGGGATAAAATAAGGACATTTCTTGGATTCTAGAATCTCATGAACGCAAATCCTATTCCTATTAAAACCTGAACCCATACAGGAATTGCAGCTAAAATACCAAGCATGTTTAGCAGGATTAGGACACCTATTATAAACAAAGCTCTACCAAAAAACCCTCCTTCATGCTTGTGATACACTCTTACCTTTTCCCATGTATGATAATGGTTTCCTTTAAACTCTGCTTCCAGCTTTTCTCCTATCATCTTTCCTATTTCATCCCAGCTTGCTTTTTTCTTGGCTTTTTTTGGCATAATTATCACCCTCTTGTTAACTGATAATATTTTAAGTTTAAATAGTTATTTATTAGTATTTTAGTACTATCCAGTAATAATTTTGATAAGCTTTATATATAATTAGTTTATTACTGCTAAGTAATCAATATAACAGGAGGTATAAAATGAAAAAAATAACATTGTTTGGACGTCAGATTTCTGTTCTTTTGGTCATAGGGATATTAATGGCAGTATTTACAAGTGCAGCATTAGTTACATATTTAAGTAATAAAACAAAAGCAACAGTAAATGTTGAAAGTCCATTTGAAGTTAAAACTGCTGAGGGCAGTTTAAGTTCAACATCGGTATCTGATGTATCAGGAGTGACATGGGACGAAGATAACAGTATCTCATTTGACGGATTTGGGGGAAGCACTGTTTATTTCACAAACTACATTAATAAAAGAATTGGTATAGATATACCTGTAAATGACAAAGAAGTGATTAGACACGTAGGAGACAACGATATGCAGGGATTAGATGTAGAATTTTCATTCTTTGCTGCAAGATACTGGAGACCAGAAGGCAGCCCAGCAAGAGCTGATGATTACGATGGAGATGTAGATTATGGATGGGACCCATACACTGATTTAGAAGGAAGATGTCATGGACAAAATGATGATGGACCAGGTTCAGATATAACAGACGCTTCTTATGTATCAATAAAAGATGGTATCTGTTATTATAGTGATGCAGCATTCACTTTTGAACCAGTAAGTGGACAATTAGTATCTAACTATGACTACACATATCC
>CAZENX010000082.1:0-3554 GCA_964513865.1 uncultured Methanosarcinales archaeon | reverse complement strand
GATTAGAGGATGCCGGGCTTAAGATAGTAGGAATGAAGATGGTATGGATTGATGAGAAGTTTTCAAAGAAGCAGTATAAGGCACATATCAAAAAATCCTTTTACAAAGGACTTGAGAAGTTCATGACATCAGGTCCTATAATAGCAATGGCTATAGAAGGGATAAGCGCTATAGAAACTGTCAGAAAGATAGTTGGAAGCACTGAACCAAAATCAGCAGCTCCTGGAACAATAAGAGGGGATTTTGCCCATCATTCTGCAAGTTATGCTGACAAAAAAGGTATTGCAGTCAAGAACCTGATACATGCCTCTGGAAACAAGAAAGAGGCAAAAGAAGAGATAAAGCTCTGGTTCAAAAAATCTGAGCTTCACAGCTACAATACAGTTCATGACATGCATGTTTTATAAATAATTAACTAACAAGGTGGTATGACAATGGGAGAAAAGATGGTTGATAAGGTAACCAGAATTATGAAACAACCTGAGCAGATTAGAAATATTGCTATCTGCGCTCATATCGACCATGGCAAGACAACTTTAACAGATAATCTGCTGGCAGGAGCTGGCATGATGTCAGAAGAGTTAGCTGGAAAGCAGCTTTTAATGGATTTCCATGAGGATGAGCAGACAAGAGGCATCACAATAGATACAGCTGCTGTTTCTATGGTCCATAAGTTAGAAGGAAAAGAATATCTTATCAATCTTTTGGATACTCCTGGGCATGTAGATTTTGGCGGAGATGTAACAAGAGCCATGCGTGCAGTAGATGGAGCAGTTGTTTTATGCTGTGCAGTTGAAGGAATTATGCCACAGACAGAGACAGTTCTAAGGCAGGCATTAAAAGAAAAGGTAAAGCCAATTTTATTTATAAACAAAGTTGATAGATTAATCAAAGAGTTACAATTAACTCCTGAACAAATGCAGGAAAGATTTGTAGGTATAATAAATAATGTCAATAAATTTATCAAAAGCATTGCTCCTGAAGAATATGAAAAGAGAGGGTGGCAGGTAAAGGTAGATGATGGTTCTGTGTGTTTTGGCTCAGCGTTCCATAACTGGGCTTTATCATTGGATTATATGAAAAAGAAAGGCATCACCTTTAAAGATGTAATTGAGGCTTATAAGAATGATACCTGGGAAGAGTTAAAGAAAAAAGCACCTCTGCATGAAGTTTTGCTTAATGCAGTTATCAGGCATCACCCTAATCCAGTAGATGCTCAAAAATACAGAATACCAAAGATATGGCACGGTGACATGGAAAGCCCATTAGGAAAATCTTTAATAAACTGTGATCCTAAGGGACCTTTGGCTTTTGTTGTTACAAAAGTAGTTGTTGATCCCCAGGCAGGGGAGATCTCAGCAGGAAGATTATTCTCAGGAACAATGAAGAAAGGAACAGATATATACCTGAACCTGAGAAAAGCTAATCTGAGAGTTCAGCAGGTTTATATATACAATGGCGCAAAAAAAGAGATAGTAGATAATGTTCCAGCGGGAAACATTATTGGGGTAGGTGGCTTAAAGAATGCTTATCCTGGAGAAACTGTTTCTGTTAATGAAATTGAGCCTTTTGAAAAGATAAAGCACCTATTCGAGCCTGTTGTTACCAAAGCAATAGAAGCTTCAAAACCATCAGATTTACCAAAATTGATTGAGGTTTTAAAACAGGTAGGAAAAGAGGATCCTTCAATTGTTGTGGAAATAAATGAGGAAACAGGAGAGCATCTTGTGAGTGGAATGGGAGAGCTTCATTTAGAGGTAGTTGAGAACAGGATAAAAACAGAGAAGAATGTAGAGGTAAAAACAAGTGAGCCAATAGTTGTTTTCAGAGAAACAGTTACAAAAGCAGGACAAACAGCAGAAGGAAAATCTCCTAATAAGCATAATAAATTCTACTTTAAGGTTGAGCCCTTGAGTGAGGCTATTTATCAGGCTATAAAACAGGAAAAGATACATGAAGGCAGAATAAAAAAGAAGGATATGGAGCTCTGGAAAGCTTTAGAAGAAGCTGGAATGGATACAAAAAAAGCAAGAAAAGTAAAAGATGTTTTCAAAGGGAATATACTAATAGATGGAACAAGAGGAGAGGTTCATATAGGAGAGGTTATAGAGATGGTAATGGATATGTTTGAAGATGTTATGAGTTTTGGTCCTATTGCAAAAGAACCCTGTATAAAACTAAAAGTGACTTTAACAGACACTAAACTGCATGAGGATGCTATCCACAGAGGTCCTGCTCAGGTTTATCCGGCAGTCAGAGAAGGTATAAGAGGTTCGTTTAGAACCGGCGCCCCATTATTATTCGAGCCATTACAAACTTTACAATTTGAAGCTCCTGCTGACTTCATGGGAGAAATCTCAAAATTAATAAGCAATAAAAGAGGACAATTATTGGATATGAAACAAGAAGGAGTTCATATTACTGTAAAAGGCAAATTACCTGTTGCAGAGATGTTTGGACTAAGCAATGAGATAAGGTCTGCAACAAACGGAAGGGGCAACTTTTACTTAGTAGACCAGAGTTTTGAAAAACTACCTCATGAATTACAGGAAAAATATATAAAGAAGATAAGGGAAAGGAAAGGGCTTAAGATAGAGGAGTAAAAAGAAAAAACTTATAAATAGAAAAAAATTCACTTTGCTTACTGGCTTTTAAAAAGGCTGGTACATCAAGTTTAACTTAAAAATATGGAGGAAATTAAAAAATGGCAAAAGAAAAAGAACATTTCAACCTGGTATTTGTAGGACATGTTGATCATGGAAAATCAACTATGGTAGGTAGATTACTCTATGATTCAGGAAATATTGATGAGCAGACTCTCAGGAAACTGAAGGATAAGGCAACTCAGCTTGGTAAAGCTGGATTCGAGTTTGCTTTTGTCATGGATAATCTAAAAGAAGAGAGAGAAAGAGGTCTTACTATAGATTTATCCCACAAGAAATTTGAAACTGACAAATACTATTTTACAATCATAGATGCACCTGGACACAAGGATTTCGTTAAGAACATGATTACAGGAGCTTCTCAAGCAGATGCAGGAGTGCTTGTAGTTGCTGCTAATGATGGGGTTATGGCTCAGACTAAAGAGCACGTATTCCTATGTAAAACATTAGGAGTGAACCAATTAATAGTAGCTATTAACAAGATGGATATGAAAGACTATAAAGAAGATGTTTTCAACAAAATAAAGGATGATGTAACCAAGCTTTTAAAGACAGTTGGCTATAAAGCAGAAGAGATACAGTTTGTTCCAGCAGCTGCTTTAAAAGGGGATAATATTTACAAGAAATCAGAAAACATGTCTTGGTACAAAGGACCAACTGTATTTGAGGCGATTAATGAACTAAAATCACCTGAAAAGCCAACCCAGCTCCCATTAAGATTACCTATACAGGATGTTTATAACATTACAGGTATAGGTGTTGTTCCTGTTGGCAGAGTTGAAACTGGTATAATGAAAGTAGGGGACAAAGTTGTGGTTGTACCAGCCAGAGAAGGAAAAGGTGTAACAGGTGAAGTTAAATCCATAGAGATGCACCATGAGCAGATGAAAC
>CAZENX010000081.1:0-3591 GCA_964513865.1 uncultured Methanosarcinales archaeon | reverse complement strand
AACAGCTTTATGGACAATCTGATTCCCTTAGGTATCTCTATCTTATCAGCATGCTTGAAAAGGTCTGGTCATAAAACAAAACTTTTTGATACCACTTTTTACAGGACGAGGGAAAAGAGCGGTGATGACGCAAGAACAGAGACATTGCAGGTGATGAAAACAAATCTAGAGGATTATGGGATACATGAGAAAAAAACAGACATGATTAAAGATTTTAAGAAGATGATTAATGAGTATAAACCAAGTCTTATAAGTGTTTCTGCTGTTGAACCAACTTATCCAATAGCATTAAAGTTACTTAAAAGTATAAAAGATGTTAAAATCCCTAAAGTTGTGGGAGGTTCTATTGCTACATTTGCTGCAGATGATATAATAAAAGAGGATTGTGTTGATATATTGTGTATTGGTGAAGGTGAAGGAGCGATGGTGGATTTGGCAGATGCTATAAGAGATAACAAAGACTACTCAAAAATTAAAAACCTGTGGGTAAAAGACAAGGATGGTAATATAATCAAAAACCCATTAAGGCCTTTAATAGATCTGGATACCTTGCCCTCACAGGATTGGTCAATATATGAAAAAGAACGCTTCTTTAAGCCGATGGGTGGTAAGATAAGCATAACAGGGAATTTTGAATTATCCCGTGGTTGCCATAACAGATGCGCTTTCTGTGTAAACGATGCATATCAAAAATTATATGTGGGTGAAGGTAAATTTTTAAGATTTAAGGGTATAAAACATTTTATGGATGAAATCAGGGATAAAGTTAAAAAATACAATCTTGGCTATCTTTATATTGTTTCAGAAAATTTCCTTGGAATGCCACCTAAAAAATTCGAAGAATTCTATGAATCATATAAGGAATTTAAAATACCCTTTTGGATAAACACAAGAGTTGAGACAATTACTGAAGAGAAAATTAGAAAGCTAGAGGAAGTTAATTGTGTGAGTATGAGTGTTGGTATAGAACAAGGTAATGAGGAATTTAGGAGAACAAAGCTCAATAGGCATATGAGCAATGAGCTTTTAAAAAAAGCATTTAAGCTATTAGGAAAGTCTAAGATAAGAGTTTCTGCAAACAATATAATAGGGTTTCCTGATGAGACAAGAAAGCTTATTTTTGACACAATCAACCTTAATAGAGAACTCAAACCTGATAGTATTATGGTTAACATCTTTAACCCTTATAGGGGAACTGTACTATACAAAGTGGCAATAGAAAAAGGTTATTATAAGAAAAAATCTTTGGCAGGAGATAATAGGTTAGACTCATTGTTAGATATGCCTCAGCTTTCAAAAGAAGAGCTTAAAGGACTGCAAAGAACTTTTATCATGTATGCAACTCTTCCAAAGCACATGTTTCCTTTGATTAAGAAAGCTGAGAAAGATGATAAAATTTTTAAACAGCTTAAAGAAGTTTATTTTAGGTTTAAGAAAGGTGAAGTAGTTTAGTTGGATAATGAAAAAAGTTGATAAATATACAAGATGGGCTTTTTATATAATTCTCGTAAGTTTATTAATAAGATTTGCTTTAGCTTCTGTTTCTTATGTAACTGGAGATGCTTGTTGGCATATTAGTGTAATAAGATTTATAGCTGAAAACTATAAAATACCTGCATTTGAGCCTATTGGTAGGGTTTATTTTTGGGCTCCACCTTTTTTTCATATTTTAGGGGCGATCTTTTACAAAATTGTACATTTAATTTTTAATATTGATATAGCTGAATTTTCAATAAAATTGCTATCGCCTATTTACGGAACTTTAACGTTGGTTTATACTTTTTTATTAACAAAAAGGTTTTATAACACAAAAATTGCTTTTTTTTCTGTATTATTTCTTTCGTTTATTCCAAGTTTTCTTTATCACAGTTCTATACCTTATATTGAGCCTTTAGTTACCTTACTAATTATAATGAGTATTTATTACTTATTAAAAAATAAATTAATTTTTTCTTCAATACTAGCTGGATTGTCTATGCTTACTAAATTCCAGGGGATTTTTATTTATCCTATTCTAATATTTATTATTTATATCAAACATTATAAAAAAAATAGAAGTTTATTTTTTAAAAAATCGATAATATTGACATTAATTTCAGGAATGGTTGGTTCTTTATGGTATATAAGAAACTTATTGTATAATGGCAGGTTTTTTGGTGGTATTGAGGGTTCTGTGAGTTATTTCAGTCTTTTAAACATATTCAGACCGGAAGTATACCTAAGGTTGTATTTAGGATTTTTTGGTGTTCCTTCAGGTCATTTACAGAATTTGTTTTTGTTTGATATACCTTATTTGAAGTTGCTATTATTAATTTGGGGTGTAGGAACATTAATTTTTATATTTCCCATTTTCAAGGGTTTACGGTTGTTTAAATTAAAGAAGAACAAGATATTGCTTGTATGGTTGCTTTCTTTTTTATTATTCCTTTTTTTTATGATTACACTCTCAGGTAAAATGGTTTTTACATGGATATTTATGAGATACCTGATGCCTATATTCCCAATATTTGCTATCATGTGGGCTCTTGGTTTTGATAAAATATTAAGAAAAAAAGTTGGGAAAATATTCGTAATTTTGGTGATAGGTGTAATGGTCGGATTTGTGTTTGTAGAGTTTACAAAGGCGTTAACTGTGAAAAACATGTGGAGTTTTTATAATAATGATTTTAAATGGGTTAGGGATTATATACCAAAGAATAGTGTTCTACTTGTAACACATGATGATTGCTTTGCTTATAATTTTAATAAATATACAATAACTTATTATCAAGGTTATAATATAAGCTCAATTAGTGATTTAGATAAATACAATGTTTCATACATTTGGGTAAATCAAGATTTCAGTATTTCAAGTGCTTTTGAAGGTAAAAAATCTCCGTATCCTAATGAATTTTATGAAGAAGTTCAGAAATTTCCTTTAGTGTATTACAACAATGTAACTAAAACTTATATTTATCATGTAAAAAGAGATTAATAATTTCTATAAAAAAAAAATGCAAAAACTTAAAAACAAAACTTCCAATATCCTAATATAAGAGAATATACAAAATGAAGAAAAGAATTGTTATTATTGGAGGAGGAATCCATGGACTTACAACAGCGATAACTCTAGTAGAAAGTAAAGTGAATGTGATTTTGCTAGAGATGAAAGAGAAAAAATTTCAAGGAGCTTCAGGTGCGACACATAACAGGGCTCATTTAGGATATCATTATCCTAGGTCTATAGATACTGCCTATGAATGTATTAAGGGGCTTAAATACTTTAAGGATAAATATCCTATGGCATTGTATTACCCAAAAGAGAATTATTATGCAATTGCTAAAGAAGGTTCGTACAATACAAAAGAAGAGTATATTGAATTTTGTAAGAAAGTTGGGATTCCTTTCACAATTAAATGGCCATCTCCTGATATATTATCAAGGAAAACCATTAGTGGTTCTTTTTTAGTACCAGAGCCTGTTTTTAATACAGATCTACTAGGTGATTTATTAGAAAAAAAAAATATTGAGAAAGGGGTAAGTATCAGAACAGGATGTGAGGTTATAGGAGCAGAAAGGACACGAGAAGGGGTGTACAAATTAACAGTTAAG
>CAZENX010000080.1:0-3658 GCA_964513865.1 uncultured Methanosarcinales archaeon | reverse complement strand
TCCTAAGTTTGTATTATTGCCAGAAGGGCTTAATTTTGTGTACCCGGTTCCTTCAGCTGAAGAAGAGTTATCATTTATTGAAAATGAGAATGTGCCATCGATTGTATTATTTTTGTATTGTATATAATTTATTAAGCTTGAGGTATTTATATATGTCCAATTTTGCTCAGAGCCTATCTTTGATATGTTCACTAGAAAAATGTCTCCTGCACTAACATCAGTTGCTCCGAGCTCTGTCTCTAAAATAAAGCTTCCATCCTGACCATCATACGTATAGGTGGTTGCCTGAACATTTGCATTAGAAGTTATAACCAGATTTCCAACATCTATCTTGGTTCTGCTTGTTACAATATCTGCAGATGTATCTAACTCCCAGATTAGCTGATTATTTTCTACCTTTAATTTGCCAGCATTAATTTCAATAGGAACAACCCTTTGGCTACCCTCACCTTCAGAAGCAATATCAACTATGTGTTGGTCTAAGTTTAGCATAGTATCCTTTGCTTTATTGAAAGCAATCTTCTCTTTCATCTCATTTATTATAGGTATGCCAACGCTTAAGATTAAAGTTAAAGCTACAACTACAACCAGTATATATAATATTGCTGATATCCATAACTGTGATTTTCTTTTCATTTTATTCAATGTTTTATTAAACATTTTATCCAACATTTTGTTCAATATTTTATTCAGCCACATATTCTTTTGCTAGATTAACACATTCATCAGGATAAGCTACAAATGAATTCTCTATTTTTATATCCTCTATCTTTATTAACCTGGTAACCCCTTTTGATATTGCAGGAAAGCTTTGTTCTTTTTTTCCATCATTCGTTATTATTGTTATCTTTGAGATTCTATTATCACTATAAAATTTATTTTCCAGATTAAAGGAGAGAACATTATCTTCATAATGAATATCTTTTATCTCATAAACATAAGACCAGCAACTTGTTGATTCTTTTTCTTCTCCTGTTGTAGCAACTACTCCTTTTTGATATATGTTATAAGCCCAAAGCAAGATCATAAGAGTTGCAATTATAAATATAAAGAACATAAAGATTGCATATTTTCTGCTCCTTGGACGAGTAATATTTTCACCATTTAACATATTCTTTTTTTCTTTTATTATGATTTTGTTGGGATATCATTCTCTTCAAGTTTATTCCTTGTACACAATGTTGGCTCTGTTGAGCCAGTAGTGTTTAAATAAGGGATAAAAGTAACTTGGTCAATAGAGGCATTATCGTATATAATGTCTCTTTTTAAAATACCTCCTGGAACTATCTTTGAATCGCTTAAGTCAGTTATACTTACATTTTTACTATCTTGACCTATAATTATTACTCTTAGAGAATTTATTGTTTTTCTGCCGACATTTTCAACCATAAAAGTCAAGTTACCAGTTGAATTTGTATAATAAAGCATGGGTTCTCCTGCAACCTCTTTTATTGCAAGCTCTACATCTAAACCACATTCGAGCTCTTCGTTAGACCTTTCTGTTGCTGTATCTATCTGTTCTTGTGTATATGTTCTTCCCCAGTTCATAACTATAGCTCCCAGAGCTACAGCAAAAGCTATTAAAAGAACAGCCGCAATCAACGGTGATATAGCTTTTTTATTTTTCATATTTATTTTCTTTTCTTAAGTTCTTCCAAAGATTTATCTAATTTTTTCTCTTCTTCATATATTATTCTTATATAAGGCAAGGTACCTATTATAAGAACACAAAGACCCATGATTATTAGAATATTCAACCAAAAACTTGTATCATAGCCATATATAAAACCTATAACCCCAACAAATAGAAAGGTAAAATACAATAATAAAGATTTGTTTAACACTAAAACAGATTTTTCTCTATTAAGTCTAGATTTTTCTATAATAATATCAAATGCCTTTTCCTCATTTCTAGTTATTTCTCTCATTTTTTACCTCAGCATGTAGCAAGATCTGTCTTAACTAAAGATTTTTTAGAACATAAAGTTCTTTCTACTGAACCTGTTGTATTTAAAAACGCTGTAAACTCCACCTGGACTAAAGAGCCAAAGGTTGAGGATACAACAAACCTGGTTACATTTCTCAATGCACCTCCTGGCACAATAGAGGTGTTTTCAATCAAAAAATTAGAGCCAGTACTATTAATACTTTGATCAGCTCCTATTGCTGTTATTCTGATACCTTCTATAGTTCTTGGACCTGTATTTTCAAGCATAAAATCAATTTCAAGATTTGTTTCAGATTCATTGTAATTATAACAAAGCTGTGGTTTATTATTGACTTCTTTTATCTTTAGCTCTATATCTCTCTCACATTCTTTTATAGCGTAGAATTCTGTTCTACTTGATTCCATCTCTTCCTCAACATATGTTTTTCCCCAGTTCATAACTATGGCTCCCAGAGCTACAGCAAAAGCTATTAAGATAACAGTTGCGATTAAGGGGGATATAGCTCTCCTGTTTAGAAACCTTGATTTTGTGTTATTCACTTGGTCACCTCTTTTAACATTGTGCTATATTGTTTTTAAAAACTTTACTATTTGAGCATACATTTGTTATACCATCTACTACCACTACGGGAGTTACATCAACCTGATATAAGGTACCTTGCTTTATTATTTCTAAATGCTCAGTTTCTCCCGGGTATATGGTTATATTTACCTTCTTTGTTTCTGGGTCTTTATATATATTAATTAATCCAAAAACTAGTTGATTTACTTTTATATCTCCTTTATTGGAGATATTGATATTTAAAGTTTGTGTATTTTGACATAAATACTTAATTAAAATACCAACCTTGTCGCAAACATCTTCTGTTGATTGTTCTTTTAGTACATCTGCAGATCTTTTTGCTCTTTGATTATACCAGTTATACATAAGAGCACTTAAGGATATGATAAGTAACATTAACAATATCCAGCTTATATACAGGCTAACCCCTTTTTTGTTTTTGATTCTCATTTTTTGGGTTTATATCTTAATTATTTTATTATTTTGTTTCATTTTACTGCTAAAATCTTAAATTGAATATCTTCATCTGTTATATTATATGTATATGTGCTTCCTTCATAATCTATAGTTAAATTTTCCATCTTACTTAAAACCCTTTTTTGAGAGCTATTCAATAGTAAATTGCTATTTGTAATATTAACACTATGCTTTAAATAATTAACTACTTCTATTTTATCTTCATAAACTAAAGCATAAAAAACCCTGAAGTCTATATTTTGTTTTTTTGCAAATGCCATGAAATCAGATGTAAAATTATCAAAATTTCTGCTTAGGTTTTTGTTTTCGTAAAGAGCATTGTTTATTGCAATAGGAACTTCATAAATATAATTATTATACAAAGCTTCAAACTCTGGATTTACCTTTGGAACAGGTTGTTGATTATATAAAAGTATAAACATCACGCTACAAAAAATTATTGCTGTCATTAAGTAAAATTGTCCTTTCTTACTTTTGAAATTTGTTTTAAGGTTAACCTTCATACTTATAAACCTCTTTTGTTGTTTCAGGCAAGTTGCTGGTTGTCAAATCTATAATCTTTTTATCATCTTCATCTCCTATATATGTTATCAATAGATTCCTTTGTCCCTTAAATAACTCTTCTGTTCCATTGATATTATAGGTGTTATAATTAAGGATAATCTCTATTT
>CAZENX010000079.1:0-3739 GCA_964513865.1 uncultured Methanosarcinales archaeon | reverse complement strand
ATGCAATTGATACAACAGGTGCAGGAGATATGTATGCTGCTGGTTTTCTTTATGGCTTATCAGACGGACATAGTTTAGAAAGAAGTGGTAGAATTGCTTCTTTTTTATCTTCAAAAGTAGTTGAAAAGATTGGAGCAAGATTAGATTATCCTTTAAAGGATTTAGTAAAGAATCTATTTAGTTCTTAATAGCCTTTTTACTTATAATAGCAGAATTACCACTAGGATCATCTATGCTTATTGTTATAGATTCTTGCCCCCATTTAATCTTCTGTATTTTTTTAAGTAAATTTTTAGCTTTTTTCTGCTCAGATTTATCTTCTGCATTTTCTCTTGCTAGCTCTATTGCATGCTTTGCTCTATTCAGCAGTCCTTCAATATTTGTTATATATCCCTGAGCAGCAGGACCTGGTTCTATAGTTAATATTCTGGGTATCTTAACAATTGCATTACTTGATTTAACTATTTTAATGTTCATATCATCCTCAGAATTAATTTGGATAGATACTTTACAAGGATCTTTTTTCTCTACTGCTTCAACATCTGCCATATGATATTTGCAATTAGAACAAGTCATGTTAAATATATATACTTTGCCAAAATGAGGTACTTCCCTTTCATGCTCTGATAGTGTCATAGCTCTAGCCTTACACATAGGACATGTTTGTTTTTCCAGTTTTTCTTCTTTAGCCATACTACTACCTCTAATTTAATCTCATGAATCTTTTATTTTAAGAATTTTACTCTTCTTTCACGCCTTTGCTTTGTTCTGTTCTGTAAATCTCTGCAAAATGTGGTGTTACTATAATATAATCATCACCAAAGCCTGCTATATCCCCCTCAATTGCATCGCATGTCTTCTTTAGTTTGTTTATTGCTCTTTTTAATTCTACTAGGTCTTTGTCTTTTAAAGGTTTAATATTAACTAAAGCAATTGTTTGTCCATCTCTTAATGAATCAAGGATAGGTTTAATATCAGAGAAATCTTCAATCATAAATGGCCTAACAATAATCTTTGAACCTGTATATTCAGATTCAGTATCAAGCTCAAGATATTCTTCATCTCCAGGTTCTTCCTGTTTAGCAATCTTTTTCTTAAGCCCTGACAAAAATTTTTTCATTTTAACTTCCTCCGAGTTATATTATATTTTAATATTACTTCTATATAAACTTTTTGTTTTTATTCTGAGAATAACCTGTATGCTCCCAACAAAGCAGCATGCTCGTTTTTTGCTTTTTCAATAACTACTTTGCTTTTAAAAGGCATCTTTTTTGTTTCATTAACTGCTTTTTCAATCATATAATCTATTTTGGATAACGAACCACCAATAACAATAAGCTGAGGATCAAAGATGTTCTTTATATTAGTTAAAACTATTGCTAAATAATGAGCAGCTTCATCTAAAACCTGCAAACTTATTTTGTCTTGCATTTCAGCAATATCTATTATGCTTTTTTTATTCCCTGTTTTTTCAAAATAAGCTTTTTCTATTGCTGGTCCTGAGCAGTAATATTCAAAAGAACCTTTAATTCCAACAGGGCCATCTCTTCCATCTGCTTCTATAATCATATGACCAAGCTCAGAAGCAAACTCATTTCCATGATATAATTTATTGTTTATTATGATACCAGAGCCAACACCTGTTCCTAGAGTGATTCCTATTATATTAGACGCTCTTTTTTCTCCTAATGTAAATAAGTTAGCATCATTATCTACCTTTACAGGCAGCTTAAATTTCCTTTCTAGAATTCTTTTTAATTGAATATTTCTCCACCCCCTAAGTTTATGAGAAGGAGAAACAATTCCTGTTTTATAATCCAATGGTCCAGGGCAACCTACTCCTATACCTCTAACACCTTTTTCCATTATCTTGCTTATGTTTTTTATTATCTTTTTTATTATATACCTAGGTCCTTTCTTAGCTTCTGTTGGAATATTAACTATTTTTTTGATAATTCCATCTTCAACTATACCAAAGGTTATCTTTGTTCCTCCTATATCAACAGCTATTATCTTCATTTTAGTTTTCTCTTTAGGTCTTCTACTATATCAACAGGTGTTGGGTCTGTTCCATATTCTAAAGCAAGGTAATATGAAACCCAATCTCCTATATATATTGCTGAAAATAGCTTTGTTAAGAAACAGTCACCTTTAATCTCAACTTCAATTGCCTCTATACCTTTTTCCTTGATTATTTGCTTGTTTATCTTTATCCTCTTCTTAATTCTTTCAAAATCCTCATCATCTTTTAGAATAATAATATAATAATTTCCTTTGATATTTGTATATCCAACCAATTCATTATGGTTCATCTCTGGTATTACATTACAAAAGGCATGTATCTTTGTATTCTCATTCATGTCAATCTTCCATTTATACGCTACGCAGCTTAAGTCATCGCTTGCATAGATTATTGGTATCTTGTCCTTTAAATTTTCAGCAAGTTTTTTTGCCATTTCCTTGAACATTGGTTTTTTTAGAGCTTTTTCTGTTTTTTTAGTATCTTCTTTTTTTGATGCTATAAAGCCAGAATTCTCAAATAGTTTGAGTAAAGCAAAGAATGAATATCCAATAGTTAATCTTGGCTGTATCCCCTTAGAAAGCTTTATTAAAGGAGTTTTGTTTATTTTTGAAAGCTCCTCTAATTTCCCTCCTGAAGCTATTGCTATTGTCGGAATGAATTTCCTGATAGCTTCCCTATATGCATATATTGTTTCTTCTGTATTCCCTGAGTAAGAGGAAGCAATTACGAGAGTTTTTTTATCAACAAACTTTGGCAATGAATATGTTTTTATTATTATTAAAGGCATTTTTAATTCACGCTTTAGATAGCATTTCAGTATTTCTCCTGCCAAAGCAGAGCCTCCCATTCCAACTAAAACAATCTTGTCTATTTCCTTATTAACTTTCAGCTCTCCGCATATTTCAATACCTTTTTTTATCTGATTAGGAAAATCATCAAGAACAGCTTCCATATTTTCTTTGTCAACCCCATTCATAATAACCACCCTAAGAAAATCAAATTAATAGTAGTATATAAATTTAATGAAAATTATTTGTTTTGCAAATTATAACACTTAAATTTATATATAAATTATTATTAGTGGCTATATGAGCAGCAAAAGCGTTGTAAGGAATATAGAAAGAGATCAATTTTTGGAAGGAGAAGAATGGGGGACGTTAACTTATCAAGAACTAGGTGAGTTATGGCGTATCTCAAGACAAGGTACACACAAATATGTAGCCAAGAAAGGAAAAACTAAAGAACACAAACAATTAAGAAATAAATATAAAATAGAAAAAAAAGAGTTAAGACACACTGTTGTTTCTCTTCTTTTTAACATAATGTATAAAAAAGCTAATTGGGCAGAAAGAAAGGCTATAGAATATGATTTTTCTATTGATTCACGTGGATACACTATTGAAGAGCTTATTCCATTATTTACATATTATAAAAATGCTTTAGACTCTGGCAAAAAATTATCACTTAAGATATTATCTAAAAAAACTAATATTCCAATTACGAGTATAGAAAGAATATTAAAAAGAGTAGGTCTTGAACCAATGTACGGTGCACATGAAAAAAGAACAACTCCTAAAGATAAGAAGTATTTAATAGAAAATTCCTTAGAAGTTCCAATGAGTCCTATAGATATTGCTTATTTCATTGGGGTGAAGGATTACTTAGTCGCACAATATTTTTCTGAAAAAAATAGACAAAGCGATATAAGAAAACCAC
>CAZENX010000078.1:0-3870 GCA_964513865.1 uncultured Methanosarcinales archaeon | reverse complement strand
TTCCTGAACAGAATAGCATAAATCCTCTTTCTTCACACCTTTTTTGTATTTTTGCTTTATATTTGTCAATATTCCTCCAAAGCTTACATCCATTCCTTTAACAACATAGGGTATTTCAACATATTTTCCTTTCTTAGCTAACTTTTCAATTTTAGGTCCTCCTGGAAAGCCCAAATCTAAAAATCTAGCAAAGGAATCTAGAAAATTACCAATCCCCATATCAAGAGTTTCTCCAAAAACCCTGTATTTTTTGCCTTCATATGCTATTACCTGGGTATTTGCTCCAGAAGCATATAATAAAACAGGGTCTTTTGCTTTTGTCAGCAATCTTCCAATTTCAAGATGAGCTATACAATGATTTACTCCGATAATTGGGATATTTAATTTTAAAGCTAATGTTCTTGCTGCAATTGCCCCTATTCTTAAAGCATGCCCAAGACCAGGACCTTGTGAGAAAGAGATTAAATCAATGTCTTTTAACTTTACTTTAGCTTTTTCTAAAGCTTTTTCAATAACTTTATCAGCAACCTCAACATGATGCTCTGCTACTTTGCTTGGAATCATGCCTCCTCTTTCAGTAAAATAGCTATCTTTAACATTAGATAATATTTTCTTATTATCTATAACAGCTGTCCCGAATGTATGCGCAGTTGATTCTATGCCTAAGACTTTCATAAATCGAAAAAGATTTAAATACTATATAAACATTTTCAAATTATATGAACCAAATAGAGGAAATTACAGAAGAAGTAAAGAAGTATAACCCTGATGCTGATATTAATCTAATTAAAAAAGCATATAATTTTGCAAAAAAGGTGCATCTAGGACAAAAAAGAGAGGGAGGAGAAGAATTCATCGAGCATCCATTAGAGGTTGCAAGGATATTATTAGAGATGCATGCGGATGTTCCTACTATTTGTGCTGCTTTACTTCATGACATAACAGAAGATACAAAGATATCTATAGAAGATATAAAAAAAGAATTCGGAAAGGAGATTACCTCTTTAGTCGAAGGAGTCAGCAAAATAATGAAGGTTAAATTCAAAACAGGAGCAGATTATGGTGCAGAAAACATAAGAAAAGTTCTATTTGCAACAACAAAAGATGTTCGTGTTATTTTAATAAAATTAGCTGATAGACTGCATAACATGCAGACTCTGCGTCATTTAAGAGAGGACAAGCAAAAAAGGATTGCTCAGGAGACAATGGATATATATGCTCCTATTGCACATAAGCTTGGAATGTGGTCTATGAAAGGAATGCTGGAAGATTTGGCATTTAAATATCTAGAACCAAAAGCATATAATGAAATAAAAGACAGAATAAATGAAAAAAGAGAAAAAAGAGAAGAAAAAAAGGAAAAGATAATAAAAATTCTAGAGGAAAAATTAAAAGAAAACCATATTAATGCTGTTATTTCCGGAAGAGCAAAATACTTCTACAGTATATATAAGAAGATGAAAGAAAAAAACAGAACATTTGATGAGATTTATGATCTTATAGCAGTAAGAGTCATAGTTGATTCTGTTGCTGAATGTTACAGAGCATTAAATTCTATACATCAGATATGGCAACCCATACAAGGAAGATTTAAAGATTATATTGCTAAGCCCAAACCAAATGGATATCAAAGCTTACATTCAGATGTAAAAACACCTTTTGGGGTAATTCTTGAGGTTCAAATAAGAACATTAGAGATGCACTATAAAGCTAAATATGGTGTTGCAGCTCACTGGAGGTATAAAGGAACTGAAAGGGATAAGATATTTGACAGAAGAATCGCTTGGTTAGAGCAGATACTGGATTGGAAACGTGAGTCAAAAAGCAAAGATTTTGTTGAATCCCTAAAAATAGATCTATTCCAAGATGAAATAGTAGTATTTACTCCAAAAGGAGACCCTATTATATTACCAGAAGGCTCAAGTGTAATAGATTTTGCTTATGAGGTTCACACAGATATAGGTAACTATTGTTCAAAAGCAGAGGTCAATGATAAGATTGTTCCATTAAACACAAAATTAAACAGTGGAGACATTATTCGTATAATAACCCAGAAGAACGCTAAGCCGAGCAGAAATTGGCTAAGTTTTGCTATAACAAACAGAGCTAAAGCAAAGATAAAGCAAAGACTGGGTATATCTGTAGAAAAGGATGCAAAAGCCATAAGGACAGCTCAAGAAAAAAAAGATTATAAAATAAACCTTGCTAAATTTCTGGATTATAAAGGAAATAAACCTCTGAAGATATCCAAATGCTGCAATCCACAATATGGAGACCCTATTAATGCATTTGTGATGAAAGATGGTACTATTACCATACATAAAAGTGATTGCGAAAATATTGCTACTTTGAGGAATAATAGACAAGTTCCAATAAAATGGAAATCAAGGGATAAAACAATAAAGACAATAGAGGTACATGTGAAAGACAGGATTGGGTTAATAGAGGATTTGTTGAATATGCTAGCAGAAGAGAAGGTTATCATGCTTTCTATAAATATTAAAAGTATAAAAGACCATCTAAAGATAACATTAAAAATGAAGATTGAATCAAATGAAGAATATAAAATAATTAAAGAAAAGATAAGACAGATAAGAGACGTTTTAGATATCAAGCCCAAGAAAAGATTCTTGTTCTTTAAAATTCCAGAAAAATAATGAGCTGTTAACTTAACGTCACTTTTTGAAATAAAAAAATTATTGTGAAAAATCTATTTTATTTATGGCATCTTCTATATCTAAAAGTCTACTTGAAATTATATATTCACCAAAACTCAAAGAATCTTTTATCTCTTTAGGCAATTCACAATATCTATCATATAAATAAATTACATTATTATCTTTTCTTTCTCCCATATTAACCTCCTCATCAATCTTTTGAGCTATTAAGTCTTTTGGATATAAATTAATAAAAAAATTAAAGTTCAAAAATTTCTAAATATTTTTTTAATTTAATCTTTATTTTATTATCTTTCTCAATACGAGCAACTTCACTATAACAATCTTTTGAAAAATCTCTTGCAATCATTATCCCCTCTTTTTTGTGGTCTCTTTCAATAGCTGTTTTGAATTTATCAATTTCAGGTCTTCCAATCTTATGTTCCCATCTTTTGACTTGAACAGGTATTGTTTTAAAATCAATCCAACCATCTATACCTAAATCACCAGATTTTTTGGGATTTACTATTCCACCCATTTTTTCTACAATAACCAATCTTGCAAATTCGTGAGGGTTCATTTTTGATAATTCTTTTTCTGTTTCTCCTCCAATAACTTTAACACTATTTCCTAATCTTTTTTTGGTTACATCACATGCTACTCTTGATATATCAATTCCAACAAATCTTCTACCTAATCTTTTAGCAACAGCTAATGTGGTACCACAACCACAAAATGGGTCTAAAATTATATCTGTGGGGTTTGAAGAAGCTTTGATTATCTTTTCCATTAATGCTTCTGGTTTTTGTGTTGGATAACCTAATCTTTCTTTTGCAGATGGGGCTATTGGTTGGATTTGCCACCAATCATCAGGTTGCTTTCCTCTTGGATTTAACTTTTGAAGCCCAAAATCTTTTCCAGCTCTTATATTTCCTATATGGTGTTTAAATCTTTCTATGGTGGCTTCTGCATATTCTTCTCTTACATCATTTAAATTAAATATATATTTATCACCTTTTGTATATCTAAATATTGTATCATGTCTTTTACCAAAATCTTTTTTAGGATAACCTGCACCTCTATAACACCAAATAATTTCATTTCTTAAATTATTGTAACCAAAAATCTCATCCATCATAACTTTAAGATAATGAGAAGCGTGCCAATCACAATGTAGATAAATTGTACCTGTTTTTTTCAAAATCCTTTCACA
>CAZENX010000077.1:2660-3991 GCA_964513865.1 uncultured Methanosarcinales archaeon | reverse complement strand
GCTGATCTGTTTTATCCCGATATAAAGGTAATCTACTTTTAACTGTTGTTACTCCTTTTTTCTCTGCGTAACTTACAGAAGAATTTCTGTTAATACCCAATGCTTTAGCTTCTTTGCTAGTAGCTATAATCTTCTTATAAAAACGCTTCTTTTTTTCATCAAAACGTTCATTATAAACAACAAGGGGAGGGGCTTTTATTTTATATTTTCGCTCAAACTCTAATTGTTCATATTTTGCATAGTAATTTTTTATATCAAGATGAATAAATAAAGATTTTTTTGTCATTTCTTCTAGAATAATTAAGTTAAAATTATATAAAAAGTTATATTAATTACCTAACTTCCTGTACACTTTCAAACATACTATTCAAACCTTCAGAGAAAGATTCTTTGTCTGATATTTTCTCATGAACACTTGGGTTTATAGACCATTTTTCATTCACATTTAGATTTACAAAAACAAAATTCAATTTATTGAATTTAATGAAAACATTCCAGTTGGCCTTTAAGAAATTAAGGTTCTTCTTTTTGTTCAGGCAGACTATTGTAACAAATTCATTTTTTATATGTCTGATTGTGTTATTATCCAGAAAAGGCATTATTACATAGAAATGCTTTTTATCCTTAAAGTTAAATTCTATCACATCTTTCTCTATTTTAAAATCTATTAATCTCTTTGAAAATATGTCTTTGTGTTTAACAAAGTTTATAGTCCATTCCTTTAAATCTGACATTTTATCTATATTTGCTTCTTATTTTCTGGATTAGGTAAGGTAAAGAAAAAGATATTACATATATTATACTAACCATATAAGGGTTGTGAAGTGTAAATTCCTCAAATCTTTGTGAAATAAAATTTGCAATATAGACAACAACGAATATATTTATTATAGCAATTACAGGTATAAATACTCCTGCTACTACCATTCTTTGTTTGTTTAATGTTCCAATGTCTCCCAGAAGTAGACTGAATAATAATCCAAAAGCTATTGCCAAAATAAAGATTATAAAATATAAAGCAGTAGCAGACTGAATTGTCAGCAGAAGGGGTATTAAAACAACAGATATCACAAAATTTCCTCCTATTGCCAATAACAAGGCAACCCAGTAAACCAACTTGTCCAATATAAGCATGGCAGGTCTTTTCTTTTCTTCAGCTTTCTCTAATATCCTTAAGGTTTTATCTATCTCTTCCTTGCTCCAACCCTTTTTTTCTAGTTTTTCTCTTAAAGTCTCTGCCATTATCTTAGACCCAATAATTTTAAAATATAACTATATAAACCATCTCTCTTTATTAAGGGAAGTAGCCACCTATAATATACCAGTCATTC
>CAZENX010000077.1:0-2650 GCA_964513865.1 uncultured Methanosarcinales archaeon | reverse complement strand
CTTCATACCTTTCTCCAAGAAGATTGGCTGCTAGTTTTTTAAATCCAATAGATGCAGCTGAATTCGGATGGGTGTAAGTAACAGGATGCTTCATTCTTACTGCTTTTCTTATCGCATCATCATCCGGTATTATACCTATAACAGGTTTTTCAAGTATTGCCTCAACATTTTTTACATTCATATCTATTCTGTCATTTTTCACTCTGGTTAAAATAACACCTGCTACTTTTGTTCCTACCCTCTCTGACATCTTTATTGTCTTTAAAGCGTCTGTTACAGCCGGCAGCTCAGGATGTGTAACAACTATAACCTCATCTGCTGCTTTTAATAAAGCTATTGTATCCTTTCCTAAACCAGGAGGAGTATCTAAAATAACAACTTCAGCTTTTCCAAGCAGTTTAGCCAGAGCTTCTCTCAATTTTTTATAATTGGCTTTCTTTAACTCATCTATTGATATACTTCCTGGAATAATCTTTAAGCCAGAAGGGTGTATGTAAACTGCATCTGTTATATCTCTCTTTCCCTTAACTACATCATGTAAAGTAACAGGAACAATAGGAGCTCCTAAGTAAAGCCCTACATTTGCTGTGCCTAGATTACCATCAAGAACTATTACATCTCTTCCAAAATTAGTTAGAGCAGTCCCAAGATTTATACTTGTGGTAGTTTTTCCTACCCCTCCTTTACCAGATGTAATTGCAATAAACCTTGTCATTTTTATTCTTCATATATTAATTCATCAATATATTTAATAAAGTTTTGTATTTTTTTATAATAATCACTTATTGAATCAATATCAATCTTTATTATCTTTCCATCTACCTCTGATGTCATAGCTACATGCCTTCTGTACTCATCGCTTTTTGCATATTCAACATTCTTTAATTTTCTGAATAACAAATATATATTAACATTCTTTTGAACCACCTCTTCATCATAAACCTTTTTTGCCAGCTCTGCTTTTAATAATTCCCTGTCAGGTATTTTATCAATCTTTTTGTCTTCCTGAGCTTTTTTTAGTAAAGAATCTATTGCAAATCCGTAAGCATTAATCATCCTATCTATTATGCTCATCAGTACATCAACTGTTCTAGTATATTTTAAGCTAACATAGATAAGGTGATCTACTCTTTTCAGTTCTTCCTTAGCTTGATCTAAAGATTCCTTCATTTTTACTTACAATAAAGTTTGTATTTTGTATAAATAATTTAGCACTTGCCACATATTTTTTTATTTCTGGTATAGAGATTGTTTTCATCTTGTAATTATCAGAGCATATAACAAACTTATCTTTTCTGGCAAACTCTACTGGTGACCTTTTATGCTCTACAATAACCTCTCTTAGGTCCTGCAATATTTTTATATAATCATCACTTATCTTATATTTTGGCTGAATCCTTGTTTTAAACATATTAAGTTTAGCTTCAAAGGATTCCTGAAAAGGAGGAATTCTTTTGAATAATCTTTCATAGTATAAAACAGAGCTCATTGCCATCTCCATTGAAGAGAATATGTTTTCTAAAACAGCCAAAAGTAATTTAGGGTCTTGAACTAGTTGGTAAGTAATGGTAAGCATATGGTCTGCAACCTTTAATTTTTTTATAGCATTATCTCTTGCTATTTGGAACTGCTCCATAGTATAATGAATTGTACCAAAATTAAAAAAGCTTTCGTTTTTATTGCAGTTTTAATAGGAATTGAAGTTTAATAATCAAAATTTGAAGAGTCACTTAATCTTTTTTGATTCAAAATAATTAGAAACCATCTTTCCTACCTTTGCCCAGAGCTTAACTACATTAGGGTCATAATCATTAAGGTCATATCCTGGTATTGTGAAAAATTTGATTGAATCTAATAAAACTGGATTTTTCATTGAAGGTTCACACTTAAAATGATCAAAAGTACTGATATCTCGACCTGAAATGATTCCCTCAATAGAAACACTCATTCTTTTCTTACCTAGTGCTTCTTCGGTTTCTGGAGAAGAATTAACAACTTTTCTGTTATAAACAACATTTTTGTAAGTAGTAGTATAAGAAACTTCTCCAGGTAAATGTATCGCAATATAAAGCAATAAATCTTCTGTATCACTTAAGCTTAAAGATTTTTGAAATTTAATTGTGTTTTTTTCAATTACTTTGGCAAGTGTCATAGTAAAAGGATAATTAAAGAATATATAAATATTTCTTATTATTCTTTTTTTAAAGAAAGTATGGCTCCTGCAATATCTCCTTGAGAATCCTTTAATGCTTTTTCTGCTTCTTTTTTTCTTACCTTTGCCTGCTGCATCACTGTTTTTATGTCTTCCTCTGAGATTTCTTCTTCTATTGCTCTTTCTTCTGCTTCACCTACTACCTGATAAGTTTCCTGCCCCATCATGTTTACTTTTGCTACTTGTGGGTTTTTGAAGATTAATTCTTTATTTTCTAATTTCATTATAATCTCTTTTACATCTAAATCTTCCTGCTGTATTCCCATGCGCTTCATAGCCTGGCGCATCTGTCTCGGATTAATTCCCGGCATCATGATAATGTTCAGAAAATAATTGTAATATAAAAATATATAGGTTTTAAAAAGCCCTGATTTATAGAAAGCTTTAAAAAATTCAGATTCATTGATATCAATGAGGTGATATTATGAAGTTATTAAG
>CAZENX010000076.1:0-4005 GCA_964513865.1 uncultured Methanosarcinales archaeon | reverse complement strand
TTAAAAGTTGTATCCTTTTTCAGTATTAAGTTGCCTTTTATTGTTTTCATTTTAAATTAGTTCTCATAACTCTATTTTCCTCATATAATCTATATGATTATTTTTTGCATTTTCTTTGTATTCTTCTATTTCTTCTTGTGTCCATTTTTCGCACTCATCTATGTCTTCTTTCAATTCCTCTACTGAAACATGCTCTGTCTTCACTCCTCCGAAATCCCAAACATCTCTTCCTTTTTCCACAGCTTCAATATTATACGCGAACCCATTCCCCAGAATTAGATGTCTTGCTTCATGCCTTATTTCAACAGGATATTTTCTGTATATTTTTTCTCTTTCTTCTTTCTCACGAACTTGTTTTTCCTCTTCAGTTTCTTTTTCAAAAGTGCTTTCGCCAGTATCAGAAATTCTTCCTCCTCTTGAATAGAAACACTTTTCACACCATATTTCATCTCTAACACTATGATAGTCTTCCTGTTCGTCACAGTCATCACAGATAACAACCTTTCCGCAGTCATTACATCTGATTGAACTTTCATGTATGCATTTTTCTTTAGTTTTCATTTTAATTTAGTTTTCTCCTTCCATTCCTTATACTCTTTCTCACTGAACTGGACATTAGCAATCATATATTTTCTTCCTCTTTGATTTAAACAATCAGAACAATCAGAACAATCAGAACAATAAGAACACTCAGAACAATGAGAACAATAAGAACAATCAGAACAATCAGAACAATGAGAACAACCAGAACAACCAGAACAACCAGAACAACCAGAACAACCAGAACAATGAGAACAATTATTATTATCTGTTATTTTACCTTTCCATTTCAATTCTAATAACTCTTGCTTAGACATTTTCAATATCTTTTCTTTCAATTCTTTGAGTTTCTTTTCTTTTTCTGTCATTTTACCTCCTTACATTTTAATTTATCTCCCTGTTTCCCTCTCAAGGAATATCTCCAACTCAACAATTTTAGAAACTGTGTCTCTTACCTCTTCTGGTAATTTTTCATATAATTTGTCAAGTCTTCTCTGAAGCTTTAACATCTCATTTAATTCTTCCATTTTTATTCTTTTGGTTTAAATATTCCTTTGTATATTGTTTCTCCTGCAAAGTACCCTATTGTTACAAAAAATACATTAAATAACAGCTGATACCATTTAAGTGTTCCAGTTAAGTTATCAACACTTAAGATAAATCCAGTTGCTACACAAAGTATTAACCCAAGAGTCAATATTGCAAATAAAACTTTTTTGTTCCAACCTCCTAACATACCAAAGAGGGTGCCTAAAAACAAGTTAAAGATTGCATTTGCTAAGTAATTCATTTTTTTACCTCCTTCTTATTTATCTTAAAAACATTCTCCTTAATATTGCCACAAAGTCATCATTTGTATGAACTATCCTTACACAATTAGAACAAATTGGAACTTTAAAATTAAAGAAAGGTCTGTTTATTCTTTGTGGTATTACGTGATGCTGAGTGAGTAAATCATCTCTTCCACAGACAAAACACCTTTTTAACTCATTTATTTTGGTCTGAATTGTTTTGGTTAATTCATTTAATTTTTTAATATCTTCACTCATTTTGATCAGAAAGTATCTTATAAGTATGAAGGTCTCTTTTTATAATTTTCGGATATGTTTCTCTGTTTCCAATCTTCTTTACAATATTGCAAACCTCGCTTGCTATTGAGAGAATACAATAAATTATAGCTTTCTGCCCGCAAGGAGCTTCTTTTGTCTTCCTTTTAAGTGTCGCTTCATATCTCCTTTTGTCTTCTTCATTACTCAGGTCTATTGTATAGATTTGATACTCTTCTCCTCCCATTCTTGTATCTATTAATATTATTGGGTAATCTTTAATACTCTCATATACCCTTGTTCTTGTTTTAATATTATCAACACAAAGCATCACTATGGAATTTGAATTTAAATCTTCTTCGTAATGTCTTAAAATCTTTTTGTCTTCTGATTCAACATCCAGACCTGTAAATTCTTTTATAATCTCTTTTAATGCTTCTGTCTTTTTCTTTTTAACATCATCTTCTCTGTAAAACTGATTTGGTATATTATGTTTTTCAACAGAATCAAAATCGGTTATTTTTATCTCTTTAACTCCCATTTTTGCAAGAGTTAAAGCAAGGAATGAACCAACTGATCCTACTCCTAATATTTTGATATTAATGCCTGATGCTTCTGGGTTAAATATATCTTTTTGTCTTGTAAAATCCATTTTTAAAAATTCCTTGTTATTATATCCTCATCAGATGAGTAATTTGGGAACATAGTGACCACAAATTCTTTTATGTCTTTTATGAGGTCTAATGCCTGTTCTTTTGATGCAGGTTTGAAAAGAATCTCTCTATGTAACCCATCTTCATAATCTGTAACTATGGGGTTATCATTATCAAACTCTCTCATTATACCCTCTGCAATAAACCAGTATATATCAACTACTTTTACAAAGTTGGTCTTATTATAAAATTTAATCTTGGTTGAGAAAGCTTTAAGAACCTTTTTTCTGGTCTCGTCAGGATAATAATAAGTTGGCTGGTTAGAAACCACCCTTTGTGGTTCTGTTATTTTCTTTTTAATTTCTTTTTTAAGCTTCTCTCCTATTTTTGAATCAATTTCTTCTATTTCATAGTCAATCTCGTCTAAGCTTATGAAGTATGGTTTTCTAATCTCAACTCTAACATTATGTTCTCCACTTGAACTTAATACAAATACAGTTATATCTCTTGGGTTTGCATATTGATTAATGAAGTTTAAATCATTCTGAGACCATCCTAAACCCATACTATGATGAGAATGCCAGTGACCTATTATTTCCTTGCATCTATTCCCATACTCTTTTCTCATTAAAATTAAGTTTTTTCCTGTTATGTCTATATTTGTAGAATCAGCAACTTGTTTTGGGATTAATAAGTCTTTAAGAACTATTCCTGAGCTTGTTATTTTACCAGTAATAAACCCTGCTATCTCTTTGTCGTAATTATTTACAAACCAGTCTATTTTTTCTTTAAACTCTTTTTTCATTAGTATTGGTATATTTGCTTGCATTTTAATCTCCTACTTTTTCAATTAGTGGTTTTTTGCCTGTCCAGTATGCTATTGTGTAATATTTATCACGAGGAGAGTATCCCTTGAGGCACATCCATACAAGATACACTGCTTTTTTAAACTCCATCTTAGCAAGCAGGTCTCTTATAATTGAGCCATTATCTCCAAAACATACCCCCTCACCCCTAACATGTGGATGGTGCATTACTATTTTTCTTTCTGAGGATGAAAAAATAGTTCTTTTTATTAATGGTTTTTTGTTCTTTAATGAAAATGATTCAGGTTTTAATGTCAAAATAAATTTTCCTATTTTTACAAACTTTTTTAAGTGCTTTATCTTAACCTCATCCAGATCTATAACAATACCCTCTGGTTTTAGTTCTAATTTTTTTACAAAAGGCAAGGTCTTTATTTGTTCTATCTCTTTTAACATATTCTTTCTTGATGACTTTTCAAAATTTTCAAGAGATTCAGATTCCACATTATTTTTAATTATTAATTTTAGTTTTTCTGATACACTTTCATTAATGCTTTTAATCTCATTAGTTAATTCTTTATTAATCGTATCTAATTCAAAAATACGGCGAGTTATACCCTCTATAAACCTATCAATAATCTTTTCTTTTATTTTTTCTTTAATATCTACTTTCTTAATCTTGTTTTCTTTTGCCCATTTATTTAAATGATTTAATATTAAAAAAAGAGCTTCGTTATCTGTGCCTAATCTTAAATTAGTATAGAATATATTAAAACTTAATATTATAATATTCCTGTCTTTTAGGTAATATCCTATATTTGCAGTATCTTTTTGCCCATTTACTTCAAACTCGTAAGGTATAGGCACTACTGATATTTTTATCTTATCTAATATATCACAAAATCTATGATTCCCAGGGTCCTGACCTGCAATGGTGTTAATGTAATCTGAGTATGGTTC
>CAZENX010000075.1:0-4072 GCA_964513865.1 uncultured Methanosarcinales archaeon | reverse complement strand
GAGTTGCTAAGATTCTCAATTTTTGTAGAAAGACTATCTGTAAATACCTAAATGAGTTTAAGATCCCAATAAGAAGTAATACAGAACATTTTATAGGTAAACCTTCATGGAAAAAGGGTAAAATTTTTGTTCCATTAGAAATACAGAAAGGAAGAAAGAGGTTAAGAGATAGAAGTCCAAAAAGAAGGGAATATCAGAAGAAGTGGCGTAAAGAAAAGTATAGAACTGATAGAGCTTATAATCTTTCATTATTACTTAGGAATAGGGTACAAGAAGTATTAAAATTGTACACTAAAGAAGGAAAAATTTATTCTTCAAGTAAATATGGAATTGATTACAAAGCAATTATAGAACATCTAAAACCATTTCCCAAAAACATTAAAGAATATAGAATCCATCACATTATTCCCCTTCATTTATTTAATTTAGAAGATCCATACCAAATAAAATTAGCTTTCAGTCCTGAAAACCATAGTTTAATTACTTTAAAAAAGCATAAATCTATTCATGCTAATGAACAAGAATATATCCTCTCACTTCTAATGTTATCTTTAGGATTAATCAATCAAAAGATAATTTATAATAAATATGGAATAACTAATCCAAAATTAGATGAATTTTTTAACCAAAATACAATAAAGGAGATTATGATAAAATGAAAAAACTAATTTTTATACCAATATTTTTACTTTTATTAATTTCTATTGTTGTTGCAAAGGACTTAACAATAAGTCCAACAATCATAGACAAAACTTATGAGATAGGGAATGTTTCTCTATCCTCTACATCTATAGATTTTACAAATAGTGATGTTAATGATAGTTTTACTTTAACTTTTTCAACTGAAGGTAATGTAGCCAGTTTTTTATCTTTATCTCCTTCTTCTTTAAGTTTTAGTGGTTCTGAAAGTAAAACATTAATAGTTAATTATAATATTCCTGATACAACTAATCCTGGACTTTACTCAGGAAAAATTTGGTATGGGACTGGATCAGAATATATCCCAGTTTATATTGGAGTTTTACAACAACAAACTTCTGAGGAATGTAGAATTGTTTTATCCCCCTCTTCTTATAGCTATACAATAAAAAAAGGTACTCCAACTTATACTCAAGCTTACTCATTTAGAATCCCAACTATATGTTCTCAAGGAGCAGAAATCACAGATATTTCAGTCAGTGGAAGTGTTTTAAGTGATGCAGGATGGGAACCTTTAAGATTAACAGGGGCTATTCCCACAGGAGAAATTAGTGGAGGTACAAGTGTACCCTTTGATATTGAATTCTCTAGCCAAGATTTAGCTTCAGGAACTTATTCTCCAAAAGTGAGTATTTCAGGAATAGATCTAAAAACAGATAAAGTAATTTCTAATATTTTAGATTTTAAAATACAAGTTGTTGGAACAGCTACTCCAATTCCTGATGTTATAACCCCCCCAATCTTTGATCCTATTCCCCAAGATATAGCCTTAAATGAAACTTATAATATTGTTGCAAGAAATGTTGATCCAAATATAGAAATTATTATTGAACCTAATGAATTTATTTATGGAGAAAAAGTTGAATTAAGTTCAGATACTTGGACTTACAAATTTAGAGGAGTTAAAGTAGGAAATACGATATTGAGAGTTTATGCTTCATTATTAGGTGGCGTGATTGGTACACCAGTAGAACAAGAGATTAGAGTTATTCAAGGAACTTTACCTACAGGAAGTACAAATCTAACAGTCGATTTCTTCCCTTCCTTAGAAAATATTCAACCAAGTCAAGAAGTTAGGGTTTTGGTTAAAGATAAAAAAAATAATAATGCTATTACAACTTATACTCTATGGTTAGATGGAACCCAAATAGAAGGAAATGCTTTTAATCCAATTCAAGGAAGCCAGTTAAGAGTAAGTTCTCCTGGATATAATGATTATATCCACACCTTTACAATTTCTAAAAAGACTTTAGTATTAGGTATAACTCCATCAAGCCCTATATTTGGAGACAATGTTACCATTTCAGTTATTGGAGATGGAGTTAATATAATAAACGAATCAATCGTAACTTTAAATGGAGCCTCAATTGGAAATTCTTTTACAGTTGATAGTTATGGTGTAAAAGCTATAAGAGCAACACATGCTAATTATGAACCTGCTTCTATGAATTTAACTATACCAGAACCTATTTCAGCTATAACAACTATCCCTCTAGAAACAGATTTAGCTTTAAATGAAGAAATAAATATAGAATTAAATAGAGATACTCCTTGGACTGTTTGGTTTTATGAAGAAGGTGATGAGACTAATAAAGAAGTTATTAATTCTGGGACAAGTAATTTAGTTTATTTTACTCCTGAAGATTCTGGATTTTATTATGTAGAGACTGAAGATGGTCAGTTGCCTTTGGCATATTGGGAAATTAAAGGTGGAATATTTAAATGGATATTTAGTTTGTGGTGGTTATGGGGACTTATTATTTTAGTTGTTGGTGGAGGTTATTTATACTCTACTGGTAAGTTAGAAAAATATATCTCTTTGGGTGATGGAGAAACAGAGGATGAATCTGCTAAATATGAGTGGGATGAAAAACAAAAGAAAAAATGAAATTTCATTGGGGTAATATAAAGCAAGATATTTCTAAACTAATTCCTTTTTTAAAATTTAAAGAAAAAAAGAAAGCAAAGCCAGAAGAAGAAGAAATTCCACCAGAAGAAATTGAAGATATAGATAAAAAACTTCTAAAAGATAAACTTAGGTTAGAAGGAGAGAAAGCAGCATTAAAAGTAGAAAAAGAGATTCTTGAAAAAGAATTAGATGATAGCAAAAAAATAAATATGGCTAAGGTCCTTTCTGAGCAAGAAGAAAAATTAAGATTTCAAGATTATGTCGGTGCTTTTAGTCTAAGAAGATTTTTTCAAGATGTAGAAAAAATAGATAAGATAAACAAAAGAAAGCCAATAAGAGTTCTAACTTACAATTCAAGCAAAGAACTAGGGATATTTAAAGATATTATAATCTTAAAGGATGGGAGGTTTTGTTTGATAGTAAAACCAAATAATCCTCTATTAAGTGCAAAAAACATAAAAGACTTATTTAGAAATTATAAGGGACTATCTTATATTGCTTCTAGGGGATTCTTACAAGTCAATCTTGATAAAGAAGGAAAATATGTAGAGAATGCATTAGAAAGGGAAGTTCCAGATATTATTATTGATGCAAATGGAAAGAGATCTTTTAAAACAAAGATTTCTGAAGATACTTTTACAAATAAATTAGCAGAAAAAGATGAAGAAATAAATGCCTTAATGACTGATCTTGAAACTATGGAAAAGGCATACATAGATGAAAGAAGAGAAAAGGAGAAGGCAAAACAACAAAAGAGAGTTAATCAAACAAGAGCTGATACTGCTGAGACAGAATTATCTAAATCATTAACAAAAATGAATAAGATACATATGAATATGAAAGATCTTGTAGAAGAAAATGAAGAATTTGCTTCTAAAGTTAGACTTCTTGAAAATAAGTTAGAGGATTATGAAGATAGGTTTGGTGAGATATCCAAGAAATTTGCTGAATATTTGGGTAGTGATTCAACACAAATCTCAACAAAAGAATTGAAAAAGACAATAAAATGGTTGATGAAAGAGAAAATAATAAAACCAGAGAAAATTATTGTTGAAACTAAACCTGAGGAAAAAAAACCTGAGGAAAAAAAACTTGAATAATGGATATGAATTGGATAAAACTAAAGAGAGAATGTCAGATAGATATAAAAGAATTATGTGGTTTAGGAGAAGAAATTGAAGAGGAATTGGATATTAGGGAAGAGTGGGGACTAAATAAGAAATTTGATGAAATCCAGAATGCAAGAAAAAATATAGAAGTTTTTACTGGAATATTGTCTTCAAAACTTCATGGGATCTTAAGTGAGAAAGATTCGGATAAGATTGTATTTGATAAATTTAAGAGTGATTTAGCTAGATGTTTGAAAAGAGTGGATAAAATTATAGCAGAATCAAGAGGTATCACTCCTCTTGCTATCACAGAAATTCATAATGCGATTGGAGTTTTATTTGAATCATTATATAC
>CAZENX010000074.1:0-4220 GCA_964513865.1 uncultured Methanosarcinales archaeon | reverse complement strand
GATTCCAAGCATGTAACTATAGAATCAATTGATTCTTTAAAGAGAAGAATTATTGCTTTAGAAGAACAAAATAAAGAATTAAATAAAGAAAACACCCTTTTAGGTGAAAAATTAAAGGAGATGTCTGATTCTTTGATTGAAGCCCAACACGAATTAGAGGCCAAAGAAAAATTATTTGAAGAGCAGAATGAAAAGATAGAAGAGATAAAAAAGAAATCTGTAGAGGATCTTACAAGTTTTCATGCATTTAAAGAAAAAGCAGATAAGCTTGAAAAATTAAATAAGGAATTAATAGAAAGAAATTCTTTGCTAGAAGAAAAAACAAAGGAACATTTAGCGCTCTTAAAAAAACTTAAAGACCAACTTGAATTTAAAGCTTCAGATACTCAGGAAGAGATAGATAAAACAAAAGAGGAATATGAAAAGAAATTAAAAAAGATTATTGAAAAGAACACAACTATGGAAGTAGAGCTTAGGTCACATATCAATTTTTTAAATAGAAAGATAGAATCTTTACAAAGAATAATAAAAGAAAAGGAAGAAAAAGAAAAAGAGCTACTCTCTAGCCTGAATCTTAAATTTAAATCTTTAATAGAAGAAAAATAAAGATAAAAATTAACTAACTGGTTTTACTATAATGGTTGTAGAAATGTCATCAGAGTAATCATACTCTAAGTTAATGTTTACTGGCTTTACATAATCTATCTCTGTTGTTACAGGCTGGGTGCATCTTACTACCCTTTCTCCTCCATACAATACAATATATCCAGAGGTAGCAGTTCCTTCACTCAACCCAGAACACTCAGTTCCTTCAATATCTGTATCAACCTCTACCCATACCTTGTTTTCATTAGACCTTATACTATTACAATCTGTATCTTTTCCGTAGATATCTCCGTTACCTTTATGTATTATTTTGAATGTAAATGCTATCTTATCTCTGCCACGAGCAGACTCTTCAAAATCTGTAATCTGAACAGGCGCGCCTGAATTAAAGATCTTCTTTTTCTCTGTAACCTTACATACTTCGCTGTCCTCCTTCAACAAGTCCTCTTTTACACATAACTGTGACATTGCCTTTGTTCCATACTTATAGCAGACATCTGCAAATATTGGGTAATTTGTATTCCCTGCCACCTGCCCCTGGAAATTAAAGTTAAAGAAAGTTACATATGTTGTTATTCCTTCTATTATTGTGCCTTGAGCATCTTTCTTCTTACCTAGTAAATCATCATCAGGATATTTTATAAAATCAGTCTCTGTTAAACCAAAATCACTTGGCTTAACCCCTTTTACCTTTACTCTGCATTTTTCTTTTGCAACATCATATTCTCCATCATTAACTAATTTTATTTCAACATCAAAAGGATAGTTTCCTGAGTCAAAAACTTCTTCAGGAGGTGCACTCTCTGTAAAGCTCAACAACAGCCCTGTGGTTCCTCCAATAAAAGGGTCTTGTTGACTTATTCCAGATTCTTTTTTCTTGCATCCACTAATAGAAAGAAGCAAAAAGCTAATTAAACAAATTGTTAAAATAATTTTTAAGTTTTTCATTTTTACACCTCTTGATTATTTAATCTAAACAACATTGAACATCTGTTGGTCCAGGACATTTATTTGGTATTGGATTTGAACACATTGAAACCAATTTACATTTTTTGCTTGTATAGGGATCAAAACAATTTGCTGTTACACAACATTTTATAGCATTTGAGCCAGGACAACGCCCGGATACATAACCTCCTGAACATGCACTTGAAGTAAATTGACATACACCCAAAACCCTTCCTTTTGTATCATAACATGTTTGTCCAACATATTGCTGGTCATTTCCAGTGCTAGGCGTGCTAGGGGTACTTGGACCTCCTGGCTCAGGAACACCAGGGATATCTAATATATCAATACTTTTGGTTATTGATTCCCTGTAACCATATCTCAAATTAATATTTAAAGTAGTTAGATATTCATCTGCTCCCAAGTCACCAATATAATAACATTTTACAAAACCTTCTCCGTTGTTTAGTATTATAGGATCCCCGAGCTTAGGTTCACAAGCTATATTTACATTTGATAATTTTACATTATCAACAACGACCCTGTTCATCTGTTCATAGTTTATTGAGGTATAACAATGACTTGTTGTTCCGATAAAAACATCTCCAGACCCCATGTTTTTAAAATGGATATCAAAATAAACTGTATTTCCTGCTATTCTTTCATCTATCTTTGTTACAGCAATTGGAGCTCCTTGACCTCCTGAGAGAGTTACTATACCAGGAGTGCAAGTTTTTGTGCCTCCTCCAAGGTTATAAGGGTCAGGATCTATACAGACTTGAGCACTTGCTGTTGTAACATAATCATAACAGGCAGTTAATTTTAATTTTTGAGTAAACTCATCTATATTATCTGGTTTTCTTACTTCATTATCCTTAAATTCAGCAATCTTTTCTTCCCCAACAGGATTTAGTATAGATTTTCCTTTTAATCCTCTTAAGCTCCATTCTTTATAACGTGAGCCGTCAAATAGATAAGCAGAGTCATATCCTGTTAGATATAAAGCACCATTTGTAATTGTATTAGCTCCTTTATTGGCATATTCAACTAAAACTATTAATGGGCTTCCTTCAAATACTTCATCAGGAGGAGTTTGAGGAAGAAAACTCATCTCTACTCCTTTAGTTCCTTTATATACTTCTTCTGTTGTAGTTGTGTCCCCTCCTATTTGACCACAACCAAACAGAAATATTAGAATCAATACAAATATAACTATAAAAGACACTCTTTTCATATTCTAATTCTACATATACTATCTATATAAATTTTTTGTTATTTTTATATTCTTTTTGACAGGCTTTAAAAACTTAAGATATGTTTGGTATGCAACATTTCCAATTAGGAGAAGGGTTACTCAAGCAGAGATTTGCTTCAAACTCACCATCACAATATTCACCTATCCATTTACATGTTCCACCTTTGTTTATACAAGGCTCATCTCCTTTATTATATATCTTTTCTTCTTCTGCTTCACCTTTGCTTTCATCATTAAGAACATCTAATAGCATAGACTCTGTTTCTGTATAGCCATATCTTATATGAATCTTTAAAGATGTCACAAAGCTAGGATCAGTGTTTTTTATAACATTCTTATCTAAATAACATCTTATCATAGCTTCTCTGTTTTTTAATTTTACAACATCAGGAGTACATTTTATATCTTTATTACTTAATTTATAATTTGAAAATTCTACATCAATTAGTTCAACAACATTGTAGTCATCTCCTGTAATCCCAACTGAGGAACAGGCCTCATCCTTTTTTCCATATTTTATAACCTCTCCTTTCCCTTTGTTTTGCAGATAAATCTTGTAATGTGGTATAATATATTCCCCACCAGAAATATCCTGCTCAACTCTTGTAACAACCAAAGGACCGCCTTGTCCTGTAGAGCTTAAATCTTTTACAGTACAAATCTTTTCATCCTCTGGTCTTATTTGATATATGTTTGTATCAATGCAAACTTGAAAACTGGCAATAGTTTCGTAATCATAGCAGCTTGTCAGTAATAATAAAGAGGTATGCACCTCGCTCATAGGATCCAAAAGTTTTGCTTTTAAATCAAATACAGCTAAATCTTCATCATCATATGTGTTGTAAACATCCTTTCCTTTTAAATCAAAAGTTATCTTTTGGTTGCTTAGTAAATCAACAAACTCCTTTTCATAGGTTAAAGAAACAACACCATTATTTATTGCATAAGCACCTTTGTTTATTAATCTTGCCACAATCTTGAAAATTTCATCTTCATATATCTCATCAGGAGGAGTATTTTTTAAAATCTCTATACTTAAACCTTCGCTTCCTTTATGTACCTCTGGATTAAATTCTGTAGAACTGCCAAATTGAAAATCACAACCAGATAAAATAAATAAAATCAGGACAATAACACTAAAGATGATATGCTCTTTTTTCATAAAGAAAAAATTAATTACAGGGTTTATATATGTTACGATTTAACGTAAACACAGCAAACATTTGATGTTCCGCCAGGACAATAACCTTTTACGCAAGAACCTTTTTTACATAAACTTGTGCAAGGATCCAGACAAATACCTTCTCCGTAAGGGGTGCTGCAATCTTTCTCAACACAAGCCCCATTTTTGCATGCCCAATTATCTCCGAACTCTTCAGAACAGCTTACTCTTTCATATACGCATCTATTG
>CAZENX010000073.1:0-4305 GCA_964513865.1 uncultured Methanosarcinales archaeon | reverse complement strand
ATTTTCTTTAAGTGGAAAGAAGATGATTACAGTTAAGAAAGTTTGACCATTTACAGAAAAATTATTTGAGATAAATAAGGGGTATTTAGATATTAGAGGCCCTTATGGAAATGGTTTTCCAAAGTTACAAGGAAAGAATATTGCAATAGGAGGAGGTTGCGGAATTGCCCCTATATTCTATCTTTTCTCAGAAAAATATGCAGAGAATTGTGTTTTAGCTGGAAGAACAAAATCAGAGTTATTATTTTTAGATGAGATTAGAAAGATAGCTGATGTCCTTACAGTTACAGATGATGGCTCTTGTGGAAATAAAGGGATTGCAACAGATGTTGATATTCCAAAAGCTGATAATTATTTTATTTGCGGACCAGAGATAATGATGAAAGCTGTTGCAGAGAAATTAGTTAGCAAAGGGATAAATTCAAAAAACATCTATCTTAGTATGGAAAGATACATGAAATGTGCTGTTGGCATTTGCGGGAATTGCTCTCTTTCAGGATATATGGTATGCTCGGATGGCCCTGTTTTTTCATATGATATTTTAAAAGATTTATCTCATTTCAATAAATTTAAAAGAAAAAAGACAGGAGAACTTATAAATGATTGATCCTCATGCCCATCTCAGAGATTGGAACCAAAAACATAAAGAAACTATAAAGCATGGTTTAAATGTAGCATATCATGCTGGATTTGATGCTGTATTTGAAATGCCAAATACTGAGCCAGCAATAACTTCTAAAGAAAAGATTTTAGAAAGGATTGAGCTAGCAGATAAAGCAATAAAAGAATTAGGGATTAAGATTTTTCATGGTTTGTATGCCGGATTAACTGTTGATATTAAGCAGATTAAAGAAGTTGTTGAAACTTATAATAAAAAATTTCCAAGGGTTGTTGGATTAAAGATGTTTGCTGGGCATTCTACTGGCAACATGGGCATTATTAGAGAAGAAGAGCAGAAATTAGTTTACAAAACTTTAGCTGAACTAGATTATAAAGGTGTTTTGTTTGTCCATTGTGAAAAAGAAGCATATATGAAACCAGAATTATGGAATCCGGAAAAACCAATAAACCACTGCAAAGCAAGGCCTCCTGAAGCAGAAGTTGAATCTGTAAAGGACCAGATAAGGTTTGCAAAAGAGAGTGGTTTTAATGGACATCTGCATATTGCCCATGTTTCTGTTCCTGATTCTGTTGAATTAATCAATAAAGCAAAAAATTACCTGGATATTAGTTGTGGATGTACACCACATCATTGTTTATTGGATGAAAGTTACATGGAGAAAAGTAATGGAATCATGTATAGGATGAATCCTCCATTAAGGGATAAAGAATCTGCTTTAAAAATATTAGAATATCTAAAAGAAGGTTTAATTGATTTCATGGAAAGTGACCATGCTCCCCATACATATGAAGAAAAGATCAAAGGCATGGCAGGAGTACCTAATTTGCCTTATTATCCTGTTATAATAAAGATATTGAAAAAGAGAGGTTTTTCTGATGAAAAGATTAGAGAAATAACTCATACAAACATTGAGAGGATATTCAATATTAAGATAAAAGAAAATAAAAGAGAGATTGATTCAGAAAGATTCTATAAAGATTATTGTTTCAATCCTTATGAAAATTTGATTAGGTAGCTTCCTTTTCAGCTTCTTTCTCCAGCTTCATAATCTGGTCTTTTAAGAAATCAATGGTTCTTGTATTATCTAATTGGTTCATTAAGTCTCCGCATTCTGGACATTTAAAGTTAAAGTCAGTTGCCTTTTCAAAATCCATTCTAACGCAGGCATTTTTACACATGAAGAAATGGCTGTTTTGCTCTCTTTTCAGCCTTTCCTTAAGGTTTTCAAGTTTTTGCTTTCTTAGTTTTTCTACTAAATCTTTAACTTTATTGGGGTGGAAATCCCAATAACAGATATACCATCCTTTTTGCTTGTCCTTTTTTCTTTTAAAGGTTACTAAGTTACTCTCTAATAATCTGTATAAAATGTTCCTTGTTTTATGAATCTCCTCTTTAACACCCTCTGCTATTTTGAATTCAGAAACATTCTTCTTTCCTTTAAGATAATTTACAATAGGTACAGCTTCTTCTCCCACTACTTCAGTTACAATCTTTTCAATCAATTTAGGAGTTACTCTCATTTTTTTCCTCTAATTTTTTCAATTCTTTCTTTAGTTCATCTAATCGCATCTTTTTTGCAGCATTTATCTGGTCTCTCTTTTCATCCCATTCCAAGGTTAGGATTTCTTTTTTAATCTCATTTATTCTATTTTTAGTTTCTTTAGGTAAGTTCTCTGTTTTTGATTCTGTTTCTTCTGGCTTTTGTTCTTCAGCTTTTTCTTTTGGTTGTTCCTCAACAGTTTCTGGCTCTTCTTTTTCAGCAGCCTCTTCTGGTTTTTCTTCTTCTGAAATCTCTTCTTTGGGCTCTTCTTCTGCTTTTTCTTCTTCAGCTGGAGCTTCCTCTAGTTGTTTCTCTTTAGATTCTGACTTCTGGGTCTGTTCTTGATCCATTTTCCCCCGACAAGATTGGTTCCTTTAAGGCAGTTGATTTGATCAATCCTTGCAGAAGGTCCCAAACCTTAGTACTCTATTTCTGAAAAAAGTTATTTATATAGTTTTCTATTTTGAAAACATAACTTTTATATACTAGTTATCATCTTAGTATATTAATATACATTTTTGTAACAAGGTGATACTATGGAGGACAAGCGATATGAGGATTTGGCAAATACTCTAAAGAGTTCAGGCTTAGCTGCAAGCATGAATGAAGCTATGAGTATGGCAAAAGAGATGATTTCTACAGGAGAAAAGGTTCAGGATGATTTCCAAAAAAGGTCGGATTTTATAACCAACAGAGTAGAAGAGATGAAAAAGGAAAAGCTTGGAATCAAAAAACCTGAGATTAAGGTAGCAATAAAGAGTTATATAAAAGAAAAAGTAGCCAAGGATATGGTTGAAAATGCTCACAAAAGAGAGCCTATTATAATAAAAAATGAATATGAAACACCCAAAAAAGAGGTAAAGGAAGATAACACAACATTAAATGAGATTATGCAGGAAGAAGCTAAGGAGATTTACGAAACCACAGAAAATAAAGAGGATATTAGTGTAAAAGAGGTAACTAATCCAGAACAGCCGGATATTAATCTAAATGATATGTTTGACTTTACAAAAAGACCATGTGAATAACAATGGACATAGAAAGAATACAAAAACTAAATAATCTTACAAAAGAGTATAAAAAACATGATATTACGTTAAAACCTTCTGATATTGTAAAGTTAGATGAAACCTCTGACATGAGCGAATCTGAAAAAGTTCTGAGAAAGCTGCATTTCAAGATTAAATACAATGAAGATGCAATAGGTGAGCTAAAAGCTATGATAGGAAGCTTAAAGGAAGAGATAAAAGAGTTGAAAGAAAAGCATAAAGAGCAGGTTCAGGAAACATTTAATTCTCAAACAGAGGCAAAGCCAGAAATAATCAATGAAACAAAAATAGAAACAGAGGAAAAACAGGAAAGGTTCGAACCTATAGACAGAGATAATACAACTCCTAGTGAAGTTGCTATAGACAAGATTTTCTACTACGGGCAAAAATAAAAAAGATTATAAAGTTCTTTCTTTTAAGATTTAAAAAAGAGGTAAAAATGCTTGAATATATAGATTTAAAATACAAGCCTTCTAAAAAAGATTTAATTGCTGAATATTATGTAGAGCCGAACAAGGTTTCTATAGAAGAAGCTGCTGATAATGTTGCAAAAGAATCGTCTATTGGAACATGGACTTCTATAAGCACCATGAATCAGGAAATTTTTAAAAAACTAAAACCTTCTGTTTTTGAAATTGACAAAAACAACATAATAAAAATAGCATATCCTCCTGAATTGTTTGAGGAAAACAACATCCCTGAGATTCTATCAAGTATTGCTGGAAATATCTTTGGAATGTCTGTTTTGAAAGATCTAAGATTGCTTGACATACATTTCCCTAAATCAACTATAAATAAATTCCAAGGACCAAGATATGGTATAAAAGGTATAAGAAGATTATTAAAGATTAGAAAAAGGCCTCTTACAGGAACAATAATAAAGCCAAAGCTTGGATTAAATGCGAAAGAGCATGCTAAAGTTGCTTATGAGGCATGGGTTAATGGTTTAGATATTGTAAAGGATGATGAAAATCTAACTTCTCAGAATTTTAATAAGTTTAAAGAAAGGGTTGTTGAAACTTTAAAGTATAGGGATTTAGCAGAGCACACAACAGGGGAAAGAAAGATGTATATGCCAAATATAACAGCAGAAA
>CAZENX010000072.1:0-4352 GCA_964513865.1 uncultured Methanosarcinales archaeon | reverse complement strand
TATTGTTAGTATTATCTGTATGCTTTTTATTATTAGCAGGTTCATTCCATACAGGAGAGGAAGAATTTTTCCTAAAAGGAGGCTGGAAAACAACATTTATGGTAATCATGTTCATTGGCATACTTTTGATAGGCCTGAATGCTGCTAAAACAGAATCAGGAGAGTCATGGCTGGAATATGGATGGAATTATATAATAGAGCATTGGGATTCAACAGCAGTGGGCTCTATCATATTATTATTAGTTATAGTAGGGTTTATGGCATATATAACTAAAGGAAAAACA
Organism: uncultured Methanosarcinales archaeon; assembly: GCA_964513865.1. Classification (GTDB taxonomy): domain Archaea; phylum Nanobdellota; class Nanobdellia; order Woesearchaeales; family PXDW01; genus PXDW01. The sequence goes on along the minus strand of CAZENX010000072.1, from coordinate 4,068 downwards.
ACTGAAAAGAAAAAAGAGGAATCATAATGGTAAATTTTCAGGATATGATTATAGCATTGGAAAGCACAGGATTAAGTGATGTCTTATTGCCATTTTTATTGGTATTTACCATAGTTTTTGCTGCATTAAAACAAACCAGGATATTAGGAGATGAAAGGAAATTCCATGTGATAATCGCAATGGTTATGGCTTTTGTGGTTGTCATTCCGCATGTTTTAGGAAAATATCCCCCTGGAAAGGATGTTGTTGTTATAATTAACTCGGCATTGCCTCATGTTTCTGTAGTGTTAATAGCAATACTTATGGTTCTTATAATGCTGGGAGTATTCGGATTTGACATTGGGGGAGAAGGTTATCTTCCAGGAGGAATATTTATTTTAGCCATAGTTGTTGTTGGTATAATATTCGGAAATGCTGCTGGATGGTTCAAATTGCCAGGATGGTTAAGTTTCATAAATGAGCCAACCACAAGATCATTGATTATAATAATTTTAATATTCGGGATAATCATTTCATTTATAGTAAGAGATGAAAAAGCTGGTGGCGGCCTTGGAAAAGTATTTGAGAATTTTGGCAAGGGTATAAGAAGAGTTGGTAGATAATTAAAATGGCAACTTTTATTGATATGACCTTACTTGGAAACTTTTCAATAATCTTCACTTTCTTGTTGGTATTCGCCATAGTTTTTGCACTGCTTGAATTTCTTAAGATTTTTGGAGAAAATAAGGGAATTCATGCAATCATTGCACTTTGTGCTGCGATGCTTATGTTATTCTCAAAATCAGCTGTACAAGTTGTAAATCTTACTGTGCCTTGGTTTATGATATTTTTGATAATAGCTGTTTTCGGGCTTGTCGGATATAAGTTGTTTGTCGGACCTGAAGCAGATTTAAGCATCCTGCATCAAACAACTGGCTTGAGAACATTTGTTATAGTCATAGTGTCTATCGTATTTATTGTTGCTTTAGGGATAGTATTTGGGCAGAATATAGGTCCTTATTTAAGAGAAAGAGCCAATGCCACTGCTACTGCAGATGTGGAACTTGCAGAGGGTGAAGTAGCAAGTACAGCAACAGGAAGTTTTACAGAAAACCTTACTGCCACTTTATTCCACCCAAAAATTGTTGGTATGTTAGTCATTTTATTAATAGCTTTATTTGCAATTTTGTTCTTGTCGTTTAAGGTAGAGAATTAGCATATTCTGCAGCAATTTAATCCTAATTATTTTTTGCCTGCTTTAGTAATTGTCTTTTTAACATTTATATTTTTAGCAGAAGAAGAAGGTTTCCTGAATTTATTTGCAATAACAGAAAGCTCATTTACATTTTCAGTAAACTTTGGCAGAACTTTCTGGAATACCTTCTCCAAGGCTTTTATCTCAGTACTAACTTCTAAGATATGTTTATCGTACTCTCCTATTTTGCCTGTTATAGCTCTTTGAAGTTGGTTAAAGTTCTCCTTCAGGTCCTCCATCTTTTGCTCCATTGCAACTATTCTTGATTCAGTTTTGTTTTTCCATTCTATCACTTTATTTATATCTTTAATCAACTCTTCCCATTTTTCATCAATTATGGATTCAACTAATTCCTCTGTACCAACAGTAGACGGCTGGTAATATTGCTCAGGCGCTTCTGCTGGCATTTCTGTCTGTGTATATTGTGGAGCAGTAGGAGTCCCAGAACTAGGCTGAAGGTCTGTTATTGTAGGATTTGCAGGCATTGGTTTTTCTGGCTCTGTACTTTGTAAAGTTTCTGGAGATACAGGCTCTACACCCCCTTTCATATCTGCCTGGTTGAGAGCATCATAAATCTGAGTAGAAGTATAGCCCTGCCTTTGTAAAGTTTGGGATATTTGATTATTAGATAAACCTTGATTACGCATCTCAATTACTTGATTAACAGGGGTGTCAGTTGGATTTGGCATCTTTATAAATCTTAAATATTTCTGCTTTAAATAAGTTTCTATTTATTCTCCTCAATAATCCTTTTAGCTTCATCTATTGTAACAAACTTTAAAGGGCTCCAGAGATTTAAATATTTCTCAAGTAAATCTAAATCCTCTTTTTTAACGCTGCTTTTTATCTGCTCAAACAAAAGATTAATCTTTTCATTTACCTCTAAAAGCTGTTTTTTTATTTCATTAATATCTGAATTAATTAGCTTTATATCTGTAGTTATCTTTTTAACATCTTCAAGCATGTTCTGATCAGTAATTTGGGTCTTTTTCCTTAGATTAGAATAACGCTCTTCTAATAATCTTATTGTTCTAACCAGAGCATTCATCTGTTCATTAAAAGAAGATACAGCTGCATCATATGGTGATTTTCTCTCCTTCAGCTGAGGTTCTTCTCTTTCAATAAAACCTTTGGGCTCTTTTTCTTCTTTTTTATCTTCTTCTGGCATTTTTTTCTAGGATATATAAATAAATTTATATAATTAAATTCGCAAAGTATATAAACCAAACATTATTAAAATTAATGAGTATAAAAATTTAATCAATTTAGATAAATAAATCTTTTGTTTCAAAATGCCATTAAACCAAAAAGGAGGCAGTTGCTCTTATGATGTTGATACAGAAGGAGAAGATAGAATCCTTAAAGTAAATTGTGCTGAATGCACAAGGGTTCCTTCTATTGAAGATGATCCTATCTGTATGGCACGAACTATAGAAAAATTAGCAGAAGCAGGCCATATAACAAAAATAACCTTTTCTCAGAAAAGAGATTATGAGTATGAATATGACCAAACGCAGCTTTTGGTTGAATTAGCTAAGTTATATAACAAACTCCTGAAAGAAAAATCAATCTTCAGTTATAATAAATTAAACTTTCAGAATTGTAATAAATGTGTAAATGAATGGTATAATGACATTCAGGGGATAATCTTCAACACATTAAAAAAAGACCCCATAGGAGCATATGTCGAACTAAAAAGACTAATCAGAAAGGAGAAAATAATACAGGAAAAAACTGTTGATGAAAGATGCATAAAATGCCAAGATCAGTATATAAATTTGTTAAACTATATATTAAAATTATTAGACCAAACTAAGCTAATAATGGTTGCAAAGCCATATCTGGCAGGCTATAAACTTGGGGACAGAACAGTATATGCAAGAATCTTTAACCCTGTAATCAAGCCGGATTTTATGTATGCTAAGCTTATGGCAGCTTACCCAAAGGATGGAGATGAAATTGATAATTACACAATAGGGGAGGATATTGAGATTACTGTATTTAAGATACCTAACTCTGTAGAGCTTTTGTACCATGTAATGCCACCAGAGTTTAAACTTTCAGAGCAAAAATATGAAATCCTGGATGTAGCAAGAAAGATAATGGCAGAGCACAAGCCTAAAAGATCTGAATTTGTAGATCCCCATAGAATGAGGGAAGTATTCTTTAATGTCGGAAAGGATTTGATTGAAGAATTAGCGAATTATAGAAACGTAAAATTAAAAGAATCAGAGCTGATACAGCTAACCCAGATCTTAGTAAGATACACTGTTGGTTTCGGTCTTATTGAGGTTCTTCTCCAGGATGAAGCTGTTCAGGATATTACAATTAACAGCCCTCTTGGAAAAACACCAATGTTTGTTGTTCATGGGAAGTATTATGAATGCAGCACAAATATAATTCCAACAAGAACAGAAGCAGAATCATGGGCCTCTAAGTTGAGGCTAATGTCAGGAAGACCATTGGATGAAGCTAATCCTATTTTAGATACAGAGCTTGAATTACCAGGAGCAAATACAAGAGTAGCTGCAATTACAGCTCCATTAAATCCTACAGGATTAGCATTTGCATTCAGAAGGCATAGAGACAGACCATGGACCTTGCCTTTATTCATTAAAGAAAAAATGCTTAATCCTCTTGCAGCTGGCTTGGTAAGTTTTTTGATAGACGGGACAAGAACTATGCTTATCTCTGGTACAAGATCCAGTGGAAAAACCTCTTTATTAGGAAGTATACTTGTTGAGATAATGAGAAAATACAGGATAATAACAATAGAGGATACTTTAGAGTTACCAGTAAGAGCATTAAGAAATATGAACTTTAACATTCAGTCA
>CAZENX010000071.1:2465-4362 GCA_964513865.1 uncultured Methanosarcinales archaeon | reverse complement strand
GTATTGAAGGATATTTAATCAATATTTTGAATATCTGTTATAAGGCTTATTGGGATAACCTTAAAATTATTTAAGCTTGAATTTATTCCTTTTAATTTTTCAGTTTCTGGAGGCTCACCTTCTGATTCTTTAATAATACAGATATGCTTATCAACAAATAATACTTTTCCAATTATTTCAGATTCAGGAATGAAATTGTTTATATTTCTGAAATTAAAAATATCTATGTTTCTTATTCTTTCTAAAACTATCAGGTTTTTATATACGAGTCTTAACGTGTTACCTATTTTTATCTCTTTTAATAACAAATCCATTTCTTACTTATATAGGTTATAGTTGTTTTATAAATATAATAGTGTAAAATATATGTAACTTTTTATGTATAGAATACTTAAAAATCAATATAAAAAACTACCAGAACAAATGTTAAGGAGTATTTGTGGAAGAGTTAACAAGATTAAATATTAAGGCGTTCATAAGTGGTTTTTCTTGCAAGGAAGGCCCTGTAAAGATTGATGATAATTTGATACTGAGAAAAGTATTGCCGGCAGAATTGATTATTTTAAAGCAAAGTGCACTAGATTCTGATTCTATAGATCAATTCGATATGTTGCATGTTAATAATATTTTAGAATTTAAACATGAGATTCAAAAAGGACAAGTAATTGATATTCCTAAAAATATAGTTCATAATTTTATAACTGTTTTAAGATTAAATAAAAAAGGCAGCGTAGGTTGTCCATTAATAATGGCAGATTTCCTTGAGGGTTCATACCCAGGAGCAAAGCATTTTAGATACTTTAGAAAACCTCGTCGTGAGGGTGATTATAAATTAGAATCAGAAGAAATAGATAAAATAATAATCATGTTGAATCAATTCAAAAAATTAGATTTTGTGAAGTATAAATTTTTAGATATGGTAATAAGAAGATTTAATTATGCATATGAAAGAGATAGAGCACAGGATAAATTAATAGACTATATGATTTCTTTTGAATCATTATTGCTCACAGAGTCTGAGAAAGGAGAACTTTCATTTCGATTAGCATTAAGAACAGCTTTTTTACTTGAAGAAGAAAAAAATAACAGGGAAGAAATATTCAAAAATATTAAAGATGCTTATAAAGTCAGAAATGAATTGGTTCATGGAAAACATGAGGATAAAATAAATATTTCTTTAAATAAAAAATATGATATGGATATAAATTTATTTGCAAGTAAAATTGAAGAAGAATTAAGAAAATCAATAAAAAACATTTTATATAAGATAAATAATTACGATAATCAAAAAGAGTTCATTGAAGAACTAGATAAAAAGATATTAACTTAAATCAAATAATTTAAAAAATCATCTCTTCTTCCAAACCCTCTCCTCAAAAAAATCAACTACATGCTTCTTTAACTCTTTTATTGTCCCAGAGAATCTCTTTTTAAAGGGAGTCCTGTAATTTTTAAAGTTAGGCAGATTAATCCTTGTCATGCCGAAGGCAATAATCCTGTCATTCCAGTTAAGCTTGTATTTGTTTATGAGGATTTCAGCTATATTGGGATAGTATTTTTTAAACGTGGTTATATACTTCTGCTTCTTTAGGTTTTTATATTTCTTTGGAACATTGTTTGTTTCCTTATACCTGTTTACAAGCTTCTTTATAATCAAGACCATCTTCTCACCCTTATAGGGGAACCCTTTAGTTTCATTTTTAATATTTCATCTGTAATCAGTCCTTTTTTAATATCAATCTTTGGAAACACAACAAGAAAAGGCTCATAGCATCTTCCTTTGAGTTTTATTATTGCATGTCCAGTATCTAATTTATCCAGGTAATTTAAATGCTCTCTGTTAAGATTCATGGATTTTGATATTTCATAGGATGCTGATTTCAAATATATATAGGAG
>CAZENX010000071.1:0-2455 GCA_964513865.1 uncultured Methanosarcinales archaeon | reverse complement strand
TTTGCTAAGTTAAAAGTAATCTTAGTATAGGTATTGGCTTTTATGGAGTTGCTTAACTTGGATGGCTCCTGGTCTATGATAATAACAGATTCACCAAATTCTCTTATCTGTCTTATCATGGTTTCCATGATGGTTTCGCTTCCCTCTGTTCTCTCCTTTTTATTGCTCAGGATATGATGAGCCTCTTCTATGATAAAGGCATGCTTGAAGCTTTCTCTTTTCCCCTCATTCTTCCTGTATTCATATATCCAGTAGATTAAAGATTCTGTAAGAAAAACCTTGTCTGAATTTGATAATGAATCCAGTTCTAAAATAACATCCTTGTTTAATAATTTATCAATGGGCTTTTTCTTTCTTATGTTAACAACGTTTCCTAATCCTCCAGAAAAGGTTAAGCTGGCCAATGTTCTTAAGGCAGAGGCGTGCCATAAACTCATTCTTCCTTTTGTATGCTTATTTAATATATATTCTTCAACATCCTTGAAAGTTGGATATTCCTCTGTTTTCTTGTCATACACCTTGAACTTTCTATAGAGGTATTCAATAGCCTCTCTAAGCAGATATTCAACACCATGTCCGGTAAAGTAGGTATTGCTTATAATATCTATTAATTTTGCCATCCATTTCTTGGGATTTATATGATCTGGAGGGATTAAAGGATTAAAATGAAAAGGGGCTGTATCTTCTCCTACTGTAAAGATAATGGTTTTTTCAAACTCTGGTAACTGAATTATATTCCTGTAAGTCTTTTTCCAGTCAAAAACAAGGAAAGGCTTGTTCTTCTCTTTAAGATTCTTTAATATCTGGAAAACAGTATTTGTTTTTCCTGTTCCTGTCATTCCTGTTATCAAAACGTGCTTTATCCATTCATCTTCTCTCAAGCCAAAAATGCTGTAAGGCTTTTCAGGATAAAGAACGATCCCAAGTCTATACTCTCCTAAACATTTATCCTTTTCAGGGGGCTTTAAAAGGATTCTTTCTTTATAGCTATGGTTTAATCTCTTTCTTAAGAGAATATCCAATAATATCTCCAGTTCCTTCTTTTCATCTCTATCAGAAACAATATAATAATTCCATAATCTATCTATTTTATTTCCTTCCACAGGTTCTAGCTTCCTGAATTTATCCTCTATATGTTCCATTTTGATAATGATTATTATTGGTATAATCAGAAAGAAGCCTGTTTTTTCCCTTTTCCTTTGAATATTTTCCAATCAGATACTGCAAGGCCTGATTTAATTTAGATACGTCTTTCCATGCATTAACCTCTTCCTTAAGCTTTTCCCTTTCTATATCCAGTAATTGTTTTTCCAGGCTTGTTCTTCTTGAGGTCATTGAGTTGTCATACTTATAGAACTTTGATTCATTGATTAATCCTTGGAGCTTCATATCCTCTCTGTTTAGGTCTTTTAATATCCTGTCTTTTATTTTTGTTCTTTCTTCTATCTGGGCTTTTAACAGTTCAATTTTATCTTTTAAGTTAATGGTATTCTGTTTAATCAGGGAATCTATGATATCCCCGTTATGATTCCTGTATCTCTTTAAGTATTCCTGTTCCTCTTCTATTTTCTTTTCCAATTCCTTTTTTCTTTCGTATTCGTTCATTTTAAAAAAATGGGAGCCATAGGCTCCCCGGGAACCAAGCTTATACTCTGTCTCTAATCTGAAGCATCCCATCTAATGGAAGGGCATTCAGCTTTATGTTCATGCTTCCGTCTTTGTTCACAAAGGCAGCTCCGATCTTAAGCCATATCGGCTTTCCGTTATTGTCTATTATGGTGTAGACATCTTTGGTTTCCTTCATTTGTTTCACCACCTTTCAATGTTTATTTTTTGGTTCCCCTGACAAGGAGTAAGAAAAGCTAGTATATAAAGGGGTAGATGTAACTTTTGAAAGTGTGTTTTTTACAAAGAGATAGAGGGAAAAGAATAATAATCTATAAAAAGAGGGTTATATATAAATTAGCCTTAGTGAACATAGCTACCCAAATTTTTCTACCAATTTTTATGTAAATTGCTCAAATTTAATTTTAGGTGTTAAATCTTCGCTATTCTGTTCAGCAATTTTTATTCTGTTTTTTCCTTATTATTTCATTTTGCCTTCCAAGATGGACTAATAACCACGGTAATAATTTTTCTACACCTTTTTTGGAGTAACTTTTTAGCGTATCTCGTATTGCTTCTTTATCTGCCTCTGGATTCTGACACAGTAGATCAAGTGTTTCTTTTGGCAAAAAGGGTTCAATATTAATTTTATGCTTGATGAAAAATAAACTTTCATTCTTGACGGAAACAACTCGCCTTTTCTGGTCCGCACTTAAATCTGCTTTTATTTTATCTGTTATATAGATACCTAAGGGCAGACCTTTAATTTTATCATTTGCAAATATAACCCCTTTACCATCACAGAGACTTATATTGGTGTATTTCGAACCTAAAATGCTTTCTGGAGAAG
>CAZENX010000070.1:0-4448 GCA_964513865.1 uncultured Methanosarcinales archaeon | reverse complement strand
TAATGAATGTTCTTGATTTAGAATATACTGGTAAAAAAATATATTGCAATGGTGTCTTTGATTTAAATGCAGGAGAAACCATTCTAAAAGATATTTCTAAAGAATTAGAAGATAGCAAGATAGTGATTGTAGATACAAGCAATTTTCCGTCAAATGTTGAGATTTTAATAGGAAGCTTAATTACTGCAGAGATTTTTAATAAGTATAAGCATTATAAAAATAAAGGACAGCTTAAGGATAAACCAGTTATTTCAATTGTTATTGAGGAAGCTCCAAGAGTTATAGGAAAAGATGTTCTGGAAAGAGGGACTAATATTTTCTCAACTATAGCAAGAGAAGGTCGCAAATTTAAAATTGGTTTAATTGCAATTACACAATTACCTAGTTTGATACCAAGAGAGGTTTTAGCAAACATGAATACAAAGATAATTTTAGGTTTAGAAATGGCACCAGAAAGACAAGCAGTAATTGAATCAGCTTCTCAGGATTTATCTGCTGATAACAGAAACATAGCAGCTTTAGACAAAGGGGAGGCTTTGATTACTTCAAATTTTACCAATTTTGCAATACCTATAAAGATTCCTTTATTTGCTAATTTAGTAAAACAAAAAAAAGAAAACTCTGTAAAGAAGGATTTTAGTGGTGTTAAGTTAGAATGAAATTCGCTCATTTAGCTGACTGTCATATTGGAGCATGGAGAGATCCTAAGCTGAAAGAATTACCGATGCAGGCATTTGAGAAGGCAATTGATAAATGTATTTCTGAAAAGGTTGATTTTATTCTTATTTCAGGAGACTTGTTCAATACAAGCTTGCCAGGCATTGAATATCTGAAAAGAACAGTAAGAAGATTAAAGGAATTAAAAAACAAAAATATTCCAGTTTATATAATAGCTGGAAGTCATGACTTTTCTCCGAGTGGAAAAACTATATTGGATGTTCTGGAAGAAGCTGGTTTGATAATAAATGTTGTAAAAGGTTCTGTTAAAGACAATAAACTAAAGTTGAATTTTACTAAAGATGAAAAAACTAAAGTAAAAATTACAGGAATGCTTGGAAAGAAAGGAATGCTTGAAAAAAGCTTTTACCAGAGTTTAGATAAAACAAATTTAGAGAAGGAAGCTGGATTTAAAATATTCATGTTCCATTCTGCTATTTCAGAACTAAAACCTAAAGAACTTGAGAAGATGGATTCTTCTCCAATCTCTTTCTTGCCAAAAGGATTTGATTATTATGCAGGAGGTCATATCCATATTGTAAAAGATGTTTCTTTAGAAGGGTATAAGAATGTTGTTTATCCTGGACCTTTGTTTCCAAACAATTTTTATGAGTTAGAAAAATTGGAGAGAGGAGGATTTTATATTTATGACAATAAAAAATTAAGATATGAGCCTATTCAGATAAAGAATGTTTTTTCTATTAATATTAATGCAGAGCATAAAACTCCTGAACAGGTTATGGAAGAATTTAGAGAGAAGATAAAAAACAAGGAATTCTTTGACACAATTGTTTTGGTTAGGATTGAAGGAACCTTAGAGCAGGGAAAGCCATCTGACATTGATTTTAAAGAGATATATGATGCTTTGAATCAGAAAGGAAATTATTATGTTATGCGTAATACTAATAAATTAAAGAGCAAGGAGTTTGAGGAGATTAAAACAGAAACAGGAACAACAGAGGAGATAGAGGAAAAGATAATAAAGGAACATCTAGGACAGATAAAAATAGAAGGAATAGACAATAAAAAGGAAGCAGAATTGACAAAGAAACTAATGGATATTTTTAGCATGGAAAAGCATGAGGGAGAAAAGGTTTATGAGTTTGAAGATAGATTAAAGAAAGAGGTTTCCAAGGTTCTTGGGATTGATATCTAACTAAAATCTATTGCAATTGCCGTTGCATCATCATGCTGCTTGTATCTGGGATATTTCCAGCATTTTGGGTCTTTTTTCTCAATATCACGAACATATTTTAGCAATCCTTTCAAGCCTGCCTTTTGGTATATCCTAACGAATAATTCCCAATCTTCATTCCCTTCAGGGTCTTCTTTTGGGATTAGCAAACCATCTGTAAAGATTATTACCGATCTTATGTTCCTTAAATTAGTTTTCCCATAATTGAAAAACTTAACAGCTTCTCTTTCACCATTCAAAGCCCCATAAGTGATATTCATCTCTCTTCTAAGTTTTGTTCTCTGCGGCTTTAATTTCTCATATATATTATTTATTTTTTTGTCAGCAAGCTTTCTCCATTCTTTCATGTTCTCTAAATCATGGTCATGATAAGGAACTAAAAGTTTAGAAGAATTATCTTCAAAAATTGCAAGAATAAAACAATCCCCTACAACGAGATACTCTACTTCTGCATTATTCAATCTTACAGCAGCAACATTAGTGGACCAACGAACTAATTTATCTTTAACTTTTATATTTTCTTTAATCATGGCTTCATTAATTTTATTATTAGCATTAATTGCTAAATCTTTTAAAGAACCTTTATTATCTGAGAACTCATTTTTTGCAATAGTCGAAGCTAGTTTTGCTCCTGTTTCTCCTTTTTTATTCAAATAAGGAACCTGACTGGTTGCTCCATCAAATACAGCATAGAGATTATCCTTAATTAACAATGCATCTTCGTTTATTCTTCTATTAGCCTTATCATATACTTTTTGAACAGATATTTCCATACAAAGATAGGATAAGCTCAACTATAAAAATATTTCTAGAAACCTTTTCTTTTACCATAGACTATTGTAGTTCTATTATCTGCACGTTTCCATGCTTTTATAAACCTTTTCTTTAAAACCTTCTTGTTTGGCATTGGATTCATAGGGCCTGGGTCATGGCAATAGACATATTTCTTAGTAAAGCCAGTAAGAATAACCATATGGCCATGATAAGTTTTCTTTCCTTTGAAATAATTTATATCTATTGACATTAAAGGAACATGGCCTTTTCTTAGATGGTCTTCAAGCTCAGAGAACTTGAGTATTTTATTGGTAAAGGCCCTATTCTTCAAAACTTTCATTATGGCTTTCTTCACAGCCTTAAAATCCATCATCTCTATCATCTTCTCTGCTTCTTCTGGGGGATGTAATTTTCTAATAGCTTCTGGACCACCAAGATAGGGCCTTAAATCAGTCTTACCAAAGGTCTTCACCTTCAAACCCATATCATATAGAACATGATTCATTTGACAATGCCAAGTCCAACGGTCAGCTTTTCTTCCTGTTAGTTTGTCTAATTTTGCTAGACTAAGATCTTTATTCAGAAAATATTTTATCACAGACCTCATAGAAGCCTGAACACATCTGCTTCCAACATTTTTATAGAAAGGGATTTTTAGTAACATTTTATTTTATTAACTTCTTCAGTAAATCCTGAACTTCTTTTGGTGTTGCTGTTCCTTTGGTTTTTTTCATGACAAAACCCATTAAGAAATGCAATGCCTCTACTTTTCCTGATTTATAATCATCAACTGCTTTTTTATTTTCAGCAATTGCTTCTTTGCAGTATTTTTCCAGAATATTTTTATCAGAAACTGCTATTAATTTTTCCTTTTTAACATATTCATTAACATCAAATGGCTTAACAATTAATTTCTCTAAAATCTTCTGGGCAACTGTTTCAGTTATCTTCTTATTTTCAACTAATTTTAATAAACTAATTAAATGCTTTTCATCTATCTGCATCTCTTCCAAACTTTTCTTATTGTAATTCAAAACCCTGATTAATTCTCTTCTCAGCCATTTTGCTGCCAATACTGGGTCTATCTCTTTAGCTACCTTTTCAAATAATTCTGCTAATATTATTTCAGAGCTCATAACCTCAGCATCAACATCTTTTATTCCTAATTTCTTGAATTTCTTAATTTTTTCAGAAGGTTTCTCTGGCAATATTGAATTAATCTCCTTAATATCTTTTTCTGCAATATTAATTACAGCTAAATCAGGATCAGGAATAAACATGTAATCCTGCTGTGTCTCTTTGCTTCTCATGAATTTTGTTGTCTCAGAAGTATCATCATACATCCTTGTTTGCTGTTCTATTTTTCTTCCTGCTTTTATCTCCTTTTCCTGTCTCTGGATTTCATATTCTATTGCCTTCACAATGCTTTTGAAGGAATTTACATTTTTTATCTCTACACGTTCAAATTTTGGAGCAATAGAAACATTAACATCAGCTTTTATTCCTGCTGTTTTATCTAAAGCATCTATATAACTTAATGTAGTAATCAGTTTTCTTAGCCATTCTTTTACTTCATCGCTTGATTTAAAATCTGGTTTTGTAACTATCTCTACCAAAGGAAAACCGCTTCTGTTGTAATCTACTTTTCCTGTATTAGGGTCCCATCTTGCAGGGTCTTCTTCTAAATGAACATCTCCTATTCCAATACCCAAAAAGGAACCATTTACACCAACTGGCACAGAGTAACTACCTGAGATAGTTC
>CAZENX010000069.1:0-4566 GCA_964513865.1 uncultured Methanosarcinales archaeon | reverse complement strand
CAGCAACCTTGTCAGTATCCTTTCCTTTCTCTACCTGAACAAGAATCATATCCACTTTGTCAGGCTCATTAAGCAGTTCACGGGCAGTTTCAATTGGAATCCAAATAGAGCTGTCATCATCGGGATTTCCTATTCTAGCTACAGACCCTACAATCTTGAATTCCTTATCCTCAATAATTATCTTATCCCTCAATGTAACCTCTTCATCAAAAAATTCTCCCCTATTTATTAGATAAGTGATAACTGCTTTGTATTTGTCACCTTCTTCTAAGTCGCGTCCTTTTTCAATATCAAAGCTTTGCATGTCCTCAACTATCTTCTTATTCTCATCTAATGGGAGGCCCATTAACCATGTATATTTTACTTCATCCCTGAATTCCACTTTTCCCAGCTTGTATAAGAACTCTGCTACGCCTTTTACATCCTTTGTTTTCTTGACAACCTCCATGTCATCTTTTGTCAGTTCTGCCCCTCCTCCTATTCCAAAAAAGGAACCTCCTGCAGTTACAAGGATCTTGTCAGTTCCCATCATCTCGAACTGCTCGTTTATAGCTTCCTGCAGTCCCTGTCCTAAGCTAATCAGGGAAACAACTGCAGCTATGCCTATGAATATTCCAAGCATGGTAAGCCATGTTCTTACCTTTCTGGTTCTTAAATTCTTGAATGCTAGTTTGAAATAATCAAATATCTTTTCTATCATTTTATCTTTCTTAAAGCGCTGACAGGGTTCATCTTTGCAGCTTGTCTTGCTGGTAATGCTCCTGATAGAGCTCCTACAATAAATGAAAAAAACAATGCCCCTAAAATCAATGGGAAGCCCATATATGCCTTGAAAATATCCAATCCTGCGTTAACAGCTATCAATTCAACTATTTTACTGAGAGATAATCCAATTGCAATACCAATTGCTCCTCCTATTGCACCTAAAAATCCGGATTCTATCAGATATATCCATAAAATGTCAGAGTTTCTCGCACCTATTGCTTTCATTATTCCAATTTCAGGGGTTCTTTCCAAGACAGAGGTATACATTGTATTCATTATACCAACTCCTCCCACAACCAAGCTTATGGCAGCTATCCCAACAAGAATAATCTGCACAATATTAAGTATAGCATTAAAGCTCTGTATTGTCTGCTCTGCTGTCTGGACAGTAAAATCCTCCTCACCTTTTTCTACATCCCTGTAATCTGCCAGCTCTTCCTTTATATTATCAGCAACCTCGCTCGGCTCGAAGTTGTCTTTTGCTGTTGCATAGATTGTATCTATAGTATCATTTTTTTCAAACAGATCTGCAGCTGTCTTTTTTGGAATCCTTATTATTAAGTCATGCACCACTGTTCCTGACTTTTTCTGTATCCCTATGACCTTGAATTCCTTTTCTTTTATCTCAATAATATCCCCAACCTTTACCTTTTCATCAAACATATCCTCTGCTATACTATACCCTAATATAACTACATATGAATCCGAGCCTTTGAAGGTTCTTCCTTCGTCAATCTCAAAGAAACCTATGTCATTCATGAAATCTATAGCTTCCTTTGTTACATCAACTCCCCATACACTCACATAGCTGGAATCTTCCTTGAAATATACCTTTACAGTTTCTGAAACTGTACCAAAAGCTTCATCTATACCTTCTGTATCTCTTACAACCTTTAAATCATCATCTGTAAATACTGCTGTTGTAAGACTTCCTCCTGTCGGTCCGAAGAACATTCCTCCTGGAGCTATGATTATTCGATTAGAGCCGACTTTCTCAAATTCAGCATTAATGGCTTTCTGCATTCCCTGGCCTAAACTAACTAGAGCAACAACTGCAGCTATTCCTATGAAAATACCAATAATAGTTAGCAAAGAACGGGTCTGTCTTTTAATTAAATTATTAAAAACAAACCTAAAATAATCTTTTAGCATTGTAATTAGCTATTTTTTCCTTTTCTTCTTTTTCCATCTCCAATAGAAGAAAATTCCAACAGCTACAACTATCAAGATGAAGATTACCTGTCCAATGCCAAACCTGCTTTTCTCATTACTTGAGCCATAAAGGTATAATGGCACTTCAATATCTTCTTCATACTCATTATTTATTGCATCCCTGTATTTTATATTCAAAAGGAGATTAACAAATTCTTCCCTTGTTTTTTTCACTGACAGTTCAAATTCTGCTGTTTCATAATCATCACTGTCAAGATTTCCTATGTATTCCATCTTAGAAGCCAATAAGTTATAATCATCACTTTCCTTTAGCTCTACATCAAGGAATTTTACATCACTTAAGCCCTTGTTTATGAATTTTATGTCAACTGTTCCTGTTCCTCCACCTTTACCTATTGTGGTTTCATCAACAACTGCATATATGTTCGGCTCATCATTTATGATTAGTGCAGTAACATAGTTTCTTGTGTAGTTCTTGCCAACCTCATCATTATATGTTAAGACAACAGGTATCTTGTAAACATCTGGCTCAGCATCAGGGTCAGCTATTAATCTGAATGTAATGTCATTTGTTTCTCCCTTATCTAATTTGTTTAAAGATATCTCATTTGTCGAACCTATTGGAGTAAATGGCAACTCATTGTAGGTTATGCTTGTTGCTGTTGATAATTTTTCATATATGTCTAATTTTACCCTTATATTTTCCATTAGCGATTCTGCAACATTATTTAGTTTTACTTTCACTTCTGCAATCTCACCTGGAGCAATCTCGCTTGGAATTGCAGAAACATCAGCTACAGCCAAGATAGCATCTCTTGCTTGGATAGAAATATTAAAATCATGAGTTACGCAAAGCCCTTTTTGTATGCAGTATCTTGATTTTAAATCATTCTTTCCGACAACAGCATCCTTATTTACTCTTATCTTATATTCCAAAACTATTTCATCTCCTACATCAAGCTTTCCTATTTCCCTTAATGCATTCTCGTTCTTGTCTAATGAGAACGGAAATTCAGGTATGAGCTCAAAGGATACATCATTTGCCTTATCTACACCACTATTCTCTAATTTTATCCACATCTTAAAATATGAACCAGGTTCCACAGGATATGGCTCATATTTCAGAGAAATAACCTTCAAACTTCCTGTTGTTTCAAGCAGCGTTGCATATACCGCTGGACTGATTAACACCAGCAGAATTATACTTAACAATATTGTTTTTCTACTTTGAAAATTTTTTAAATTTTCTAACTTCTCAAAAATTTTTAATTTTTTAGACATCTTCAACCTCCATGGGTCTTTTTAGTATTTATAATTTTCCCATCCATCAGATATTCAACTCTTTGAGCATATTTTGCAAGATTATTATCATGAGTAACCATGATTATTGTTTTGCCCTCTTTTTTATGCAATTTATCTAGAAACTCCATGACATTTATTCCTGTCTTGCTGTCTAAATTTCCAGTTGGCTCATCTGCCAAAATGACCTCTGGATTATTTGCTAGGGAACGTGCAATGGCTATCCTCTGCTGCTCTCCCCCACTTAATTCATTCGGCTTATGATCTGCTCTATCTTCTAATTCCACTAATCTTAAAAGTTCCATTGCTCTTTTTTCTCTTTCTTCTTCATCTATCCCCTGAAAAGCCATTGGTAGCATGATATTCTCTTTTGCACTTAAGGTGTTGATTAGATTGAATTTCTGAAAGATAAAGCCAATCTTCTTTCCTCTTATCTGCGCAAGTTGCGATTCCTCTAGTTTTGAGATGTCTTTTCCTTCTAGGAAGATTTTTCCATTAGTTGGAACATCTAAGCAGCCAATCATATTCATTGCAGTGCTCTTTCCAGAACCAGAAGGACCCTGGACAGCAACAAACTCTCCCCTCTTTATTGCTAAGTTTAAACCCCTCAGGGCTTTAACATCTACTTCTCCCATCTTGTATATCTTCCATACATCATTTAATTCGATTATGTTCTTCATAGTAATTTTGACACCCTTTTATTGGTTTCAATAATTATCTCCCTAAGTTCTTTGTTCTTTTCCCTGTCTTTTAGCAGCATAACCTTTATAATATTTTCCTTCAGCTTAAACATTCCCGGATGAAACCCCATAACCTTTCCCTTTTTCATTTGCTCTATAAATGGTATAGCATGCCCTGCCTCTTTTGAACCGCATACCAAGTCAAGGGATTTTATCATTTCTGTAATTCGGTCAATGAACTCATCCTTTCTTTTTATCATGTTGTTTAGATGCTCTTTACCTTCCTTTGTCAATGAATATAGTTTCTTTTTTCCTTCCTTCTTTATTGTTACTAATTTATCTTCTTTTAAATGGTTTAATAACGGGTAAATAGAGCCATAGCTTGGCTTCCAGCCAGTGTCCTCTTCCATTTTCTTGCATAACTCATAGCCGTCCATCTCCTTCTCATCCAGTATTTTCAATACAATTATCCTCAAATGGCCCTTGAATATCGACATCGATATATCGATAGCGATATAAGTATATAAATGTTGTGGTTCGTAAGGTTCTGGTATAATTAGGGTGTTGCATGTCGGCTGTTTAGTGGAGGGAGGTAAAAATTAAAATGAGAAACATTTATATATCACAAAATAAAGAAATACAATATCCC
>CAZENX010000068.1:922-4747 GCA_964513865.1 uncultured Methanosarcinales archaeon | reverse complement strand
GCATAAGGCAGGCAAATATAATTATTAGTGCAGGAGTTGGTGCCAGCATCGCCTTGATGGTAAGCGGTTTATGGGGAACTTATGTTACAGAACAAGCAGAAAGAACCAAAAGCCTAAAAGAATTAGAGCAATCAACCTTAAGCAAACTTTATCATACAGATATTGGCAAAGCATCAAGATTTGCCACAATAACTGTTGCCTTAATAAATGGTTTATCTCCTTTCTTTGCTGCTTTAATAGTTCTTACACCTTTCTTTTTTTCAAAAGTCTTTGACATAACTAAAGCTTATTATACGTCAGGAGCAATAGCATTTGCAATATTATTCTTATTGGGTTCATTTTTAGTAAATATATCAAAAGAAAGTCTAATAAAAACAGGGTTAAAGATGGTCTTAGCTGGTTTAGTATGCGCTTTAATTGGCTGGTTAGTGATAAGATAGCAATATTTTTATAATAACCTCTTTTATTTTTCTTTATGCTTAAAAAGATACCCAAAACAGAGAAACTTGAGGTAAAGGAAGCTTTCAAAGAGCGTTATAAATCATTATTAGGGAAAGATTATGACAAATTTATGAAATATAATTTCGCTTTCTTAAGAAGAAGTATCAGAATAAACACATTAAAGATTTCTGTTGAAAAGCTAAAGAAAAGACTAAATAAAGAATGGTCTTTAACACAGATACCATGGTGTAAAGAAGGTTTCTGGATAGAACACAAAGGAAAGGGGGATGAACATAGAAGGGATATTGGTAATTTAGCTGAGCATCAGCTTGGGTATTTTCATGTTCAGGAAGCTGCTTCAATGATTCCTGTAATTGTATTAGAGCCAAAAGAGAATGAAATAATTTTAGATATGTGTTCTTCACCTGGTTCTAAATCTACACAGATAGCTCAATATATGAAAAACACTGGTATATTAATTTGCAATGAAAATGATAAAATGAGGTTAAAGCCTTTAATAGTAAATCTGCAAAAATTCGGCCTGACAAATATTGTAGTAACATTAATGTCAGGAACACAATTTAAGAATTATAATTTTGACCGTATATTAGTGGATGCTCCATGCTCTGGAACAGGCACTATAAGAAAATCATTAAAAACATTATTGATATGGAACCCCAACATGATAAAAAGATTATCTAATCTACAAAAAAGATTGATTGAAACTGCTTTTAATAATTTGAAAAAGAATGGAACATTAGTTTATTCAACATGCTCATTAGAACCAGAAGAGAATGAAGAGGTTGTTTCCTTTTTATTAGAAAAATATGACAATGCTTCTTTGGAAGAGATAAATCTTAACATTAAAAGAAGCAAAGCAGTTTTGGAATTTAATGGCAAGAAATACAACAAAGAAGTTAAAAAATGTTTAAGAATATGGCCGCAGGACAATGATACTGAAGGATTCTTCGTAGCAAAGCTACGAAAGATATAACCTCCCACCCACCCCAAACGCTATTCTTCATAGCAAAGCTAAAGAAAATATAAGATAATTAAAACCAAAAATTATATAAAGCAATAATTTAACTCAATAATAAAATGATAAATATCTTTAAGAGATTTTTAAATAAATTCTTTAAGAACCTTTTCAAAAAGAAAAAAAACATAAAATTAGGGCTTTATGGCCCTCCTAATGGTGGAAAAACCACTCTTGCTAATAGGATATGTCAGGACTGGTTGGGGGAGGAGATGGGAAAGGTTTCCAATGTCCCTCATGAAACACGGGAGATACAGATAAAAGAGCAGATATCAATAAAATCAAAAGGGAAAGAGCTCTCTTTTAATTTAGTTGATACACCGGGAATAGCTACAAGAATTGACTATGAGGATTTCATTAAATCAGGTTTAAAGAAAAAGGAGGCTAAGAAAAGAGCAAAGGAAGCTACAAAAGGAGTTATAGATGCAATTAAATGGCTGGATGACATGGATGCTGTAATCGTAGTTTTGGATTCAACAAAAGACCCTTACACCCAAGTAAATATAACAATTGTAGGAAACCTTGAGGCAAGGAAGATACCTGTTTTAGTAGTTGGAAACAAGATAGATTTGAAAAAATCAAACATAAAAAAGATGCAGGAGGCATTTCCGCAATATGAAATCGTGGGAATATCTGCAAAATACGGAAACAACATAGATGAATTTTATAATGGTTTATTTAAAATAACAAGATAAAAATGTTAACCATACAATTTATACCATATAACCAAATAGCAAAGTTGGATTCGAATAAAAAGATAAATAAAATTCTAAAATTAGTTAAAGATGAGAATATTGTTTTATTAGAGGGACGCTTATCCAAGCAGGAAGAGACAGAGCTTATTAAAAAAACAATGGAGGAGATAAAAGGAAAGTTTAAAGGAATAGAGATAAGCACTATTTATGAGGAAGATGAAAATAAAGCTTTTTATAACAAAATAATAAAATTACTTTATAATCTAATCTTAGGCAACAGAAGAGGTTTCACAATTATTGGTCCTGCATCCATAGTTAAAGAGATTAAAAAAGACCCTAATAAGATTCAGCTTCTTACTATAGATAAAAGAAAGAGAAGAAAATAAAATGCCCCATCAATGTGTAAGATGCGACACTATCTATGATGATGGTGCGCAGGAAATCCTGAAAGGCTGCAGTAAATGTGGCGGCAGATTATTCTTTTATATTAAAAAAGAGAAATTAGAGGAACAGAAAGAGATAACTACAAAGCTTTCAAAGAAAGAGAAGAAACAGATAGAAAAGGATATATTTGATTTGATTGGAGCAGAGATAGACAAAGAAAGACCTGTAGTGCTGGATTTGGAATCAATTCGTGTATTGAAGCCAGGAAAGTATGAGCTTGATTTAGTTCATTTATTCAAGAAAGAGCCTTTAATCTTTAAGCTTGGTGAAGGGAAGTATATGATTGATTTACCTGGCAGCCTTAAACAAAAAGAAAAATAATATAAATCATTTCATTAACTTTATAATTTTAATGAAAACAATTGTAATATCATTAGGAGGTTCTATTATTGTTCCCAAAGAGATAGATTATTCCTTTTTAAAGAAATTCAAAACCTTGATTGAAAGCTTTATCAAGAAAGGTTATAGATTTATTATAATCACAGGAGGGGGCTATACAGCAAGAGTGTATCAAAAAGGGGCTTCCAAGGTTAATAAAGTAGGATCAGATGATCTTGATTGGTTTGGGATACATGCAACAAGGATTAATGCTCACTTATTAAGAACTATTTTCAAGAAAGATGCTTTTGAGAGGGTAATAAAAAATCCAAGCGAGCCTGTAAAAACAGATAAAAAGATAATAATTGCAGCTGGCTATAGACCAGGCTGCAGCACTGATCATGATGCAGTAGTATTAGCAAAGAATATCAACTGTAAAAAGATAATTAATCTAAGCGATATAGATTATGTTTATGATAAGAACCCAAAAAAACACAAGGATATAAAACCATTGAAGGCAATATACTGGAAGGATTTCAGAAAGATGGTAGGGAATAAATGGGACCCTGGTTTGAATGTGCCTTTTGACCCTGTTGCAAGCAGAGAAGCAGAAAAATTAAATCTGAAAGTAATAATTGCCAATGGAAGAAAATTAGGCAATCTAAAGAACATTCTTGAAGGAAAGGAATTTACAGGAACAGTAATAAAAAATCAATAAAGTATTTAAATTATCTTGCTAATTTTGTTTATATGAAAAAAAGAGGCACTAAGGGAAGTGGGGATTTGGTTCTACGGTTTCTTGATTGCGCTGTAATTAATTATCTTCATGGCTCAAGAGAACGAGAGGGCTCTGTTCCATTCGATACGGTTAGAGCAGTTTTTATTGAGGGG
>CAZENX010000068.1:0-912 GCA_964513865.1 uncultured Methanosarcinales archaeon | reverse complement strand
CACTACTCAGGTAGATTGGGCAGTGAGTTTAGCACTTTTTCTGTTATATGTTGGATGGTTTTTTATTTTCATTAATCCTATCTTTTTAAAGGATAATACCCAGAAAGCTCTAATATCAAATGTAGAGGACAATTTCAAAACAGAGTATAAATGGACAGTAAAAAAGCTTCCATTAATAATCTACCCTAATGTAAGCAATAACTATCTTCCTGTTTTGGTAGATTTTAATTATAATTGGACAAAAAATAATACTCTATTAGATAATTACTCAGAGTTTACTCTTGATAATGGCAAATTAATATTTTTAGGTAATGTAAGTAATGAAACCAAGGTTTTCTGGCTAATCAGCTCTGATGAAAATTATTCTGCTAAGAGTTATCTAAAGGATTTGAATGCCAATGCAAGCATAGCAACAACCGGAAAGAATCTGAAGGTAGAGTTTAGTAACAGCTTATACAACCTAATTTCATATAAAGATAAGTTCAGGGTAAATAACACGAAGTTTTATGTAGAAGATGATTTGATAGAGGTAAATAATAACTACACAAATATATCTGACACTGTTGCTATTTACAGGGTTTCAACCCAAGGCTTGAATCATTCCAGTTATATCTTCGCGAAAAACTCATTAATATGGAACATAATAAACCTGAACATGAATGGAAGTTATAATTTCAAGATAAGCTTAGATTTATATGATTATGAATATTACTATGCCAGCAATAATTATCAGGGTGTTGTAAATTATTCAATACCAGGATGTAAAGAGTTTAACAATGATTATCTAAATTTTTACAATCACGATAGTATTAGTTTTATCTTTAACACTACTGCTTCAATCAGATTTTGTTATGTGAATGATACCATAAACCTGAACATGACATTTAGTTTAGGAAATGAAATTTTCTACAA
>CAZENX010000067.1:0-5054 GCA_964513865.1 uncultured Methanosarcinales archaeon | reverse complement strand
TACTAATAGGACCCATTTTACTCATGGCCTGCATCTGCTCATATAAGTCTATTAAATTAAACTCTCCCTTCAAGAATTTCTTACCTAAATCTTTAGCTTCTTCTTCAGAAATAGCCTCTTTTGCTTTTTCAAGTAAAGCCTCTAAATCCCCCATACCAAGTAACCTTCCAACAAAGCCTTTTGGATTAAATTCTTCTAAATCACCTACTTTCTCTCCTACTCCAATAAATTTTACAGGAGCTTTTGTTACAGCACAAGCAATTAACGCTCCACCACCTTTTGCAGTTCCATCCAGTTTTGTTATGACAACTCCTGTTATCTTGCAGGAATCATGGAATGTTTTTGCCTGCTTCTCTGCTGCCTGCCCGACATCTGCTCCTATTACAAGTAAAGATTCATCTGGTTTGATTAATTTGTTTATAGAATTCAGTTCCTTGATTAAGTCTTTAGATAAAGCATCTCTACCAGCAGTATCTATAAGCAGAACATCAAATTTTTTATACTCAGATTCATGTTGTTTCCATATCTTTACAGGGTCTTTTTCTTTTTTATCAAGAAAAACAGATGCTTTTATTTTCTTGGCAGTCTGCTCTATCTGAGCCATAGCAGCAGGTCTGTGAGTGTCTAAACCAACTAATGCTACCTTTAAACCTCTCTTCTGCAAAAACTTGCCAATCTTTCCTGCTGTTGTTGTTTTACCATTACCAAACAAACCTATAAGCATTATCTTAAAAGGTTTCTTTTTTTTAATCTCTAATTTTTGCCCTTCTTTTCCTAATAAAGCTACAAGCTCTTCATAAACTATATTTATCAGTTGTTCCTTCTTAGAAAGCTTCTTAACCTCTTCTTTTAATGCTCTCTCTTTTATCTTTTTGGTTAATTCAAATACTAATTTAACATTAACATCTGCCTGAAGCAAGGCTCTTTGTATATCTTTAACTAGTTCATTAATTAGCTTTTCATCTACAAAAACTGCTTTAGCTATCTTCTGCAGAGTGTTCTTTAATGAATCTCCTAGCTTTTCTAATACCATATTATGCTGAAAAATAGGATTTTATTTATAAAACTTATTGAAAAATAAGAAAATTTAATAAATAAATGATTTTTCTTTAGAACTATGCGCCGATGGTCTAACGGTTACAACCTTTTACATTCGTAAAAGCTTGACCAAAAGTTGTGGGTTGACTCACTTTGTTCGTCAAGCCCACGAAAAACGTAGGTTGCCGCAAATGACTCGAGCCTTCCAAGCTCGCTATCTGGGTTCGAATCCCAGTCGGCGCATTCTTTTATGATTTATAAAAAGATTTAAATAGTAAGATATAAACTTATATGTTACGGTGATTTTTAAGAAAAGAAAAAAGAGGAACCCTTTCTTAGTTGCTTTAATAGCTGGTATTGCATTCTTTGCATTGTACTTCTCAATAGGATATTTTCTGGAAAACAATTTTAGATTATATGATTCCTTAATAGCTTCATTTGTAATCTTCCTGGCATTCCTCATACTGCAATTAATAATAAACAAAAGGATAGATTCTGAGAATAAATGAAAACAAGAAAATGTCCTAAGTGTGGTTCTGAGGATATAACCTTCTTTATAGGTGGGCAATCCGGACAATATAAGTGTAAGAAATGTGGCTATATAGGAGCAATGATTATTGAGGAAGATAATTAATTCAACTAAAAAAATTATAAGCTTTTCCCTTCAATTTATCAATATTTTCTTTTAATCTACTTATTGATGGAATCAAAACTCTTGGATTTTCTCTTATAAATTCATAAGCATTATTTATTGTCTCTTTTTTTAATACACCATATTTGTCCCTATAATCAAACACCTCCCTCAATATCAACGCGATCTTATCTCTTTTTGTTTGGGGTTTTGTTCCTAACAGGATTTTTTTAGTGATATCATCTATATCATCATATAAATCAATATACTTTAGATATTGAATATTTGCTTCAATTGTACTGGTTGGTACAGTTAATAAATTAGAATTTAGTAATAAATCCCTCCCAGATTTTCTATTTTCATTGTTTTTCCTTAACAAGCATATATGTTTTTGATAATTTTTCTTTAGAGAAATAATATTTCTTCCCAAAAGAGTCGGATGAGAAGCTATATACTCTTTACTGAATCCTAATTGTTGTAAAGCCCTATACTTCTTCTTTATAGTATTGTGGTTTATGCCAATTAAATTTGCATTTTTTGCTATTACTTCATCTTTTATTCCTAATCTTTGCAATCCTTTATAATTATCTTTTATGACATCTAAATCTCTTGTAAGCAGATAAACATTTGATTTTATGTGGTTATCACCCAATCCTAAATCCTGTAATTCTTCTATCTTCTCTTTTATAGTTCTTATTTTTATATTAATCAATTGCGCATTTGTTGCTATTACTTCATCTTTTATTCCCAATTTCTTTAGTTGTCTATATTTTCTGTTTATTGATTGAGGGTTTCTTCCCAAAAGATTTGCTTGTGATATAATCTTATTTTTATTTAAACCTAATCCTTTTAAGAGGTCATAGTTCTCTCCTATAGTTTCTGGTTTCATACCAAGCAGTTGTGCATTTGTTGCTATCTTTTTATCACTTAATCCAATCTCTTTTAATTTTTTATGATTTTTTTTAAGGGTCTTAGTGTTTCTTCCCAAAAGATTTGCTTGTGAGGCTATTTTTTCATCATTTAATTTTATTTTTTTTAAAAAACCATAGTTCTCTTTTATTTCATCTAAATCTTTTGCAAACAATCTGGAATTTGCCGCTATTCTTTTATCATCAAATCCTTTTTCTTTTAAGAAGTTGTAAACTTTTATTATAGAATCTATAGTGGTACTGCTTTTTTCAATCAGTATTAATGGAAATTTAGGTACCTTAAAACCTCTTAACAAATCTTCTAGTATAGCTTTTTTTTGTATCATTTTTATTATAATTAATCTAGGATTTATAAATGTTTTGTTATTATTGTCTATATAGTAGTAACAAAATAAGAAGATTTTGATTTAGGTATTGTTTTATCTAAAGAGATTAGCAATAAAACAGGGAATGTTCTTAAAAGATTTGAGAAAATATAAGAAATTTCTGTCTTTTGAGAAATAGAGTTTCTTTAGAAATATTTAAATAAAGACTCTTTCTTATTAGCAATATGGCAAAGGAATCTGTTATGGTTGTGTGTGCTCATTCAGACGATCAGATACTTGGAGCAGGAGGAACTATGGCAAAGTATGCCAAAGAAGGGAAAAAGATTACTACAGTTATTTTCTCATATGGTGAGTTGAGTATTGTTTTAAGAAGAAAGAAGCATAGTGTTGAAAGAAGAGTTAAAGAATCACAGAAAGCAGATAAAATAATTGGTGGTTCGGGTGTAATATTTTTTGGATTAACTGATACGAAGGTTGCACAGGAGATAGATGAAAAAGACATCATAAGAAAGATGATAGATATAATAAAAGATAAAAAACCAAAGAAGATATTTACACATAACCTTGATGACCCACATCCTGACCATAGAGCTGTAAGAAAAACAGTTTTAGATGTTTTATATGAAATGAATTATAAATGCGATGTTTATGCTTTTCAGATTTATACTCCTGTTAAGATAAGAAGAAGAAACGTTCCAAAGTTAGTTGTTGATATCTCTGATACGTTTAAAATAAAACTTGAAGCTATTAAGGCATTTAGAAGCCAAGTTAACTGGTATGCTTTTTTAAATTGGCCTATGTTGTTTTCAACATTTTTGAGAGATTTTCTTAATGGTATAAATAATAATGTAAGGTTTGCGGAGGTTTTTTACAAAATACCTTTGAAGGAAGATGGAGAAGAAAAATCTGTTAATAGCAAGTGATAATTTTTTACCTAGATGGGATGGTATAGCTAGGTTTTTGTCAGAGATAATTCCATCTTTATCTAAAAAATATAAGATTACAATTATAGCTCCTAAATTTCCTGGAAAATTCAAGAACATCTTAAATATAAAATTAATAAGATTTAAGCTAGGGAAGATAACATGGGGAGACTATACTGCTTGCTTAGTAAACAGAAGAATAATAAAGCAAGAGGTGAAGAATGCTGATATTGTTTTCTGCCAAACTATCGGCCCAGTAGGTATGGCTACAATACTAACTGCAAAAAGATACAGAAAACCAATTATAGCTTATAAACATGCAATAGAATGGGAGCTTGTTCCTAATAGCATGGGTATTAGTTTATTAAAAACCCCTGTAAACATTCTGGTAAGAGTAATAGCAAAGATACTTTATAACAAATGTGACTTAATCTTAGTTCCATCTTTGGAGATAGCAGAATTATTAAGCTGGCAGGGAATAAAAACAAAAAAGAAGATAGTTACTTTGGGAACTTCTGCAGATAAATTTTTACCAGCAGAAAATAAAGCTAAGGCAAAAGAATTACTAAGAATAAACCCTGAAAATATTGTTATAGGTTTTACTGGTAGGTTAGGAAGGGAAAAAGATCTGCCAACATTATATAGGGCTTTTAGGAGATTGGAGAAAAAACACCCTAATGTAGTGCTTTTAATAGTGGGGAAAGGTGTGCCAGAATTAAAAAGACTATTAAAGAAACGAAAAAATATCCTTTTAGTAGAATACACAAACAATATTGTTCCTTATCTACAAACAATGGATATTTATGTATTGCCTAGTTTAACAGAAACTACTTCTATAAGTACATTAGAGGCAATGAGTTGTGGCTTAGCTGTAGTTGTTACTCCTGTCGGTGCTCTGCCTGGTTATATAAAAAACAACTATAATGGAATGTTCTTTCCAAAAAAAGAACCTTATTTTCTAGAAAAGAAATTAGCTCTCTTGATTACAAACCCTGAGTTAAGAAAAAAGCTAGGAGAGAATGCAAGAAAAACAGTAATAGAAAAATTCTTATGGGAGGATACAATTAAAGGCATAGAAGAGGCTATTGAGGAAATTTAAATCTTCAAAGAAACTACTTTGCTTATCCCATGCTCATCCATAGAAACTCCATAAAGATTTTCTGCTTCTGATATTATACCATCATTATGGGTTATTAGTATATACGGA
>CAZENX010000066.1:0-5226 GCA_964513865.1 uncultured Methanosarcinales archaeon | reverse complement strand
AAAAGATTTATATGCCAAATATAACAGCAGAAACATTTGAGATGTTGCGTAGAATGGAGTTCGTTAGAAAAAATAATGGGGAATATATAATGGTAGATGTCCTGACAACAGGTTTTTCTGCTTTGCAGACATTAAGGAAATACTCAAAAGAAGTTATCCATGGGCATAGGGCAATGCATGCTGCTCTTACAAGAAATAAAAAACATGGTATTTCAATGCTTACTCTTGCTAAGATATATAGATTAATAGGAATTGATCAGCTTCATATTGGAGCAATTGTTGGAAAGATGGAAGGTGGCTCTTCTGAAGTAATTGATATAGGAGAAGAGATAGAGGATAATTTAGTTGAAGAGGATAAGAAAGCCCATGTTCTGGAGCAGAAATGGTATAATATAAAGCCAATGATGGCAGTCTGTTCAGGTGGATTGCATCCTGCAAAGATACCAAGATTAATGAGTTATATGGGAAACAACATAGTTATGCAGTTTGGTGGTGGCTGCCATGGACATCCTGATGGAACAGGAGCAGGTGCAAGAGCAATAAGACAAGCATTATATGCTGCTATGAACAAGATACCATTGCCAAGATATGCAAATGAGCATATAGAGTTAAAAAAAGCATTAGAGAAGTGGGGAATATAAAAACTATATTATTTATTTTAGTTTGTATTGAAATTATAGTAATATTTATATATAAGTAATCACTACTTCTGAATAGTTTAATTAAACTGATATTAATAAAAAACCTCGGGGGTAAAAAACAAATGAAGAAGACAATATTATTGGGTATATTCTTCTTATTAGTTCTAGCTACCTTTGCAACTGCTTCTGACTTAATTGTATCAGATGTTACCTTAGGTAGTTTAACTGATGAAGAAAGATATAATTCTGAAGAGAGTGATATTGATGGAATAGTTTCTGGAAGCATAAATATAACCAACAATGGTACCTCGGCAATAACTAGTTTAACACTTAGTCATACTGTACCTGGTGGATATAGCTTCAGCATTGGTACTTATTCTGACACAATACCTGCAGGAGATTCAATTGAAGTAACAGTAAATGCTGTTGTTCCTGAAGACTTTGATGCTATAGAAAGTGACTTTAGTAACCATAAGCCAAACATAGGGCAAATAAACATACAAGGCAACAATGGAACAAACAATGTTTCAGAAAGTTCTGACGCTTATATGCAGGCTAAGAATGAACTAGTGATAAAAAAAATCACTCTATATAGAGATAGTGTTGATGGAGAAAAATTGGGTAGTTTAGGGAGTGATGAAGATGGTCTTATTAATGATGATAGTGATGATGAAGTAAAACCTGGAGACAAGTTAGTTCTTGTTGTTGAAGTAAAGAATGATTTTGACGAAGATGACTACGATTTAGACATTGACGCTAATATCAAAATCAGGGATTATGACGATGATGATTTTGAATTTGATGAAGACGAAGATGATGATGAGATTAAAGCTGAAGAAACAGTAGAGTTTATCTTTGATATAGAAGTTGATAAAGATACTGACAGCGATGATTACTCATTTGATATTGAAGTAGACGGTGATGATGATAATGACGCTAAACATGGTGAAAAGAAAACAATAGAAATTAGTGTTAGCAAAGAAAAACATGATGTAATCATAAAAACAGCAGAACTCTTACCAGAAACAGTTTCATGTGACAGGGATGTTAGACTAGAAGTCGAACTTGAGAATATAGGAAAAAATGATGAAGATGAAATTGTACTATTAGTTGAATGTGAAGACCTTGATTACAGAAAACCTATAAAGAACATAGATATAGAAGAAGATGAAACTGACGAAGAAACTTTCTATATGGTTATAGGTGATGATGTCAAAGCAGATAGCTATCTTTGTGAAGTAAAAGTATACCTTGATTACGATGATTATGAAGATGATGAACCTAATGATGATGAGGGTTTACTTCTTATAGTAAAAGACTGCGTAGTTACACCTCCTGCTGAAGAGGAAGAGGAGGAAGAAGAGGAAGAACCAATAGTAATTCAACCAACTCAACCTACAACACCAACAGGCGGAGTAGTGTACGGACAACCAGTTTCAGAAATAGAAGACTTCTTTGAATCAAATGCTTATATTGCATTGCTTGCAGTTGGAGCATTGATTGGAATAGCTCTATTGTTTTTAGCTATAGCAATTATAGTAAGAAGATAAATATTTTTTATCTTTCTTTTATTTTATTTTTGAACAAAATTCTTCATTCGTTCTATAAAATCCTCTGCATCCTTGAAGTATTGGTCAAACTCTTCTCCTGAGATGTCTTTTATATCTCTATGGAGTATCATTCTGCTTAAATCATAAAATCTGGAAGCAATGGTTGCATACTTCTGCTCTACTAATTTTGGCTTTACTAGCTTTTCTCTAATCATATCTGCAACATGTCCAGGAGTTGGAGGAACCTCTCCAATAGACATTAAAGCTGCATGACTTGCATCAATAACTGCCCAGTATAAGTCAAGGGTTGCCTGCAGAAGGTGCCATCTTGAGTTCTGCAATGTTTGTGGTGCACGAGCAAAATAGGTCCATATTGACTCTGCAGTTGGCCTGATTCTTCCCTGATACAATAAAGCCTGCATTGGCTCAAAAAAACCAGTGTCTATTAAAGGATATCCATCTCTAAGAATATTGACAGCAACAGGGTCTCCATTCCTTATATAATCCCAGAAGGTTGTAAATTTTAATGTCGTTACATGCAATTTTTTGGAGATATTTGCAACCAGTTTTTCAATAATTATCCTGTAGGTCTGGACAAACCCTGGTGATAAATCAATTGATATATCATCCAAAACAAGCAGGATATCAATATCTCCAATTGACTTTGATTTTCTAGCAACGCTTCCAAACAAAATTATAGCTTTAAGATAAGAACCAAGCTCTTTATAAATAGAAGAAGCAAATCTAAAGGCAATCCCCAAATCCTTTTTATTGTATCTTTTAAGGTTGGGATTTTCTCTTCTCTGTATTTTTGTCTTCATAAAATACCTCTTTTTTTACAGCTTATCAACTTTTTACTAAGTTTTATAATATTAAACAGCCATCTCTTATTAATTTTTCTATTCTAAAGGCAAACCAGTGTAAAATGGAGCACCAATATAATCCTCACTTATGGTTTTTCCAAACTCCCCAACAATATAAAAGGGCCTTGCTGTTCTTCCGAAATATGAGTGGTGTATATCTGTCCATGTATTGGGTATGGCAGGTCTTGCTACGCTGTAAACAGGGCTTCCCAAAAAAGACCATGTATCCGGTAAAGCTGTTAAAGGATTAAAGCTACCTGGTTCAACAATAAATTTTTTTAAACCAGCTTTTTTCATCTCCTCAATAAATTCCTTTATAGGCGCATTACCTTCTCCTGGTGTTACATGCTCATCATCAAAGCCAAAATTATCACTGAGATGGATATGTCCTAAAATACCCTCCTTTGCTAATTTTTTTGATTCATTGATAACCCATTTATTAAACCTTTTATCCAAGTGTTCTAAACTTTCTCCTGGGTTTCTTTCGAAAAACTGCCTCCATGTATTTATATGACCAATATCAAAGGTTGCCTTTATTGTTTTTTTAGCAATCTCCTCTGCCTTTTGTTTATCATATTTATATCTAGGACCAGTAAGTTGATTTACCATGCTTTTTCTTGAGTCCTGAATTATTTTTCTTATTTCATCAGGATGAGAGCCATACATCTTAGGGTCATAAGATTCAGGAGCAACAAACAAAGGTTGCTTTAACTCTGGATGCTGTTTATTCTTTTCCATTGCAAATACAGCAGCTCTTGCAACTGTATCAGCTGTTCTTGTTATACCAACATCCTCTACTGTTCCAAGATTTTCAAGTTTTTCAATCAATTCTAGTGCTTGGGCATCTGCAGATGCTGAAGCTTCATGAATAAATCTCATATTGTCTTCCTGTTCTTTTATGAATTTTTTCAGATGTTCTGAAGGATACTTCGCATCAGGAGGGACTACCTTACCAATTAGGGGATGTCCCATTGATAACGATAATTGTTCTTTAAGTCTCCATTTCTCATCTTCACTGGTTGCTTTTTCTATTTGCTCATATATCTTTAAAGCTTCTAATGCCTTATCTCTTGCTTTCTTAGTCCTTTCATAATACTGCGCATGATATAAAGAAGATCCCTTAGCAGTTAATATCTGGTTCTCTAATTTGGTTCTTACAAACATCTCTGCTGGTGTTTTTGGCTGGTCAGGATGTTTTTTATTCCATTCTTCTGCTCTTCTTTCAAACTCATCCCATTTTACAGCCTTTATCTTAAAATCTGTGCCTTCTGGATTCCATGTTGGCACTCTCTGGAACAATCTTTCAGGGGGAGCGTCTCTAGGAATCACTTTTCCATTAATGTCTACCCATTCTCCTTTTTCATTGGTTTTATAGACTGGTTCATACAATATCTCATCCTTTCTTATACCTGACACAAATTCCCCTGTTCTTTTATCTGCCAAAATAATAGTCGCTCTTTTTTCTTCTTCAGGATATCCCTTAAAACCCTTTTTTCCATAAGCTTCTGATATTGGTCTTTGCCATTCTCCTGTATGGAAAACTATTGGACCTCCTGTAGAGGCCTCACCAGCAAAATCTATTGCCTTTTTTATTTCCTTTAGTGTACCTTCTCTTTGCTTATCATCAAATCCACGCTCAGAAAATCCTGACAAAGGTCCTGCATTAGGGGAAGCATGAGTGCTAGTTTCAATCTTATTATATTCAGCAAGCTCTCTCATATCCTGTCTTTCTCTTTTCCCAAATGATTCCGGAGTAAATGCCTGCTTATTTCCCTTGCCAGTCCCCATAAACTCAAATTCAGCTACACCTGCTCCCTCAAATATCTTTGCCTTTAATGCTTGAGTTTGATGTATTGTAGGATTTACACTTGTACCTATATTGCTTATGTAAAGGTCATTGCCAAGATTTCCATAGTCCCTATCCATTGGGGTATAGTATACCATTTTTACCAAGCTGTTATACCATGTGCCTTTTTATAATAATGATAAGCTAAAAATGCACCCTCTTTTGCTCCATCTAAAGCTTCTTCTGCATCCTTTTTTAATAGGTAAGGGTCCCCTTTGTTGGTTCTTTTAAAACTAATATTATTAAAAAAACCAAAAGCACTAAACAGTTCCCCGAATCCCTTGAAGATAGAAATGAACGGGTCTAATCCAGATAAAACTGTATTC
>CAZENX010000065.1:0-5400 GCA_964513865.1 uncultured Methanosarcinales archaeon | reverse complement strand
TGGCAGATGGGAGAGATTCAGAAGAAACAATAAAATGAATAACAAAGAAAAAGAGGACATAAGTGTAATTGCAGAGCATGTTACAGTGCTTAATGATGAAGTAGGACACCTTAAGAATGACATGAAATGGATGAAAAAGATAATAGGATATATGGCAATTATAATTACAGGTGTCTTTATTGCAGTAGCTGGAGCTGTTGTTAAGTATGTGTTTTTAGGAGGAATATAAAATTGTAAACTTAGATGTACAATCTATAACTAATGAAATATCCTACTATGGGACAAGTGTTACAGTTAGAACTGTCACAGATGATTCTTACTCAGATTGGGGGGATGTAGATGAATCAACATCTGATGCAAGTAAAACAGCATTTATTCAAGTACTTAGGCAAGAAGATGAATTGGTCAAGGAAGGAGTTTTTCAGTCTGGAGATAAATTATTCTGGTTTAAGGGAGATGAGACTAATATTTCAAGGGGAAACAGGATTCAGCATAATAGCTTATGGTATGAAATTATTGAAGTAATTGAACATGATGTTGCAGGAACTACTTATGTACTTGAAGCCAGAACCCGTAAGATTTAAATATCTTTATAGGATTAGAATTAGATAAAATGGAGGCAATAAAAAATGTCAGAAGAAGCTGAAAACAAAGAAGAACCAAAAGAAGAAGCTTCTACTGAAGCACCTGCAGAAGCTCCTGCTGAAGGAGAATCTGAAGCTTCAGAAGAAGAAAAATCTGAAGAGTAATTTTTTACTTTTTAGAAAAGGTTAATTTTTCTGAGAAAAATTAACTTAACCCTGAGGGAGATTTTGAAAATGGTAACCATTACCAAACCGACTATAATACAATCTGTATGGAAGAACTTTTTTGACATTGTCAATGATAATGTAAGTGATGTTACAGCTACAGATAATTCTGTTCATTCTGTTCAATTTTATTCAAGTGCTTTTCCAGACAAAAAGATAACTACAAGTTCTTCTTATCCTATTGTTTTAATTGAATCTCCTGAGGTGGAATGGGAAGATTTTACCCTTACAAAGAAATGGGTAAATGGAACTATTACCTTAGATATTCTTTCAACTAAGGCAGAGGTTTCTGATAAAATGATAGACGACATGATTAATTTAGTTGAAACTGCGAGAGATGATTTAAGAGACCTTGGATTAAGTTTTGTCAATATTGGATCTACTTCTAAAGATCAGTTTTTTAGAGGTCAGATTAAAGTTCATATGAAATCAGCAGTATTCAACTGGAGGTATATTTTTTCAAAAACTCAGACATATTAAAATGGCAATTCAGATACAAATAAATGGTCTAAATGAAACAAGAAGATTACTTGCTAATCTCCCAAAGGAAATGAAGATAGAAATAATGAAATCAGCAGATACCTTTTTAAAAGCAGTAAGAAAATCTGCTAAATTAAGAGCTCCAAGATATACAGGTTATCTTGCAAGCAGTATATTTATCAAGAAAATAACTAATGGATTTGCTTTACAGGTTACTGCTCCTTATGCAGCTATTCAGGAAGAAGGTAGGGGATTGCCTCATTATGTTTCAATTAAAAAATTAGAAAATTGGTTTGGAGCAAGCAGAACCATGGGTCCTGGAATGATTAAACATGGTCTTCCTCCAAGAAAAGGGATGGTTGTTGTTAGAAGATATAAACCATTTATACAGCCTGCATTTGAGATAAATATTGCAAAATTACCAAATCTCTTAAATAAAGGGACAAAAAAAGCTATTAAAAAATCAGGAGGTAAAAATGTATAAAGTTACAAATATTGACGAAACAACACAAGTGATTTATGACAAAGGTGGGAGAAGGGTTACAATAGAGCCTGGAAAAACAGAGATTATGGAAGTTCCCCCTAAGGAGTCATATACTTTTCATGTTGAAAAAATAGAAGAGAAAGAAGAGCTAAAAAACAAAAAGGAGGTAAAATAGAATGGCAGATACATGGAGCGAAACAGCCTTACTTGCAATATCAGCGCAAGGTGGAACAGATGTAAAATTTGCAGCTATAACTGAAACTATAGATATTGATATAGGGAATAAGGACTTTGATGTTATAAATATCCTTTCTGGTGGAAGACTTGTTAAGTTTACCCCACAGGAGCCAACAACAATAACATTAGAAGCTTATCCTGTTGAAGGAGCTACTACTGGATTTACAACAGCAACAACTGGTTCAGGTTTCTTTGACCTGATGAACACCTATGACACAGAACAGCCTTTGAAAATAGTTTCAGACAGGAATAGAAACAAGATGAGAATTTGTATTCTTTGGTCAGATAAATCTACAGAGACAGACGCTACAGCACAGCTTGTGGCACCAACAAATACTGGTTTAAGAGTAGTTGCTTCAGATGGTTATTTTACAAGCGTTAAGCCAAGCTTTACAGATGGGATTCTTAAGTTTACAGTTACATATAAGGTTCCTGCTTTTGATAAGGATGGCACTGCAAATGTAATGATTGAATCTATTGGTGGCACTGCAACTAAGACTATGACACAGCTCGCAAGTTATACAAGTACAGTTAAGTGGTGAAATCCCTTATACCGAAAGTATTGATAGCATGTCCTACTTCAGTTAGGCATAGCCATGTTTTTGATAGCTGGCTTGATAATTTAAGCAAACTTAATTATCCAAATTTTGATATTCTATTAGTTGATACCTCTCCTGATAATGAAGATTACTTTAATAAACTCAAGGAAAAAAAACTGAAAGACAAAAAAATTATAGTTTTAAGGCATAAATGGGATTATAAAAAATACCATCCAGTACAGATGCTCGCTCAGGCAAGAGAAAAAATAAGACAATATTTTCTTGAAAATGATTATGAACACTTATTTTTTCTGGATGATGATATATTCGTTCCAAAATATTCAATACAAAAGTTACTTTCTTATAATAAGGATTGTGCAGGTTTCTATGTTCATATTTACTATGGGAAAGATAAATCTCCATGTGTTTTAAAGTCAGGAGAAGTAATATTAGGGCATGGTCTTGATCTGTTCACATTTGATGAAATAAATGCCTACAAAGATTATGTAAAAAGAATTGAGGGGAATAAATTAAGCGCCCATGAGAAATCTATGAAATCCTTTATAGTCAAGGATAAATGGCACCCACAACTTTTTAAAACCTATGCAGTTAATCTTGGCTGCCTTATGATTAAAAGAAAAGTTCTTGAAAATGTGCCTTTTAGGTTCCATGATAAGTTCTTATTTGGAGAAGATCTCTGGTTCTTTGCAGAAGCTAATGATAAGAATTTTGAGTTTTGGTGTGATACCTCAGAACAACCTGAACACAGGAATACTGAATGGAATAGCGTAATTCAAAAAGGACCAAAACAGGTTTGCGACTTTTATCTTGCTATGGGACCTGCTAATGCTGATAAGATAGTATTTATAAAGAGGGATAAAGAAAAATGAAAACCTCAATTATAATACCAAACTGGAATACTCTTTTTTATTTGAAAAAATGTGTGGATTCTATTAAGAGGAATACAAGAGTTGATTATGAATTAATAATCGTAGATAATGGTTCTACTGAGAAAGGAACAAAGGAGTATATACTTGGAGTAGCAGATAAGTATATATTTAACAAAACAAACCTTGGTTTTTCTAAATCCAATAATCTTGGTGCTGAATGTGCAAATGGAGATTTACTTTGCTTTTTGAATAGTGATACAGTTGTTACAGAGGGCTGGCTTAGTAATATGATAGAAACCATGTCTAAACACAGAAAGTGTGTGGCTGTTGGACCTCTTGGTAATGTAAAAGAAAGAAATGAAGGAAATATGGTATTTCATCATCAGCAATACCCTGGTCAGTATGAAAAAGATACAGGGGTTTATTTTTTGGTTGGATACTGTATATTAATAAAAAAGGATATTTTTGATAAGATCTTATGGGATGAAGATTTTAGATTTGGAACTTATGAAGATAATCTCCTTTGCTTAACTCTTAAAAAATTAGGATATGAATTATGGATTTCTGCTAATTCATTAGTTTACCATGATAATCCAGGAAGAAGCTTTAGAAAAAATAATCTTGATTATATGAAAGTCATGGAGGAAAATAAAAAAATTTTTGAAAAAAAATGGGAATTACTAAAGAAAAAATAGATGAAGTACTCTTAAAAGAGAGAGAGAGAAAGTTATTTATAAACAGGATACCTAAAAATATTAAAGAGGAATTTATAAAATTTGCAGAAGAGGAATTTTGTGGAGATTATGGATTATGTCTTAAATATGTGTGGGATAATTTTAAGATTTGGAAAATATTTTTTGAAAATATAGATCTTAAACTTGATGTAATTATAGAAATGATCCAGAATAAACAGGAAACTGAACCAAAGAACATGGTCAAAACATTGTCTGGAAAAATATTGAAAAAAGGAGGTAAGAAAAATGAGTAAGTTAAGTGAATTTTTAGGAGAACCTAAAGAAGTTGAGATTGAAGGAAAGAAGCTGACTTTATATCCACTCAAGGTTAAAGATCTTGGAATTTTTAAAGAGAGTATGAATGAAGAAGAAATGATAAAAGTCAGCAAAGAAATAATAAGATTATCTTTGAATGATCCAGAAGTTACAGATCAGGAAATAGATAATTTAAAGGCTGAAGTTTTTATTAAGTTAATGGACGAAATAAATAAACTTAATGGGTTTGAAGATGAAAGAATTGGAAAAATTAAAGAGAAGATTATTCAGTCAAGAACCAAGTGAGCAGGAACAAATCTTTGGGTTATGCGAAGTAATGGAAATTTGTGGAGGATATGAACAGTTAATTAATCTTCCTCTGCCTGCACTAAAGTTTATATTTAGATATTTAGAATATATTAATAAGCAATTAAAAAAAGATATGCCTAAAATGCCTTCTCTTAAAGGATTTCATAAATAAAAATGACAAAAGAAATTATTGAAATTGTTACTGTAATGAGGGATAGACTTAGTAATAACACTAAAAGAATTACACAAAATATTGAAAGAATGTCTAATGGTGTGGAAAAAAGTAGAACTCAAGTTATGAGATGGAATAAGGGAGTTAGAGTTGGTGGTGTAGTCACAGAAAAAACTACAAGAGGATTGAGAAGATTTAATTTCTCATGGTTATCTGTTATGTTTGCAGGTATGGCTCTAAATAGGGTTTTTGGAGGCATTATAAAGAATCAGCTTGAATTATGGGGCATTATGGAAGGGTTTGGAGCTATGATGACCTTAATAATGGTGCCAATCATGGATACACTGTCTCAAATACTTTGGCCTATTATGGACTGGTTTATGAATCTTCCTGAGCCTGTACAGAAGTTAATAGGGGGATTGATATTATTCGGAGCTGTTTTTGGATTTGTTATAATGGTTGTAGGAATGTTTATGCTTGCTCTTCAAGGT
>CAZENX010000064.1:0-5456 GCA_964513865.1 uncultured Methanosarcinales archaeon | reverse complement strand
CTCTTAGACTGGGTTCAAATCCCAGCTATCGCCTTTTTATTCCAAAAGCTTTATAAATAGGGCTTTTTTCCTTACATAAATAAAACCCGAGTTCAGAATTTGAGCGTTTTAGGGTTGCTCATTGGTTTCTGAACTGTTTTAGAATGGAAGATAAACAAGAGAATATTGAAAATAAGCAAGAAATAAAACATCTAGTTAGAGTTGCTAATACAGATTTAGATGGAACAAAGCCGTTGTATTTTGCATTAACAAAAATAAAAGGTGTAAGCTTTGTTTTTGCCAATATGCTTTGTAATTTAGCTAATATAGATAAGACTAAAAGAACAGGTCTGCTTTCAGAACAAGAAGTTTCTAGATTAAATGAGATAATAAAAGAACCAAAAAAATATAATGTGCCTCCTTGGTTGCTTAATAGAAGAAAAGATTATGAAACTAATGAAGATAAACACCTTACAGGTCCTGATTTAAAATTTACTCAAGGTGTTGATATTAAAAGATTAAAGAAGATAAAGTCTTATAGAGGCATAAGACATTCAGAAGGCTTGCCTACTAGAGGTCAAAAAACAAAAGCCAACTTTAGGAAAAACAAAGGAAGGGGTTCTCTAGGAGTAAAAAGAAAAAAGATAAGATCAGGTAAAGTATAAAATGGGAGATCCAAAAAAACCAAAGAAAAAATATTCTAAGCCAACACATCCTTGGCAAAAAGAAAGAATAGATGAGGAAAAAGGTTTTTTGAAAGAATATGGTATGAAGAACAAAAAGGAGCTATGGAGACTTGAGTCAAAACTTGCAAATTTTAAAGACCAGACAAAAAAACTAGTTTCTTTGAATACAGAGCAAGCGATGAAAGAAAAAAAGCAGTTGCTGGATAAACTACAATCTTTAGGATTAATAAAAAAAGATGCAGATACTGGAGAAATACTTGGTTTAAGTTTAAAAGACCTTTTAGAAAGAAGATTACAAACAATAGTCTTTAAAAAAAATTTGGCAAGGAGTATTAAACAAGCACGTCAATTTATAGTTCACGGGCATATCCATGTTGATGATAAAGAAATAACTAAACCTAATTATCTGGTTTCAATAAAGGAAGAAGCTTTAATTAGATTCAGCCCAAGTTCAGCTTTAATAGATGAACTTCATCCAGAAAGAGTGGAGAAGAAAAAAGAAATAAAAAAGAAAGTTAAGAGAAAAAAGAAAGAAGAAGCTGAAGAGATTGTTTCAGAAGAAGAACTTGAAAAAACAATAGAGGAAGTTGAAGGAAATGAATAAACAGGAAAGGCCAATGAGATGGGGAATTGTACATATATATTCTTCTTATAATAACACCATCATTCATATTACAGATATAACTGGAACAGAGACCTTAGCAAGAAGTTCCGGGGGTCAGATAGTAAAATCAGACAGGGCTGAGTCAAGTCCTACAGCAGCAATGGGAGCTGCAAGGAAGGCAGCAGAGATAGCCAAGGAGAAGGGTATAACAGGAATACATGTAAAGATAAGAGCACCTGGTGGTCATAATGGTCCACATAATCCTGGACCAGGAGCTCAGGCAGCTATAAGAACCTTATCAAGAATGGGTTTAAAGATAGGCATAATAGAAGATGTAACACCTGTGCCGCATGACGGCTGCAGGAAAAAAGGTGGTAAACGTGGCAGGAGAGTCTAAAATGGAAGTTCGTTTGTTAGAAAAAACAAAAGACGGAAAAGTATCTTTTTTATTGAAAAACTCAGATGTTTTTTATGCAAATACTTTAAGAAGGTTGATGATAGAGGAAGTTCCAGTAATGGCTATAGAGGATGTTGAATTCAGGGAAAACAGTTCTGCTCTATATGATGAAATTCTTGCTCATAGATTAGGATTAATACCTTTGAAAACTGATTTAAAATCATACAATCTGCCAGAAGAATGTACTTGTAAAGGAAAAGGATGTGCCAAATGCACCTTAAAACTGACACTAAAGGCAAAGGGACCTGGGATAGTATATGCTTCTGATTTAAAATCCAAAGACCCTAAAATTAAACCAGTATTCCCAAAGATGCCCATAGTCGAATTATTTAAAGACCAAAAGATTAAGCTTGAAGCAACTGCTATTTTGGGCAAGGGAATAGATCATGCAAAGTTCTCTCCTGGGTTATTCTTTTATAAAAATAAGCCAGTAGTAGAAATCTCAAAAGAATGTGATAATTGTGGTGTTTGTATAGAATCCTGCCCTAAAAATATATTTGTTATGAAGAACAAGAAGGTAGAGATTGATAAAGATAAATTGTTAGATTGTCATCTATGCAATGCTTGTTTAGATGTATGTCCAAAAAATGCCATTTCGGTAGAAGCAGATGATAAGGATATTATATTCAATATAGAAAGCTTTGGCCAATTGTCTCCAAGAGAGATAGTTGTTAAGGCTGTTGATATATTTGATAAAAAACTAAAAGAGTTTGATAAATTGTTAAAATAAAATTAATAGACCATGAAAAACCAACAATTGCAACGCTTGATTCAAGAATTGAAGAAGAAAGCAATAGAGGAAAAAGTAAAGTTATGGAAAAGGATAGCCTCTGATCTAGAGAAACCTACAAGAAACAGGAGGATTGTTAATTTGTCAAAGATAGATAAATATACAAAAAATAATGAGATCATAATTGTTCCTGGAAAGGTTCTCGGAAGCGGAGATTTAAATAAAAAAGTAACTATTGCTGCATATGCATTTTCAGAGCAGGCTTTGGATAAAATAAAATCATCTAATGGAAAAGCACTTTATATTGAAGAGTTGATGAAAGCTAACCCAAAAGGTAGCAAAGTTAGAATAATAGGTTAAAATGAATATAGATGCAACAAATTTGATTTTGGGAAGGATGGCAAGTTTTGCTGCAAAAAAGGCTTTGCTAGGCGAAACTGTAAATGTTGTTAATTGCGAAAAAGCTGTTGTTACAGGAAACAAGAAAACCTTGCTTTTGCAATTCAAAAGAAAAAGGGACATGGGAATACCCAGTAAAGGTCCTTTCTATCCAAGAAGTCCTGAACAGATAGTAAAAAGAACAATAAGAGGCATGTTACCTTATAAAAAAGAAAAAGGCAGAAAAGCTTTTAAAAAAATCAAATGCTATACAGGAGTTCCGGAAAATATAAAAAACTCTGAGACAATAAAAAATGCTGATGTTAGTAAAGTACCAAATTTGAAATATCTGACTTTAGAGGAAATATCCAAACATTTAGGAAAATGAAAACAATACATACAAGCGGAAAAAGGAAGAGAAGCATAGCAAGAGCCACATTAAAAGAAGGTCATGGTATAATAAAGGTAAATAATAAACCTTTAGATGTGATAGAGCCAAGATTAGCAAGATTGAGGATACAAGAAGCCTTGCTTTTAGCTGGTGATGTAATAAATAAAGTGGATATTTTGGTGAATGTAAGAGGCGGTGGTTATATGAGCCAGGCAGATGCATCAAGAGTAGCAATATGCAGGGCTTTGGCTGAGTATTCAAATCCATTAAAGAAAGTGTTTTTAGATTATGACAGGAATCTTTTAGTTGCTGATACAAGAAGAAA
The DNA here is from genome assembly GCA_964513865.1 of uncultured Methanosarcinales archaeon. Taxonomy (GTDB): domain Archaea; phylum Nanobdellota; class Nanobdellia; order Woesearchaeales; family PXDW01; genus PXDW01. The sequence goes on along the minus strand of CAZENX010000064.1, from coordinate 1,906 downwards.
GGAAATGGCAAAACCTAACAGGAGAGGGCAAGCCAGAGCAAAAAGACAAAAATCATACAGGTGATTGAAATCAAAAGATTTCTAGCACCTGTTAAAAATTTATCAAATAAATTTTAAAAAGGTGATTAAAAATGATAATTCCAATAAGATGTTTTAGTTGTGGTAAGCCGATAGGTCATCTTTGGCAGGAATATAAGGAAAGGGTTGAAAAAGGAGAAGACAGAAAAAAGGTATTAGATGATTTAGGGTTAGAGAGATACTGCTGCAGAGCTGTATTTTTAGGGCATGTTGATTTATTGAAAGAAGCAGCCAAGTTTAAGAAGTTTTGATTTGTTGTAATTTTTTATTCAATAAATTTATATAATAATAGTTACTTATTCTCTTAAAATGGTAGATTTCAATAAGATAGCGAAGAAATGGCAGGGACGCTGGGAAAAGAAAAAGATATTCAAGGTAAAAGAGGATTCAAGGAAGAAAAAATTTTACTGCTTAGAGATGTACCCTTATCCTTCTGGCTCAGGCCTGCATATGGGTCATGCAAGAAACTATTGCATTGGAGATTCTTTTGCAAGATATAAAAGAATGCAGGGCTTTAATGTTTTATATCCAATGGGTTATGATTCTTTTGGATTGCCAGCAGAGAATGCAGCAATAAAGGCAAAATCCCATCCAAGGATTTTTACAGAGAAAGCTATAAAATATTTTGTTAAGCAACAAAAGGAACTAGGCTTAAGTTATGATTGGAGCAGAATGCTTGCTTCTCATAAACCAGATTATTATAAATGGGACCAATGGATTTTTTTGAAATTGTATAAGAAAGGTCTAGCATATAAGAAAAAAGCAGCAGTTAACTGGTGTCCTAAATGTAATACTGTTTTAGCAAATGAGCAGGTAATAAATGGAAAATGTTGGAGACATGAAGATACAAATGTAGAGATAAAAGAATTAGAGCAATGGTTTTTCAAGATTACAAAATATGCAGATGAATTGCTGAGAGATATAAAAAAATTAGATTGGAGCAATGATATAAAGATAATGCAGGAAAACTGGATAGGAAAAAGCTATGGAACTTTAGTTAATTTTCCAGTAAAAGACAGTAAAGAAAAGATTCCAATATTTACAACAAGGGTTGATACTTTATATGGGGTTACTTTTATGGTATATGCTCCTGAGCATCCTAAAGTTTTGGAGTTTGTAAAGGGAACAAAATATGAAGCTAAGATTAAGAAATTTATAAAAAAGGTAATGCTAGAAGACAGATTTACAAGAACAGCAGAAGATAAAGAAAAGGAAGGCATGTTTATAGGCAGATATGCTGTAAACCCTTTAACAAATGAAGAGATTCCTATCTATATAGCTAATTTTGTTTTGCTGGATTATGGAACAGGAGCAATAATGGCAGTTCCTGCCCATGACCAAAGAGATTTTGAGTTTGCCAAAAAGTTTAAGATTCCTATAAAAGTAGTTATTAATCCTCCTGATTATGAATTAAATCCTGAAAAGATGTCAAGAGCTTACTTAGGAGACGGAAATTTAGTGAATTCTGGGGAATTTAATAGAATGAATAACAGAGATGCTATACCTGATATTAATAAGTATCTAAAGAAAAAGAAAATAGGAAAAGAAACTGTTCAGTATAAATTGAAGGATTGGTTAATCAGCAGACAAAGATTCTGGGGATGTCCTATTCCAGTAGTTTATTGCAAGAAATGTGGTATAGTTCCTGTTCCAGAAAAAGATTTGCCTGTAAAATTACCAGAGAATATTAAATTCAAAGGAAAAGGGAACCCTTTGCTGGATGTTAAGAGCTTTGTAAATACAAAATGTCCTAAGTGTAAAGGTGCTGCAAAAAGAGAAACAGATACAATGGACACTTTTATAGATAGCTCCTGGTATTTCTTAAGAT
>CAZENX010000063.1:0-5522 GCA_964513865.1 uncultured Methanosarcinales archaeon | reverse complement strand
AATATGATGAATTTGTAAAATATTTAGAGATGATACCTGAAGATATTACAATAATTATTTGCGCAGGAAACCATGATGCTATGAGAATTTCAGAGCCGCAACCAATATTATATGAAGAATTTTCTGAAAAACTAAATAATATGAAGAATGTTGTTCTGGTTTCAAATCCAGCTTTGGTTAATATTGAGGCTTCTGAAACTTTTCCCGGTTTTGATATCCTCATCTACCATGGTTATTCATTCAATTATTATGGAGACCATGTAGAGAATATAAGGTTAGCAGGAGGACAGAAAAGACCGGATCTTTTAATGAAATTTTTACTGCAAAAAAGACATTTGGCCCCAACACATACCTCTACTTTATATATACCAGATGTTACGAAAGATCCTTTGGTTATAGAATCAGTACCTGATTTTTTCGTTACTGGTCATATACACAGAGCTTCTGCATCATCTTATAATAATGTAACTCTACTTAATTGCTCTTCTTGGCTTTCTCAAACCGATTATCAAGAAAGGGTTGGTTTGGAGCCACAGCCAGCAAGAGTTATTTTAGCTAATCTAAAAACTAGAGAAATAAAGGTCTTAAAATTTGGTCAAGATGGAAACTAATGAAACTATAAAAAAATATTTTGAAGTTTTAGAGAAAGAGATAGATAGTTGCTATAAGATTTCTAATGAAGCAAGAAAGAAGGGATATGACCCAGAAGACAAAGTTGACATACCATTAGCAAAAGGCATAGCTCAAAAAGTAGAAGGTTTAGTATCTGCAGCCATACCCCAAATCCTCAATTCAGGGGTAGCCCAAAGAATAGAGAAGTTAGAAAGAGAGTATGGGATCTTGGATTGGAGGGTTGCTTTGAAAATAGCAGAAGAAGTCGCAAAGCAGAAATTCTGTAAATTTAAAGACACAAGAGAAGCAATGGAGACAGGTATTAGGGTGGGGATGGCATATATAACTTTAGGGGTAATTGCTGCTCCATTAGAAGGTTTTATTGAATTAAAATTAAAAAAAACCAAACTGGGAAAAGAGTTTCTTTCCTGTTTTTTTGCTGGTCCAATAAGAGCAGCAGGCGGAACAGCAGAAGCAGTTACCATTGTAATAGCAGATTACATTAGAGCAAAACTTGGTTATGAAAAATATGACCCAAGTGAAGAGGAGGTAAAAAGAGCAGTTACAGAGATTTTAGATTATCATGGCAGGGTTACAAATTTGCAATATTTGCCTTCAGAAAAAGAGATTGAGTTTTTAATCAGGCATTTACCTGTGGAGATTAATGGAGATCCTACAGAGAGGATAGATGTTTCTAATTATAAAGATTTAGAACGTATAGAAACAAACAGAATAAGAGGAGGTTTTTGTTTAGTTTTAGCAGAGGGTATAGCTCAAAAAGCCCCTAAATTAATTAAGCAATTAGATGAATGGGGGGAAAAGTTTGATATAGATTGGGGCTTTTTACATGAATTTTTAGAAATACAAAAAACAATAAAAGCAGGAGAAACCAAGATAAAAAAAGAAGAGAGGATTTCTCCTAATTATATTTATATAAAAGATCTTGTTGCAGGAAGGCCTGTTTTAAGTCACCCATTAGCAAAAGGAGGGTTCAGATTAAGATATGGCAGAACCAGATTAAGTGGATTTTCAGCAGACGCTATAAATCCTTTAACAATGCAAGTTTTGAATAAATACATAGCAGTTGGAACTCAGCTAAAGGTAGAAAGGCCAGGAAAAGCAACTGTGCTTACACCTTGTGATTGTATAGAAGGTCCAATTGTTAAGCTAAATAGCGGAAATGTTGTAAAGATAGAATCAGAAAAAGACCTGAAGGAAAACTTAGATGAGATCAAAGAAATCTTATTCTTAGGAGATATTTTAGTAAATTATGGAGATTTCTATGAAAATGGTCATAGATTGGTTCCTGTTGGTTATTGTGAAGAATGGTGGATTCAAGAATTAGAAAAGAAGATTGTTGATTTGTTTGGTAGCTTAGATTTAGGAAAATTAGCAGAGATGATTAAAATAAAAGAGGAGGATTTATCTATTTTAATAAAAGATCCTTTTAAAACAAAAATATCTGCTAGAGCTGCTTTCAACATATCAAAGGAATTAAACATTCCACTACATCCTTATTATACTTTTTTTTGGAGTAATATAAGTAAAGAAGATTTTTTATTATTGTTGAGCTGGCTAAGAAAAGCAAACATAAAGAAAGAAGAAAATAAAATAGAGAAAATAGTGTTGCCTTTTGAAGAAGAGCAAAAAAGAGTTCTAGAAATTTTAGGTGTGCCTCATCTTTTTGTGAATAACGAGTTTGTTGTTATAAAAGATGAATTTGCCGAAGCACTTTATAAAAGTTTGGCATTAGATAAAAATATAGACATACCAAACTTAGATAAATTTACTTCTGTTTTAGCCTGTGTTAATTTTTTAGCAGATATAAAAATTAGAGATAAATCCGGTACTTTTGTAGGAACAAGAATGGGACGCCCAGAAAAAGCTAAAATGAGGAAACTTACAGGAAGCCCCCACATGCTTTTTCCAGTAGGTAATGAGGGGGGCAGATTAAGAAGCTTTCAGGCTGCAATTGAAAAAGGACATATAACAGCGGACTTTCCATTGTTTAAATGTGTTGAGTGTAATAGAGAAACTATATTTTCTGTTTGTGAGATTTGTAATAAAAAAACTAAAAGATTATATTATTGTAATACTTGTGGCTTGATTGAAAAAAAATGTGAACATGAACCCAAGACATTTGTAAACAAAAGCATAGATATAAATTATTATATCAAAGCAATACTCAAAAAATTAAAAACAAGAAATTTACCAGACTTAATCAAAGGAGTAAGAGGCACTTCAAATAAAGATCATGTCCCAGAACATTTAATAAAAGGTGTATTAAGAGCAAAACACAACATATATGTTAATAAAGATGGGACAACAAGATATGATATGACAGAATTGCCTATAACACATTTTAAACCTTCTGAAATTAGGACTTCAATAAAGAAATTAAAGGAGCTTGGTTATGAAAAAGATATAAATGGAAGATCTTTAGAGAACGAAGACCAGATTTTAGAGTTATTTCCTCAGGATGTTATCTTGCCTAGCTGCTCTGGTTCTTTAGATGAAAACTCTGATGATGTTTTGTTTAGGGTAGCGAATTTTGTAGATGATATTTTAGTAAAATTGTATGCTTTACAGCCTTATTATAAACTGAAAACAAAGAACGATTTAATAGGACATTTAATTGTAGGCTTGGCTCCTCATACCTCTGCAGGAACAGTAGGAAGAATAATTGGTTTTTCTAAAACCCAAGGGTTCTTTGCCAATCCAATGTTTCATGCAGCAATGCGTCGTAACTGCGATGGTGATGAAGCTTGCTGTATTTTGTTGATGGATGCACTACTTAATTTTTCCAGAAACTATCTGCCTGATAAGAGAGGAAGCAGAACCATGGATGCTCCTCTTGTTCTTACTTCTATTTTAATACCTTCAGAAGTAGATGATGAAGTACATGGAATGGATATTGCGTGGAGATACCCTTTAGAGTTGTATGAAGCTGCTTTAGAATATAAAAACCCATGGAGTATAAAGATCAAGCAAATAGACGCTTTTCTAAACACAGAGAAACAATACTCTGGGTTTGGCTATACTCATAAAGTTTCAAGCATGAATTCTGGAGTATTATGTTCAGCATATAAAACTTTGCCAAGCATGGAAGATAAGCTAAAAGGACAGATGGAGCTAGCAGAAAAGATATTCGCAGTGGATGCAACAGATGTAGCTAGATTAGTAATAGAAAAACATTTTTTAAGAGATATAAGAGGAAACCTAAGAAAATTTTCAATGCAGCAATTTAGATGCTCTAATTGTAATGAAAAATACAGAAGACCCCCTTTAATAGGCAGATGCCTAAAATGTGGTGGGAATATAATATTTACAATATCAGAAGGTTCAATTGTAAAATATTTGGAACCTAGCATCAGTCTTGCAGAAAAATATGATGTTCCTGTTTATCTAAAGCAAACACTTGAATTAACTAAAAGAAGAATTGAGGATGTATTTGGGAAAGAAAAAGAGAAGCAGATTGGATTAGGAAGCTGGTTTTAGATTAAATTTAAACATAATTATTTGATTTTTTAATAACTATAAAATCCATCAAATTCATTCTTCATTTCTTCATAATCAACTTTTATGTCTTTAACTTTTGCTCCTACTGGACCTTTTTTGCAGAATTCAATTAATTCTTTTATTGCTTCTTCATTTCCTTCTGCAATAACCTCAACGTCTCCATTTTCTAAGTTTCTGGCAAATCCTTTTAGATTAAGATTTAAAGCTAATCTTCTCGTGTTATATCTAAAAAAAACGCCTTGAACATTACCTGAAACTATGATATGAACCCTTTTTACCATAAGAAATATAAATCTCTAAGATTATTTAACTTTTATGGAAAAGAACCCCTTGAAGATTAGCTGGCTGATAATTAAGATAATTATTTGGGCTGTTGTAGCTTTTTTCGGAGGATTATTAATAAATACAATACTAAAAACTGGAAAGTAATAGCACTTGAGCATGGGGTATTTTGGCTATATTTATTATTCTTTCTTTTGAAACCATACCTTCACTTATTAAAAATTTTACTGCCTTTTTTCCAACAGCATTAATAATATAGGCCTTTTTTACCAACTCTTTTAGTTCCTCTTCATTCATTTCTTCCCCTTTATAAAAATCAGATCTTAGATCAAGTTGTTTATTGCCTTCTGTATATTTCTTTCCAAGAACATCATTATCACAAATTGCTAATATGAGTCTTCCTTCATTCTTATGTTTCTTTACTATCATTCTAATGTGCTGGTTTTCTTGAGCCGCAAGCCAAGCATTTTAGATAAACAATATTGCCCTCTTTTTCCAGCTTTGTATCAGGCTTGCCGCATTCCTTGCATAAAACAAACTTTTCAGCATATGACCTTATCTTTTCATTAATCCTTGATGCAGGAACCTTACTCCCTATTATTGTACCTGTCTTTTTTATTTCTCCAGGTGTTGCTAATTCTTTTAAAATATATTTTAACAAATGCTGGGGTTGTCTTCCAAGATATTGCGCAATCTGGGTAAAATTGCTAAGAACAGTTCTATTGCCTTGGATATGGCCTTTAATCTTCGGAATATCAAATCTCTCTTTTCTTTCCGAAATCTTCGGCAGCTTCTTTTTTGCTTCTTTCAATAACTCTTCATATTTCATAAAGTTCAGAAAATTTTGATTATTTAAAAAAGTTGTTATTTAAACAATAATGAACAGTTATTTTTGTAATCTACTATAGTTTTAACAAACCATCAACTAAAGAAATAGGACTTGAATCATAAATTATTTTTGAACTGGTTTCTTTTGAAGCCTCGCTTAATAAAATTTTAATTGCCTCTTTTGTTATTCCTCCAGTGCCTTCCAAAATGCCAATCTTTTTTCCTAAATCATATGCAATAGTAAATTCGTTCATGGTTCCTATTCTGCCGCCGATTATTAT
>CAZENX010000062.1:0-5538 GCA_964513865.1 uncultured Methanosarcinales archaeon | reverse complement strand
GCTATAACCATGAAGTCCCCTACAGCAATAACTGCACTAAATGGAATTAAGATATTTCCATTCTTGTCCTTCTCTAGCTCTAGTTTTTCTGTATAAGAAGTAGGATTGCTTACAACCATGTGGATTAGCTCTCCTGAGCGAGTCTCAAAAACAACATCACCAACTTCTCCAAAGCGTTTGCCTGTTTTGCTGACTATTGTCTTGCCAATGATTTGTTTTGAAAATTTTTTATCTTCTTCTGCCATTGATTACCACCCTTAAATAAATATTATTTTGATACTATAAAATATTACTATGTTCTATTTAAAGCTTTCGATTAAAGAAGTTTTTTCATAGGTTGGTAAACCATGCCTTTGTTTTTTATTAATCCTGTTGTTTTTTTATAACCTCTCTTCTCATAAAACTTTTGAGCATATAAAGATGATTTAACCTTGATTCTTGATGTGCCTCTTCTTTTATACAGATTTTCAATTCTATCCATCAACCTCTTTGCAACGCCCTTTCTTTGGTGTTTTTTATTAACAAACAACCTTGAAATCCTATTATCCCCCCTTCCTTCAATCATCCCTATAATTTTATTATTGATTATTGCAACAAAAACATCTCTTGTTTCTGCTCTCTCGATAATTTTTTCAGTGGTTTCATCTTCTAAGAATTTTTTAACTCCTTTTTTTGTAAAATTGGGTGCAACAAACTCATTAAAAGTCTTAGAAACCAACTTACTTACTTCTTTAGCGTCTTGTTCTTTAAATCTTCTAATAAGCATACAGAATAAGTATTAAGCTTATAATATAAACCTTACGGCTTTCGATTAATCATCAACAGCTTTAGCTTTGTCTCATTATAGCAATCATCCTTTAGTTCGCAAGAATTGCATTTGTTTTCATTATCAACAAAAGGAGGTATTTCTTTTGATTTAAGTAAGGCATTTACCTTTCCTATTAGCTCTATGATTTCGTCTCTTAAAAAAGGATTCATTGTTATTTGCCTTGTATCATTATTATCTAGGTAACGAATAAAGCCTTCTTTTATTGGCTTATGAACCTTTTCTTCCAGCAAAAGCAGATAAGCTCCTATTTGGATTTTATGTCCTGGCCAGACTCCTTTGTCAGGAATCTTGCCTGTTTTCAACTCATAAGGAACATATTCATCATCATATACTTCTATTTGGTCAATCCTTCCTCTTAAACCTAATTTTTTTGAGCTTAAACTGAACTCTGAAACTATCTTTGGGGTTAGCTTTTCCCATAATTCATCTCCATAAATACTGTATTTTTGAGAAAAAGAAAAAACATTCAATGACCTAATCTTGGATTCATTTAATATAAAAGGCCACATCTCTTTAAAGGTCTCAGATAAATCAAGCTCTAAAGCCAAAAGTTTTTCCTTATATCTTCTTATGGTTTCTCTTAATATCTCTGAATATTTTTTCTTATACAATTCTTGGAGGTCTTTTAGGGTTTGATGCTTTGTTATTGTTTTTACCAAAGACTCTTCAACATCATTTATCTTCTCATGAGTTTCATGTCTGATAGTGCCTTTTAAAAGAACATCCTTTGGAGGCTTTACTAATTTTAAAACTTGCTCCAAAAATAACTTTCTCGGGCAGTATAAATAAGATGATAAAGCGCTTACTGAAATCATGGTTCTGAGATAATTTTAAAATTTAAATGTTTTTTGTAGAAATGTCCAGTGCAAAGATATTTAAAGAAAAGCGGTTTTTTAAGAAACATGGATAAAATAAAGAAACTTCAGGAATATTTAAAAAAGAAAAAGATAGATTATGCTTTGATATTTAATACTAAAAATTATGATTATAATTTTTTTTATTTCACAAATTTTAATGTAGAAGTTTCTTATCTGTTAATACCAAAGAAAGGTTCCCCAGAATTATTAACCTTTGATATGGAATATGAAAGGGCAAAAAAGGAATCTGATATAAGGAAAATAAAAAAATTCTCAAGAGGAAAAGAAATAAGAAAGTATCTTAAAAAAAAGCTAAAAAATAAAATTATTGGAATTGCCTATGAGAATGTTTCTTTAGGTTCTGCAAAAAGATTAAAGAAATATTGCAAAATAAGAGATATAAGTAAAATTTTGTTAGAGATAAGGGCAGTAAAAACAGAAGATGAAATAAAAAGATTAAGAAAATCTTGCAGTATAGCCTCAAACATTTTAAAGAAATGTATTGCTAATTTTAAAAGATTTAAGACAGAATTAGATGTTAAAAAGTATTTAGAAGAAGAATCAAGAAAGAGAAAATGTAGTTTTGGTTTTGGCATAGTTGCCTCTGGCTCGAACGCAGCAATACCTCATTATAATGCTAGAAATATTAAATTAAAAAAAGGGTTTTGTGTTATTGATTTTGGGGTTATATGGAAAAATTACTGTTCTGATTTGACTAGAACACTTTATATTGGAAAACCCAGTAAGAGAGAGATAGAGCAATATTATAGAGTTCTATGGTTGCAGGAAGAAGCTATAAAGAAATTAAAGCCAGGCATTAAAGCAAAAAAGGTTGATTCTTATGTCAGGGAAAGATTGAAGAATTTTATTCATGGTTTAGGGCATGGTGTAGGTATAGAATTTCATGAATTCCCTAATTTATATGATGAAAGCAAAGATATTTTAAAGAAAAACATGGTCTTTACAATAGAGCCAGGAACATACAAAGCAAAAAAATATGGAATCAGGATTGAGGATACTATTCTGCTGAAAGATAAAGCTGAAATATTAACAAAGGTTAATAAGAAATTAAAGATAATAAATTAATTAGATAAGAATCAAAGCTTAACTGTAAACTTACCATCTTTCTGTATCAATTTGCCATCAAAATAAATTTCTCCTCCTTTTCTTAGGTCCTTAATCATGTCCCAGTGTATTGCTGATTTGTTTTTTGAGAGGGTTTCAGGATAGCCCATGCCAAGGGCAAGATGAATTGTTCCTCCAATCTTCTCATCAAACAATATGTTTTTTATAAATTTCTTTATTCCATAATTCATTCCTACCCCAAATTCGCCTATTCTTTTTGCTCCTTTATCTATTTTCAAAACCTCTTTAAGAAATCTCTCATTCTTTTTTGCCTTTGCCTTAATTACCTTTCCTTTGCTAAACCAGAGCATAACATCATCTACCTCTCTACCATCTTTTATTACAGGATAAGTATATCTTATAAAACCTTCTGTTGAATCTTCAACAACACCAGTAAATACCTCTCCATCAGGCATATTATATCTTCCAGCGCAGGTTTTTGCAGGCCTGTTCTTGATGCTAAAGCTTAAATCTGTGTCTTTACCAACTATTCTTACCCTGTCTGTTTTATCCATAAGCTTCTTTAATTTTATCTGCTTTTTCTCTTCCTCTTCCCAGTTAATATTTGTTGCCTTAAAAACAAAATTCTCAAATTCATGCAAAGACATGTCTGCTTCCTGAGCTAAAGCATTGGTTGGGTACTCGCAAATAACCCAGTTCTCTTTTTTTATTATCAAGTCTTGTATTGGTTTTATGGTTTTTCTTCTTATAGTAATCTTTTTGGGATTAATGTTAGAAAGTTCTCTTGTGTTGTATTCTGAACCAATTGAAATAGAACCTTGTGTATTTTTAGTTTCATACATCGTTATTTTTGGGGAGTGTTTTAATTGCTCTTCAGAAGCATATTTAAAATAGATATAAGAAGAACCTTCTAGCCCAACATTTAATCTGGGAAAGGCACCTTTCTTTAATATTAGTTTAGATATTTCTAAAAGAAGGGGTTTGGCTTTTTCTCCACCAGAAACACTTATAACATCCCCTTTTTTTATTTTTATAGAATAATTTACCAAAATATTTGCTAATTTCCTTATTCTTGCATCAACCATAAAGTTATTGAAAAAAATAAAAGTTTATAAAACTATCTAAATTTTATAAGCGTAAGCTTTATTAATGCACATTCATTCCTTGTTCTTATGGGTGGGAGAAATATAAACAAAGATAAAGAAATATTATATGGTTATACTTCTGATAATATAACATTAGAATATGAGAATAGGCTTCTGAAAGAAACCATAAATCAATTAAGAGAAGATCTTGAAAGATTTAAAACACCCCCTTTGATGGTTTGTGATGTTCATGATGTGCTAAAAGATAAAGCCATTATCAGGATACCTAATGGTAACAGGTTCTTTGTCAATATATCAAATAATTGTAATGACATAAAATCAGGAGATTCTGTTTTAGTAGACCAGAAAAATCTTAATGTCGTTGAAAAGATAACCCAAAATAAAAACTTTAATGTTGAAAAATTTGTAATTATAGAAAAACCTGATATAAATTGGCAGTATATTGGAGGATTAAATGAACAGATAGAAGAGATACAAGAAGTCATTGAGCTTCCGTTAAAAAGCCCGGAGCTGTTTAAAGAAGTAGGGATTCAGCCTCCAAAAGGTCTTTTATTGCATGGTCCTCCTGGAACAGGAAAAACATTATTAGCAAAAGCAGTTGCAAATTCTACTAATAGCACGTTCATAGAAGTTGTGGCCTCTGAACTAGTTCAGAAATTCATAGGAGAAGGGGCTAAATTAGTAAAAGAGATTTTTCAATTAGCAAAAGAAAAGGCTCCTTCTATAATTTATATTGATGAATTGGATGCTTTGGCAGCAACAAGAATGGAGTTAGGAACTTCCGGAGAAAGAGAAGTACAAAGAACCTTTATGCAGTTCCTGGCAGAGATTGATGGATTTAAGCCTTTGGGGAATGTTAAAGTTATAGGATGCACTAATAGAAAAGACATCTTGGATCCTGCTGTTCTCAGGCCTGGAAGGCTTGATCGCTTAATAGAAGTGCCTTTGCCTGATAAAAAAGGTGTTGAGCAGATCTTTAAGATACATACAAAAGATATGAAACTAAATAAAAATATTAATTTTAAAAAAGTTTTTGATTTAATGGAAGATTTCTCAGGTGCAGAAATCAAAGCTGTCTGTACTGAAGCAGGTTATTTTGCAATAAGAAACAAAAGGAAAGAGGTAACAGAGAAGGACATAATAAATGCTATTAAAAAAGTAAGTCAAGAAGAAAGCGATAAAGAATACATTAAGATGTTTGGGTAAATAAAAGGTTTTCTTTAATTTTAAATTATGCGCTCATAAGTTACTTCCGTTCATCATCCTTTCGTCAGAGGGTGTTCACTTAATCACAGCGCAAAGATAAGAAAAAATTATGATTATATAAATGTTTAGAAATTACATAACCCTTATATCAAAACAAACCCTGTAAGTATATGGAGCATACTGCCCACACTTTACTGTGTCAATTATCTTTATCTCTTTTGTATTTATCTTGCAGATTTCCTTAATCCTGTCTTTTGCCTCTGGTATCTCTTTATCTTGTAAAAACATGTAAAGATGTATCATTGTTCCTTTTCTTGCTACCTTTAAAGCAATATCTAGATAAGTTTCAGCTCCTTTTGGCAAAGGCATTATTACCCTGTCAAAAACCTTATAGAGTTTAGGAACTATTTTGCGAACATCTCCCTGGAAAAGTGAAACATTGTTTGTTTTATTT
>CAZENX010000061.1:0-5778 GCA_964513865.1 uncultured Methanosarcinales archaeon | reverse complement strand
ATACAATAACCATAAAACCACTCAAATATACATCGGTTATAGAGAGATTTGAAAAAAATAAGATATATTTAGATAATATAAAATCTATTAAAGAAAAAGATGTAATGTTACTAGGATATTGTATAAATGAGATAACTAAACAAGAAATAAAAGACCAAATTAATGAGTATGATAAAAAGAAAGCAAAAGCATATGATGGAATAATAGACAACCTTAAATATAATATTTTACCTAAATATGTATCAAATAGAAAAAAAACAAAAACTATGCCAAAAGCCGCTTCTTAATATTAACTAATTAGTAGTAAAAATAGAAAGATTTATAAATAAAAACAACAAAATAATTGTTAATTAAAATGTATAAAAGTGTAGATGATATTTTCAAAAGAGACATTCCGAAATTAGAAGAAATAAAAATAGGAATAGAAGGAATTATAAGAGATTTGGATAAGGAATATCATATTATCAGTAAAAATCAGTCTAAAACAGAGAGTAAATTTAATATTCATGGTTATATTGAGAATGAAGTTGCAGAAGAGTTTAGAAAAATAATACAAAAAAGGTTTTCTCCTATAAAAGCAGAATTAAGAGATCTATGGTTAAGATTCATTATTGAAAAAGAGGAAGCATTGAAACTATATGTTAATTTCTTAGCTGATAATTTTATGGTTAATCCTCGTGGAAATTTTTATCAAACAGATAACTATCTTGAGGTACAAGGTATTTGTACTAAAAAATATGATGAAAAACAAAATAAGATAAAATCAAAATATAAAGGAAAACCAAAAAAGGAAGATTTGAGAGTAGGAAAAAGAACAGAACTTACAACAGGATACATAGACTACAACAGAATGGTAGAATTATTAAGAGATGATAAGTTTATTCGATCACATTTACCTGTATGTGAAGATAGAAAATGCCCTGGAAATTTGATTAAAGGGAAAAAAGCAAAAGGGCGACACCCACTAGATGTTATAGCTACTATAAACCATTTAATTGTGAGAGGCAAATATAATAGATATGATTTAGTACAAGATAGAGGTGAAATTGGTAATAAAGTTTCATGTATCTCTTCAAGATTAAAATCTGGTGGAAGATTCATGTTAAAATTTGTTGAATATGTTTTAGGTGAAAGAAAATACATTACAGATATTGCTGCATCTAGGCTTATAACTCCTGATAAAAGATTAGTTATAGTAAGGGATAAGAAAATAAAGTTTAAATTTTATAAGCTAAGCGCCCCATTTGAATATTACTCAAAAGAGATGAAACAATACAGAACTTTGATAGAGACCCAAATAATGAATGTAGAAAATTTTCATCGGATGGAAAACAGTCAGATTTTCCATCATAAGAGATATGAGGAAATAAAAAATAGAGAGAGAACAGAAAACTGGACAGTTTTGCATAGAGAACTATATACTTTTTTTAATGATGTTTTTTATAAAGAGGGGATGTATCAACAAGTCTCAAAAGATTTATTAGCAAAATAAATATTCAAAAGTATAAATTACCTTTATTAACCTTATAGATAAATGTTACAATGAAAAATAAAAATAACAAACCAGAAATTGAAAAGATTGGTTCAATAGATGCCCTTACAATTACATTGTTTAAATCAAATAAGAATAGGATCTTTCTTTGTGTTAATGAGGAAAGAGCTTTAGACCATTATCTAGAAATAGGACAGTATAGTCCAAAAGAAAATAAAGTACAATTTAATAAAAAAAATCTAAAAAATGCAGTTGAATTGATATACAAACATTTTGGAAACAATATACAAAATACTGTAGAGAAAAATATAAAAAAATATTTTGAAAATAAGAAATGATTACTAACTAATCCTCCTCTCCTTCGGCGTATAGTTAAATACCTTCTCGCCGTTGGCTTTTCCTGTTCCTAAAAAGTCATTATTATATTTAATAATAAAGAAACCTTTTTCCTTTGTTTTCTTGTCCAGGTCCTCTCCTTTTAGATATAATTTTGCTTCCTTTTTATTTAATTCAATAACATTCCTTTTTGCCAAAGGACCTATTAATTGAGCACCTTCAATGCTCAATCTGAGCATTCCTTTATTTATTTCTCCAAAATATAATCCTATGTTATTTATTCTTATCTTGTCTAAGTTAATTCTTGAAATATCTCTGTTAACCAAAAATATTTTATTCTTATTATTCATCAAAAAAGCGTAATCTTGCTTAAAATCTGCTTTCCATTGTTTTTTAATTAGTTCCAAAATTCTTTTTATTTCCCTAGTATTTAATATTTTTAGATTTTCCATAAAGATTTATAAATCTCAATTGATTAATAAAACTTATGAAAATAGTCTATGTTCTGATGGCTGTTGCATTTTTATCAATAATTCCAGTAAAAGCAGGCACTGGTATTGCTTATGTAAGGTTTAATGTAACAAATCATCCCCCAAAGGTTGAGAATATAACTCTGATTCCTGAAAACCCGTTTCCTGACTCAATATTAGAATGCAGTGCTGTTATTTATGATGAAGACAAAAGGAACATAAGGGTCTATTTTGAATGGTATAAGAATGACATTTTATTAGAAGAAGATACCAATAAACTTTCTGATTTTAAAGCAGGGGACATAATTAAATGCAAAATAACTCCTAATGATCTCGCCCAGAATGGAACTCCTACTTTAATCTCTGTTATAATACAAAAACCAGAAGTTACATCTGTAATTTTAAAGAACACCTTAAATTTTTTAGGAAGTAATACAAATCTTGAGGAAATAAGCTCATACCAGCAGGAAGGTTTTAATGCAGTAACAGGTTTTGTTGTTGCAGAAGGAGCTCAAAATAAAGGACCTATCTCTTTGATAGGAATATTATTTATTTTAATTATTGTAAATATTAATCTTATTGTAAGAAGACTAACCAAAAAACGAAAGATATATAAAGGATAAATGAATTCTATTTCATATGAAATCTAAATCATATAATTACTTTTTCCTTAATTTTGCGAACAAGACAAAGTTTGATATCATTCTGGCATTAAAGGAAAAGCCATTAAATGTAAGCCAGATAGTAAAAAAACTAGGCATGGAGCAAAGTGCAGTATCACATAGCTTAAACAGCTTGGCAAGATGCAACATAATAAAGGTAAAAAAGAGAGGAAAAGAGCATATCTACTCACTAAACAAAGACACAGTAATTCCAATATTAAATTTAGCAGATGAGCATGTAAGATGTTTCTGTCCTATCTGCTGCAGAAAAAATGAAAAAAATCTATTTAGATAATGGAGCAAGCACAAAAGTAGAGCCAAAAGTAGTTGAAGCCATGCTTCCCTATTTTACAGAGAAATATGGGAATGCCTCTTCTCTGCATAGCTTGGGAAGAGATGCAAAAAAGGTTTTGGAGGATTCAAGAAAAATCATTGCAAAATCAATAAATGCTAAACCTGAGGAAATTATATTTACTTCAGGAGGAACAGAGTCCAATAATTTAGCAATAAAAGGCATAGCTTTTGCAAATAAAGAAAAAAACCACATTATTACAACAAAGATAGAGCATGATTGTGTTTTAGAATCCTGTAAGTGGTTAGAAACACAGGGTTTTAAAGTAACATATTTGGATGTAGATAAAGAAGGTTTTGTAAATCCAGAAGATTTGGAAAAAGCCATTAATGAAAAAACAATCTTAGTTTCTATTATCCATGGGAATAATGAGATAGGAACAATACAAGATTTAGCTGAATTAGGAGAGGTATGCAAGAAACACAATGTTTTATTTCATACAGACGCATGCCAGAGCTATACAAAAACAGAGCTGGATGTAGAAAAATTCAATCTTGATTTATTAACTTTAAATTCTCATAAGATTCATGGTCCGAAAGGAGTAGGAACTTTATATATTAAAAAAGGAACAAAGATAATTCCATGGCAGCATGGAGGAGGACATGAGTTTAATTTAAGATCAGGAACTGAAAATATTCCTGGAATAGTTGGTTTTGCTGAAGCTGTAAAACTGGGTGAAAAGAAGCATGTTGAATATATGACAAAACTAAGGGATAAATTAATAAAAGGTGTCCTTAAAATACCAAACACAAGGCTTAATGGACCTAAAGAAAAAAGATTATGCAATAATGCTAATTTTTCATTCAAAAGAATTGAAGGAGAATCTATTACCGGCCATCTTGACTTAGAAGGTGTTAGTGCATCGACAGGATCTGCATGCTCATCAAAAACCCTAGAGCCGAGCCATGTTTTGCTTGCAATAGGCTTAACAAGAGAAGAAGCTCATGGCTCATTAAGATTAACATTAAGCAGATTTACAAAAGAGGAAGATGTAGATTATACAATAGAAAAACTACCAAAGATAATTAAAAAATTGAGGAGCATATCTCCTCTTGGAGGGTAGAATGTATTCAAAAAAGGTAATTGAAATATTCAAAAACCCTAAATTTGCCGGAGAAATAAAGAATGCAGATGCAGTAGGAGAAGTTGGTAATGTAAAATGCGGTGACATAATGAGAGTTTATCTTAAAGTTAAAGACAACAAGATAGAAAATATAAAGTTTAAGACATATGGTTGTATAGCAGCAATAGCAGCTTCTGAAGCTATGTGCAAGCTGGCAAAAGGAAAAACAATTGAAGAAGCATTAAACATAACCTCAAAGGATATTGTAAAAGAATTAGGTGGAGAGCTGCCATTAATAAAGGTGCATTGTTCTGTCCTTGGAATGCAGGCTTTAAAGAAAGCCATAGAAAACTATAAAAATAAGCAAGAAAACAAGAGGTAAAAAATGACAAAGATTGATGAAAAAACAACTGTTGCAAAAGTATTGGAGAAAAAAGGGGCTGAAAATATTTTAAAAAAACATAATTTCCCATGTTTAGGCTGCCCTATGGCAAGATACGAAATAGATTCTCTAAAACTTGGAGAAGTTTGTAAGATGTATGGGATAGATACAAAGAAATTATTAAAAGAACTAAACAAATTAAAATGATTAAAGAATTCCTAAAAAAGCTTGGAATAGACTTAGAAAAGAAACATGTTTGTGTTAAATGTAAGAAAGAGATTCCAGTAGAAGCAAAGATATGCCCTTACTGTGGTGCATGGAATGACTGCTGCAGTCCTGATCCTAGAATTTATGAGAAGCATATGAAAAAAAAGAAAAAAGAGTTAATATGAAATTTTATTTGTCATCTTTCAGACTTGGAAATAAATCTAAGGAATTAGTTGGGCTAATGCCAGATAATAAAAAAATTGCATATATTCCAAATGCCTGTGACTTTAGCAATATAAATTGGAATAAAAAGAATAAATGGGAAAAACTTGATATAGAAAGTTTAGAAAATTTGGGTTTGATTGTAGAATATCTTGATTTAAAGAAATATTTTGGTAA
Source organism: uncultured Methanosarcinales archaeon (assembly GCA_964513865.1). GTDB lineage: Archaea > Nanobdellota > Nanobdellia > Woesearchaeales > PXDW01 > PXDW01. The sequence continues at coordinate 415 of CAZENX010000061.1, read as the reverse complement.
GGTAGCTGAACTAAGAAAAAAATTAAATGAATTTGGTGGCATATTTGTAAGAGGCGGAAATGTTTTTATTTTAAGACAGGCAATGAAATTAAGTGGGTTTGATATAATATTCAAAGAGCTTCTAAATAAAGATAATTTTGTATATGCTGGTTATAGTGCTGGAATATGTGTTTTAGCACCAAACTTCAAAGCATTACAGATTGTTGATGACCCTACAGATAAACCATATAAAGAACTTCAAGAAACTATTTGGGAAGGTTTAGGTTTCTTAGATTACATAATTCTCCCACATTATAAATCTGATCATCCTGAGTCAGCAGACATTGATAAAGAAGTAGAGTATTGTAAGAAAAATAAGATTTCGTATAAGACTCTGAGAGATGGTGAAGTAATTATTATCAAATAATTTTTAAAC
>CAZENX010000060.1:0-5903 GCA_964513865.1 uncultured Methanosarcinales archaeon | reverse complement strand
GTTTTGGTGTAAAATCATGCATACCTGAAAAAAAACCAGATTATTCCAATATTGCAATAGAAAAAGGATTTTATGAAGGTGCTGATGTTGAGTTAGAAAAAGAGATTAATGAAAATGGAAACTTAGAGATTTACCTGAAAGACGAAGAAGTAAAGATTCAGCTTAAAGATGATCTTCTTTTAGGAGATAACAGGTTTGTTTATAATGGTTTAGAGAAAAGACTAAAAGATGACCCAAAAGCTAATGAGAATATTATAGATGAGATGTTCCAGGATTCTTATGATTTAAAGTTATTAGCTAATCAAAGCAATAAAGTAAAAGAGGGTTGTGTAAGCCCTTCTGATATCAAAATAAAATACAACGATACTTCAGAAGGGGATTATCTTTCTATTGAAAATAAGCTGACAAATGAAATCCTGCCTATAACAAAAAATGATGAACATATACAAATAGGGGATTTTGATTATCAATATGAATATTTCAAGAATTTAGCTATTGACAAGGCTTCTGATAAGTATGACTCATTTATGGATAAAGTCAAGGAATGGTTCCCATTTTTAGGAGGTTTACTATCATGGGGTTCATAAGAAAAATAATCACGTACGGAAATAATAAATCCATAATTGATGACTATGTCAAATGAAAATAAAAAGACTGGTTGAAGAAATTGAAAATCTAGAAAAGGAGGATTATGAAAATCTTAAGGCAAGAATTTGCACAGACAAAGAATGTAAAATTATCCGAAAGGAGAAAAATCTTGAGCAAATTAGGCCAAAAAAAGAGGTAAAATCAGAATTAAATTTGGAGGTAGAAAAAATGGTTGAACAAACATTAGAGCAAAACGTTACTGACCTTACAAAGAAATATAAAAACAGAGTAAGCCAGGAAATATCCAGATATAACTCAAGTCAATTAGTATCTTCGTTGAATAGTGTAGAAAAAGTCGACAAGAAACTTAATAAGCTCTACAGCAATATAATAGAAAAAGAGATACCATGGAAAGAGAGATATGCCAATAGCATAAAGACATTTTTAGCAAAATTAAAGATTGGACAAATGCCTGATAAAATTGATATAATGACAGTCTTTGATAGAAGATTTGAAGAAATTGAAGAAATAGCAGATATTCTTAATGAGCAAACAACTGAAGCATACAGCAAAGTTGATAATCTTAAAAGCCATATAAAACTTCTTAGAAATGAAAGGATAGAGCTACAAGAAGAATATGCTCAAGCTTTGACTGATGCACAGAAGTTAGACCAAGAGATAAGAAACCTTGAAGATAAAGGTGTTTCTTTATATCCATGGAAAAATAATGGAACAGACCAGGAAGCTTTAATGCTTATGGATCTAAGTGATGCATATAAAAATGCATTTGCAATATATCAGAATGGATTCAAAAACTTCAATATAAGAAATGAAGCATTGACTATATCGCAGTTCTATTATGATGTGGTCAGTGAAATAGCAAGTACAGGAAAACAAGCATATGATGATATTACATTGATGGTGAGGGAAATGAGTACTATGATAGAAAATGCAGTTACATGTAAAGATATGCTTGAGAGCATCATAACAGCAGATAAAATGATAAAAAACTTAAGCAAGTATGTCGGAAAGATGACACAGATTTCTATGGGTTATATGGGTATTGTCAAGGATGTAAGAATCAACAGAGGAGAGATATTACCAGGAAAAGTAACACAAGGAATTCAGAACAAATACGAACAACTTGGAAACGAACGGGAACAAAGAAGCAGAGAGCTCAAAGAAGCTCTAAAAACATTACCTAGCTACCAAAAGAAATAATTTTTTCTTTCCTTTAAAATGAACTCGGCAATCGAATTAGTCATATCTGGAAAAGAAAAAAAGCTATATTTGGATAATATAGTAGATAGTCTAAATAAGCTAAAAGAGAACAAAGCAATAGAAAAAATAAGGAGTATATTATTGGTTTTCCAAGCTGACAGTAAATATACAAACTTATATAAAGACATTACAATAGATAAAAATTTGGGCTTTCCAGTAAATAATTATATTAAATCAGTTATTAAAGAAAGGAATAAAAAGATAATAACAGAAGTAAATGCCAAAGAAAAGATAAAACAGTTTCTAAAGGATCCTAACATAAATTTAGATGACCTAAAAAAAGAGATTGGCTTAGATATCTACAAAAAAGAGATAAGAACTATTGGAATACCAAAAAATCTAAGTTCTTGCTCTAATATTTCAGGAGATTTAGAAGTTTTTTTGTATAAAAACCAGCCCATAAACTACAAGATTAGTTATAATCCAGATTATCAAAGAAAAATAGAAAAGATTTTAGACAACTACAAAGAAAATAATCTAAAACTGTTTCCGAAATACCTGACTACAATTCTAGATCTTTTTTATGAAGATAATTCTGTAAAACTGAAAAGTATAATAAAAAAAGAGTATATTTTCATGAACCATAATGTAAGATCAAATGGGAACTTACCTCAAGAATATTTGGCACAACTATTAGTTCTATTAAAGAACAATAAGGATTCCTATATTCTGAAAGAAAAAACATCTGCTTTAGAGCTTGATGAAATATCAGATTATGAAAGAAGATTCTTGTTTTTTAAAGTAGAAAGAAAATCATTGAAAAAAAGAGTGCAAGAAAAAAACCTTTATGTGTGTAATCATAAAATCTATAATGATGTTTTTGATATCTTAAAAAATTCTGATTCTGAGGTGATTTGCTAATGATTAAAGTAGATAATAAACCATTTGATAAAAATAAGGAATTAGTTAATAAATCATTATTTGAAGAAAGGTTCTATCAGGTTTTAAAAAAGTTAGACAAAAAACCTTATTTTGCTTCTGTTGAAACAGCTATGCTTGAAAATGCAATAACTAACAGTTTTGCTACTTTTTTAATAGTACAAGAAAATCTAAGAAATAAAAAGATGAATAAAGAAGATAAAAATACTTTGAGTTCTTTTATCGCTTCTGTATGTGGAAAAGAGGAGATTAAAAAATATTTTTCTATAACCAAAAATTTTAATCTGAAAATCAATATAGATTTCAAAAATGAAAGTAATGAAGTTTTTAATGAGATACTAAAAACATACACTTCATATGTTGAAGATGATATATTATATGCAAAAAGACAGATAAAAGATTTTGATGATTTAGTAAATTTTTCTTATCATTATTTTGATGCCTTGGAAAAAGATACAAAAGAAAACGAATTAAAAGATAATGAAATAAGATTTAAGTTCAATGACTTAATCTTTAATGGTCTCAATTATAATGTTATAAAGAATATTGAAAAGGTAACATTTGATGATATAGGCGGATTAAAAGAGGCGAAAAGGGAGTTTAAATACCTAAGTAAAGGTCTAAAAAATCCAAAATTGTACCAAGAAGAAGGCATAAATCCTCCAAAAGGAGTAATATTAGTAGGCCCTCCTGGAGTTGGTAAAACAGAACTTGTCATGGCGCTTGCTTATGAAACTAACCTTCCATATACAATCATAAATATAAAAGATGTTCTTTCGAAATGGTTTGGCCAATCCTCAAAAAATTTGGTAAAAGAGCTTAGTGGTTCTGGAATCAAGTTCCTTGATGAATTAGATACTATAGCCAGATCTAGAGACCTGTTTTCCAGTGAAGGGTCAAGTACAGTTGTAAACACATTAAGCCAGTTTCTTAATAAAAACGATCCAAATGTTGTCTATATTGGAGCTACCAACAGAATTGAATATATAGATGATGCTATAAAACGTGCTGGTAGATTTGATAAAATAATATATTGCTCAAAGCCAGATAGAAAAGAGATTATTGAGATATTTAACATACACAAAAACAAAGCAGAAAAACTTGCAGGCAAAAAACTTTTTGGCAATATCAACTATAATACAATCTCCAGGAATATAGAAATAAAGGACATGGTTGGAGCTGATATATATGAAATTATAAGAAGAACATTGGAAAAAAGAGTGTATGATAAGTTAGACGGAAATAAACCCAAGTTAATTTCAACTGATAGGATTCTATTTGAGATTAATAGATATGAAAGAACAAGAGAAATTCTTGAAAAACCTGAAAGATTGATGGTTGTTAAAAATGGAAAAAATAATGCCTATACTAAAACAGTATAATAATCTTTTAGCAAAAATAAAAAAGGATTTTCAAGAGATTTGTAACTCAAATGGAGATTTATATCGTGTTATAAATAAAAGTATTTCTTATCTGGAACAAAAGATAGAAAATCTGAAAGAGCTAAAAGAAGATTTTTCAAAACAAAAAGAGAAATTAGAAAGAAACACAATAACATTAGAAGATGAGATTAGATTATCCAAATTTATTGGAGAAAAGGATATTTTAAAGAATAATATTGTTAAAGTAAATAAAATTTTTATTGAGAGATATAACCAGACAGAAGATCAAAATAATGAAATAATAAAATACTTTGATTCTAGCATCAGGAATATCAAAATCCAGTTAAACAAAGGAGAGATAAAGTTAGCACTAAATTATATAAAAGAAATAAATGAGGTCTTGAAAAATGGATATTGATGATAAGATTAACAATCTTAAGAATATAACTGAAAACCCAAAATTATTATATGAAGAAGAGAACAGCAATTTCTTAAAAGATTTAAAAAATGAAATGAAGGATTATGAAAGCTTTGTAAATAACTATAAGGTTAAAATAGAGAACTATGAAGACTACAAAAAGGTAAAACAGAATTTTAAAAAACTAAAAGGAATAGATGAATTATTCAAATATATTGGAAAAGAAAATATTGATTCAGTTTTAAAAGATATTAATTTAAGATTGAATAAAAACAAAAGATATAATATAAAAGAGAACTTAGATGAATTAAAGATAAAAGATGACGATTTAATAAATAGAATAAATACCTTAATTTCTAATAATAGATTTAGTTGTTTTATTGAAAATAATAAACTTTGTTTTTGGGTTGATAAAAATATCAATACGGACAAAGTCAAAGCAAATCTAGGAAAATATTATCCAATAATCTTTTCTGATGCAAATTATACAAAAATAATCTTGAAAGAGGTGAGTTAATGTTAAAAAAAGAGGAAAAAGAAATCTTAAGGATTTTAAGAGAGAACTCAAGAGTTTCTTTAAGCAAAATAGCAGAAGTTCTAAATATTGATACAAGGGACATATTCACTAAAATGAAAGAGTTCGAAAACAGAATAATAAAAAGATACGCTCCTTTAATAGACTTTGAAAAGCTTGGTTTTCCTATTATTGTAAATTATATTTTAATTCCAGAATCAAAACTTGATAATAATATATTGAAAGGTTTTCTATTCAACCATAAAAATGTAAATAATCTATACAGTTTGGATAATGGTTTTATTGCTGAGCTAATCTTCAAGGATATGAAACAATTCTCTGAGTTTAATGAAATTCTTGATAATTTTAATTTAAAACAAAAAAAGTTCCATCCTGTTGTTAAAGAAATAAAGAGGGAAGGGTTCTTAATCTAAAGTTTATATAAATATTAAATATAAACCAAAAATCAAAATTAAACTTAATATTGTTTTATACCAAATATCTTTCTCTTTAAAGAATAATCCGCTTAACAATATCGTAAAAACTAATGAAGAGCTCCTTATTACTGCTACTAGACCAGTTTTAGCTGTTGTTTCTGCTAAAGCCATATTATAAAAATAAACTATACCTATATTTATTAAAGCAATTAGGAATATTATATAAGAGGACAATTTAAATCCTTTTGTGATATCTTTTATTCCATCAAATTTGGTAAAAACAATAACTAAAAAGAAGAATAACAAAATATACCTGCTTAAGAATAAGAAGGTGATAGGATCTACTGTTCTTAATACTATTCTATCTAGAATAGTACATACTGAACCAAAAACAACTGCAAGAA
>CAZENX010000059.1:0-6193 GCA_964513865.1 uncultured Methanosarcinales archaeon | reverse complement strand
TATGGGTTATTAGTATATACTGGGCTCTTTTTGAATATTCATTTAACAGCTTTGATAATTTTTCAGAGTTTCTTTTATCTAAAGCTGCATCAACCTCATCTAAGATATAGAATGAAGCAGGTTCATGTTCCTGAATAGCAAAGATGAATGCTAATGCTGCAAGAGTCTTTTCTCCCCCTGACAAGCTTCTTATATCCAGGAATTTCTTTCCAGAGATTCTTACCTTTATCAAGATACCATTATTGAATAAATCATTAGGGTCTTCTATCTCCAAAAAAGTATCTCCTTTTGCTGAAAGCAAAGAGAAAATCCTTTTGAAGTTTCCATTTATCACATCAAAGGTTTTCATAAACAAGTCCTTCTTTTTGCTTTCTATCTCATTCATCATAACCAGGATATCTTCTCTTTCAGAGTTCAATTTATCTTTCTTTTCTAATAATGATTTATACTCTCTTTCAGCTTGGTCATAAACTTCCAGAGCTCTCAAATTAACAGCCCCTATATCAGAGACCATCTTTTCAAACTGCCATATCTCTTTTTTAATCTGCTCCTCTGATTTGTTTGTGAATAATTTAACACCTTCATATTGCCTGAATTCTTCCTCCAAGCCTGCTAACTCTGCTTTTATTCTCGCTTGGTCTAATGAAGCCACATTAAGTTTCTTTTCTATCTCTCTGCTCTTTTCTTGTTTGCTTTCTGTGTTTCTCTCTATCTTTGAGCTTTCCTCATTTAATTTATCTCTCTTAGCAAACAATTCCTTAAATTTAGACCTGAACTTGTTTTGCTGCTCTTCTTTTTCTTTAAGTTCCTCTTCTTGCAACTTAATCTTTTCTTTTAACTCTGTAATTTCATTATTGAAATCTTCCATCTCTTTATCATGCTGCTTTAGTATGTCCAAAGACTTCTGTTGCTCAGGTCCTAGCAGATTCTCAATCTGCATCTGGACATTTTTTACATTAGCTTTTGTTTCTGTTATATCCTCTTTTAGCTGTTCTCTTTTTTCTTCGAATGTATTTAATTCTGCTATAATGCTTGGATTTCTTAACATACTGATTTTTTCCCTTAACTTCTGTTTCTCTATCTTTAGATCTGCTAATTTTACATTCTTCTCATTTATCTCACTTTGATTTCTTTCAATATCAGAATCCAGTTCTTTTATATTTTCCATTAGCTTTTCCTTTAATTTTTTAGAAACCACTAAATCCTCTGAATCTAGATGAAGACTTTTTTCAGCTTTTATTATCTCTCCTTCAAGATTTGCCTTTAATTGTCTTAAGCTGTTAATTTCTTCTTCATTCTCTTTTCTTTTTGATTCAAGATTTGAAACTACACTCTTTAAATCACTAACCTCTTTTTCTGACTTAGAGATATCCTCACTTACCTCTTTTTCTTGGAAGCCAAGAGTTCTCTTGACTCTAAAGCCTCCATGCATTGCCCCGCTTATCTCTGCCAAATCACCATCTAATGTAACCATTCTTGATGAGCCAATCCCAATCCTTCTTGCAACATTTATGTTTTCTACAACCAAGGTGTTTCCAAAAACATAGGAGAAAACTTTTGTAAATTTAGACTCAAAGCTTATTAAATCAATTGCAAAACCTCTCACTCCCTCGCTTTTAGCTAATCTTTGTGCTTCAGCATTTTTTGGAATATGCTTTAATTTATTTAAAGGTAAAAAAGTAGCGATTCCTAATTTATTCTCTTTTAGATAATTGATGCAGTCAGCAGCTACCTTATCATTCTCTACTACAATACTGTTTATTTTAGAACCAGCTGCTACCTCTAAAGCCAAACTATACTCGCTATTCACTTTCCCTAACTCAGAAACTGTTCCATAGATACCTTTTATCTTGTTCTTCTGCTCAAGTATCTTTTGAACAGCCATACCTCCTGCAATCTTTTCTCTTATGGAAACATTCCTTGCTTTTAGTTTTGCTAAATCTTCATTTGCTTTTTGTAATTTGGTTTGAGCATTAGCAAGCTGTGCAGCAAAAGAAGAATCCTCATTTAATCTTGTATTCAAATCAAGTGTAGCTTTTTTGAATTCTTCCTTTTTTTGTTTTAATTTTTCTATCTCTTTTTTGTGCTCTTTTTCAACTATTCCTACTTTCTCAATCTTCTCATCAATACTTTCTATTTGATACTCTAGTTTGTCTTTTTCTCTTATTAAGTTCTGCTGTTCTTCTCTTAAATGTTGTATATCCTCTTGTAATGTTTCTGCCTCCTGGTCAATCTTCTGTATATCCATTTCAATATCAGAACCAGTGTCTAACTTATGATCTTTCTTAAAATCTTTAATATTCTTTTCTATTCTTTTCAGCTCTGTTTCATCCTTTTCAAGCTTTTTTTGCAGCTCTTCCTTCTCTTCTGTAACCCTTCTTGTTTTTTCCTTTACATCAACTAAGCTTCTTTCAAGCTGATTTTTTCTTTGCTCAATCTTTATAATCTCGTTTTGACAATGTCCTACTCTGTTCTTGTTTGTTCCAATGTTAATATTTAGTTTTTCTAGCTCTTTTTGTAAAGCAATCTGTTCTTTATCACCTTTTTCCTCTACTTCCTTATTTATCTCCTGAATCTTTTGCTTTTTTTCTTCAAGACTTTCTTTTAATTTATTTATCTCTTCCTCATATTTCTTTATCTGCTTGTTTTTTTCTTCCAGACCTTTTTCTACATTCTCTAACTCACCTTTCTTTGCTCTAATCTTTATATCCAACATAGAAGCTTTATTCTCTTTTATCTTGTCACTAAGCTCTTTATACTTCATTGCCTGGTTTCTGTCCTTTTTCAACTCTTTTAGGTAAGTTTCTTTCTCAGACATGATAATATCAGCTTCATTTAGTTTTTCTTCCACCTTTTCCAGCTCTTTTAGTGCTTTACCCTTCTTCTCTTCATAAACCCCTATACCGGAGATATCATCAATGATTTCTCTTCTTTCTATAGTAGGCATTTCAACAAACTTTACAATGTCTCCTTGCAGAATAATATTATAGCCGTTAGGGTCTATCTTTGCTAATGACAGTAACTCAAGAATCTGCTGTCTTGTTCTTGTTTTATGGTTTATCTTATAGACACTTTGACCAGAATGCTTTACTAATCTTGATATTACAATCTCATTTTCTTCTAAAGGAAATGTTTTGTTGGTATTGTCAAAATATATGCTGACTTCTGCTCCATTATAGATTAAATTCTCTGATTTCTCTGCTCTTAAACCTTTTGCAGAGCTTTTTCCTAGGACAAAGCATAATGCATCCAAAATATTGCTTTTTCCAGCACCATTCGGACCAAGAACGCAGTTAAATTTATTTCCTAAAACTAACTCTGTTCTTTTTGCAAATGACTTAAAGCCATGCATTACCAGTTTATTTATCTTCGTCATTCTATTTTAAAATCTGAATAATCATATTTAAACCTTTTGGAATTTTGAAAAAATTCCAAGAGGTGTTAGAAATTATTTTGATTTCCATCACCTTTTGTTTCTTTGGGATTTAAAATTCGGATAATCTCTTCTGGTTTTTCTTTAAAGCAACCCTTCTCCAGGAAGACCATGATTTTCTGAATATAGGGTATTTGTCATGATTCTTTTCTAGGAATTGTATAGTAAAAGGATCGCTTGTATAACCAGAACCAAAGTCTATATTGTGGTTTTTCTTTATCTTTTCTATCTCTTTATCCCTGATTACTTTTGCTATTATAGAAGCAGCTCCTACTACCAGATAGTTTTTGTCTGCTTTATGCTCTACTATTAGCTCTACTTTTTTATTCAATTTTTTTTGAATATATCTTTTATATTCTGTAAGATTGTTGCTTGGGCAATCAATAATAACTTTATCTGCTTCCATCGTGTTAATAAACTCTGATATCTTGTCTGCTTCCAGCCAGTTAAGATTAGTTTCATCAGAACCAACTGCATTGTCAATCTCATTGCAACCAACAATTGTTGTTTTATATTCCTTTGCCATCTCTAATATCCCATCATATAGTTTTTTTCTTTGTTTTGCTGTTAGTTCTTTAGAGTCCTTTACCCCTAATATATCCAGTTTAAACTCATCTTTTTCTTCTATAGAAACTGCAGCCATAACCATTGGTCCAATTACAGGACCACGTCCAGCTTCCTCTACACCAAGAACTATCATATAAATTAGAGAAGTATTTTTCTTTAAATAATTTTTGGGAAGGAATAGCGGAGAAAGGATTTGAACCTTTGACCTCCGGGTACCCCAGGTTTAACCCTATGAGCCATCCGCAGTCACGAGATCTGTGACTTCGACGGGCACTCCTGACTGCCCTACTCCGCTATAACATAAACAGAAAAAATGGTGTTTATTTATAAATCTTATTGAAAATAAACAAAAAGAATACGCCGAGGGTGGGACTTTCATCAATTCTTTGCATCTTAGTCCGTGGGATTTTACGCAGTAAATATCCCACTTGAGTGCTTTTACTCAATTCTTTTGCAAAAAATTGCTTTTGAACCCACGTGCCCCGAAGGACATTGGATTTTCACAGGTTATAGCAATCCAACGCAATGGCCAGACTATGCGACCTCGGCTTGGATATTATAATGGCCATGCTTCTTCCAAAACAAATATTTATTTAAATGCTTTACGTTTTTTGGAGCAATTTCTTTCTAGATATTTTATGTCCACATTCAAATTAAAATGTATATTTTGTGGACATAAGAATCTTAATAATTAGTTTAACTAATTTTCTTAAATTCCCTTTTCTTGCCGCTTCTAATGCAGTATAATAATCTAGTTTATCTTTATTAGGTATATTTATCATTGGGTAATTAAATTTACGAAGCATAAAATTCATAACTAACCTTCCAGTTCTTCCATTTCCATCAATAAATGGGTGTATTGATTCAAAAGCAGAATGGAAATAACTTACTAATATTATTGGTTGAATCTTGTTTTTGTTTTTTCCATACCAAATCAATAATTTCTTCATTTCATTTGGAACATCTTCAAATTTAGGAGGAATAAATTTAGTTCCTCTAATCCTTACTTGAGAGGTTCTATATTTTCCAATTTGATCTTCTAATTCTTTCTTTAAAGTTTTTTCAACAACCAATCTTTGAATTTCACAAATAAATTCTTTATTTATATCTTCATTGTACTTTAAAATATAATTAAATGCTTTCTTATGATTTATTGCTTCATTTATCTCCCTTAAACTTTTTCCTTTTGGTGTTATCTTATCAAATAGAATCAATGATGTTTCTTGTAGAGTTAATGTATTGCCTTCTATTGCATTAGAATCATATGTAAATAAAGAAACAAAATACTCATATTGGTCTAAGTTGTATGTTTTTTTATGTTCTTTTTTTATATTTTCTAATATCTCTCTTTCTTTTTTAGATAACAACAGATTAAGTGGATTTAGTTGTTCTATTTTTTTTTCTAGTCTCTTTTTAGTTAGATTCTTTCCTAAATATATTCTCTTTTTTTTAAATTTTTTTCCTTCTCTAATAGTTTCTGTCAAATAATAATATTTATTCTTATTTTTAGTTTGTATTTCTGTGTAAACCATAATAAAATGTATGTCCACATTATATTTAAATTTTTTGGTTTGTGGACATAAAAACAATTCTTATCCCTCTTTTTCGTTAATTATATAAACCAATAACAAAATAATAATCTAAAATGAAAAAAGTGCTGTTATTATGTATCTTCCTTTTATTCTCCATAATCTCTTTAGCTGCAGATAATGATATCTTTTACAGGGATAATTTAGAGATAGATGTAAATATAAGCTCTGAAATTAATATTGAATACACAAGCTCTTCTCATGTTGTTAATTATATTGAAGCTTCTCTTTCATTTTATCCAAAAGATACTTTCAGGCAGGATGTTACATCAATGGATATATATCCAATAGTTGAGCCAGCTAATAATATAATAAAGTTCAGGTGGACAAATCCTGATGAAAAAAATTTAATATACATGGTTGATTCAAAAGTAAAAGCCTACAATAAATTCAGGAAAGTAAAAACAAAGGTTGATTTTCCAATAAAGAGATTAGACAATGAATACATAAAATATACAGAGGCAGGCGAGCTTATTGATATAAATGATGATATAACTACTTTAGCTTCCAGCTTGGCAGAAGGTGAAGATGACCTTTACTTTGTTGTAAGCAACCTTGCTTCCTGGGTAAATAAAAATATTGATTACAGCCTGAGTACATTTAG
>CAZENX010000058.1:0-6266 GCA_964513865.1 uncultured Methanosarcinales archaeon | reverse complement strand
GCTATAAGAAGAAAGAGATTAATCAAAAAGAAACCTTTACTAAAAAGAAGAGAGGTATTTATAGCACCAGAAATAAAAACAAAGAAGGAAATAAAGGAAAGAAAGGAAACTATATTTAAGAAATTAGGAGATATTGTCAAAGGCATAGAAAAACCAATTGAGGTTATGCTTGATGAGACAAAGAAAACTCCTAAAGAGCAGATTGTTAGTGTTTTTGCAGAATTATCCGAGAAAAAACCTATTTCAGCTAATCTATTTAAGGAAATTCTTTATTACTTGCTAAAAACAGGAAAGGTTACAAAGCACGATATATCAGAGATATTATTTGATTTTATGGAAAAAGGTTATATAACTAAAAAGGAAGTAGCAGATATTTTAACAGATTTAAGGATAATTTAATAAAGCAGTTTTGTTTATATTATAAAAATGAAAAAAGCCCAGATACAAACCCAAGTATTTATCTTTATTTTAATATTATTGGTTGTTTCATTAACAATAGTTTTTGGATATAGGTACATAAGGGGATTGACAAAGCAAGGGGAGGAGGTTTCTGTAACCTTATTCCAGCAGGAGCTAGAAAAGAAAGTAAAATCAATCTCTCAGAATTATGGTGAAGTTGATATTTTTGAATTAGACCTTCCATTAAAATATGATATTGTTTGTTTTACAGATGCTGATAAAGAAGAAGTATTAGCAAATTCTCTGATAGATGATTACCCTTTAATAAAAAGCTCTGTAGAAGCTGAAACAGGAGAAAATGTTTTTTTGGGAAAGAAAGCAGATGTTTCTTTTAAGGTAGCAAATTTAGAAATTGAAGATGGTTTTTTATGTGTTAATAACACCTATGGAAAAATAAAACTAAGGGTTGAAGGTTTAGGCAATAAAGCTAAAATAATTAGAGAATGAAAAGAAGAGGAGCTATAGAAATACAATTCAACTGGATCTTTATTTTAATAGTTGGCGCTTTAATCTTGTTTTTCTTTTTTACTATCATTAATAAACAAAGAACAGCATCAGAGCAAAGCCTCAATAAAGAGATGCTCGAGTATTTTGATAATATTATTTCAGGAACCAATGTAAAGATTGGAACTGTTGAAAATACTTCTTTGGCAGGATTCGCATTAGAGTTAAGCCCTGAATTTATAAAAATACCTAGCTCTACATGGGAGGGCATAGCTTTAAGAAACAGGATTGTTTTTTCTCCTGATTTAATTAAAGGAGATAAATTGATAAGCTATGCAGATTATTGGAGCTTACCTTATAAGGTAGATTATTTTATCTATTTAACAAGCAATGAAATAAGATATGTTATAATAGATGATGTTACAACAGAAGAAGATACAGTTTACATTAATGAACTTTTGGAATTATTACCTAAATTTGTGAATAAAGAAGTGATGGGTCATACCTCTATAAGCAATGCACAAGATAAAAATAATTATAAGATAAGGTTTATTTTCGTAAATATGGACCCTTCTGGTTTAACTTCATTTGGAGAGCTAGAAAAAAAGGATTTCTCTGCCATAAATATCATTCCTGAAGATAATAATTTAGATACCCATGGAACTGTAAAGTTTTACAAAAAAACAAACAATAAACTAGAACTTGATAAAACATCTTACTACCTGAAAAAAGAAACTTTATTGGGTGCTATATTCGCAGAAAACCATCATTTCTATAATGCAAGTTTAACAAAGGCTTTAGCAAAGCTTGATACTGTCTCTAATATTTACAAAGATAATGTACAGGAATTAAAAATCTACTCTGAAGGAGATTTAAATTTAATAAACTATGGCTGTCCTGAAACCTTTGGCGATATTACAACTAATATCCAGATAATATTGAACAACAACAAAATTACTTCAACAAGTTTCTCTGCTATATATAATGCCAATAAAGAAATTAAAGATTTTAACAAAGAGCTGATATTAAACTCATGCCCTATACTATACTAAATAAAATGAGAAAAGCACAAATACAGATAAATGAAACCATTATTGTTTTGTTTATATTCTTTATGCTGGTTATTTTTGGAATAGTCTTTTTTGCAAGAGTACAAAAAGTAAATATACAGGCAGAGCAAAGAGCTATACAAAATCTAGATTTAATAAAGGTTTCCCAGATTATAAACTCTTTACCAGAGCTATCTTGCAGTGTAGGTAATGTTCAGATAGATAATTGTTATGATACTATGAAAGTTGAGGCATTTAAAGAAATATTGCAGGATGATAAAACTTATTTTTCAGGAACTTTGCTTTACAATACAAACATTACTCTTAAACAGTATGACCCTTTCAATGATATCTGGTCAAATACATGGCATCTTTATGATAACCCTTTGGAAAATTCAGATATAAGAAAGGTATTTGTTCCAACTATGTTGTATGATAAAAGGTCTGCTACAAAAAGTTTCGGCTTGCTGGAGTTAACATGGTATATAAAATAAAAAAAGCCCAGATGGAAGTTTTTGGTTTGGCTATTGTAGTAATTTTGATATTCATTGGAATTGTTTTCATAATAAAATTCTACAAACCAGCTTCTACCGAAGAGATTAAATCAAAATATGTTGATGAGGTATTGGCTCAAAACATGGTTACAATAATATTTAGCTTAAACACCACCTGCAGCTTAGATATGTCAGAATTAGCAAAGGACTGCTATCTAGGGGGTGACTATTTGTGTAAAGACAGATACTCATGTAAATATGTTAATGATACTATTTCAAGAATTTTAGAAAACACTTTAGAAGAATGGGAAAAGCCTTATGAATTTTATATTTCAGGTACAAATATAAAAAGAAGTTATGGAAATTGCTCTAAACTAAAAAAGGTGCCTGGACAATTTATTATATCTCTATACCCGGAAGAAAAAGGCTCAATTATAGCAAGATTAGATATATGCAGAAGCTAAACGAAAAATTTATATAGTAAGTTTATACCAAATAAACTATAAATGAGGTGAAAATATGAAGAAGGCCCAAGGCTTATCAATGAATGTCATTATAATAGCTGCTCTAGCTTTAATAGTTCTTGTCATATTAGCTGTTGTTTTCATGGGCAAAATGGGTCCATGGGTTACAGAGACAGACTCTTGCGTTAATAATGGGGGAAGATGTGTTGATTTAAAATCAGAGTGTACAGGACCTTATGAAGAAATAAGAACAGGAAGGAACTATGGTTGCCCAGAAGATAAGTATTGCTGTATTGGAGTTCAAATAGCAGAATAAAATGAGATCTTCTAGAGCTCAAGGACTGTCTATGCAAGTAATAATAATAGCAGCCTTGGCTTTAATTGTTTTACTAATTCTAGCTTTTATTCTAACAGGAAAGTTCAGGATATTCGGAATCACAACAAGAAGCTGTGAATCATTTGGAGGAAACTGCATTAGAGAACCTGATTCCAGAGTTACAAAGAAATTTGGCTTACTATATTGTCCAGAAGATCATGTAACTAAGCGTAATACAGACTGTGAAGATGAAGATAAATATCCGACGGGAGCAATATGCTGTATTCCCTTAACAGAAGAAGAATGATACTTTAGTTTAAAGGAAAGCTTGATTATTTGATGATTTTAAAATTAATTTAGAATTTATTGAAATTTTATTCAGGTACTGCATGGATGTGTTTCTTCTACTACCTCACTACAACTGCCCATTAATCTTATATCCTTATCATTATCATTTCCTATATTCTCAGAACATACGTCTGCATCGCAATCTTCAGGATAACAACTAGTTGTGAATTTTTCTATATCATCATCCCAATCAAAATCACTAACACAACAACATTCTGTTTCTTCAAATACTTCTTCTTCACCTACTTCTCCATCTTCAGCTTCTTCTTTTGCTTCTTCTATTATTTCTTCTGCAGCTTCTTCACCAACACAACCAATCAATTTTTCATTTGCTTTTATTAAAGAATCTGAGAGTGTTTTACAATTGATATCACATACATAAATACTATAAACTGGGCTTGCATATATGCTGTTTATTCTTGAAACAAATATTTTTAAATTTTCCAAATCCTCTTCGCATGTCCAGCTGTCAATCTTGTCTATTTCAGCTAAAACATTATCAATTTCCATCCTTAATTGGTCTTCTGTAGTTATAGACATTAATTCTTGCTTAACTTCCCCTCCACCACTATAATATACCAATACTTCATCCCTTACACAGCATCTTACTGAATTATCACCAGGACAATGATAAAGTCTTAACTGAGTTCCTTCTGGGCACAATCCAGCTTGCTGTATTGGATCTGCCATAGGGAATTGGTAGCAGCATTCACTTATATAAAGATCATCAAACTCTGTACATCTGCTTCCATAGAATGTAACACCATTTCCTACATCTTGAATACATTCTGCGTCTCCTCCTTCCCATACACCAGTAGCTGTTTCATCTTCAGTACCTACTTTTCCATCTTTGCACCTTGGTAAAATCTCCTTACATTCCTTTGCACTGAAGAACACATCTTCATCAAAATATTCTTGCGGAGGCTCTTCTTTTACTTCTTCTATTAAAAAGTCATCAACATCGCCTTTTTTAGTTTCACCAACTTCTCCATTTTCTTCTTTTATCTCCGGGCATTCAATATCCACATTTGTTTTAATAATTTCTACACAGGCACTTGTGTCATATTTTCCTTTCAAGCTATATGACCTACATTCTGGTTCATAATCAGCACATTTTACTATCATGAATTTATCTACTGAATAAGCAAGAGATTCATCATATTCTGCAAGAGTCATATAACAAGCATCTTTTGCTTCTAAGGCTATCTTTGGCATATAAACATCTTCAAGATAATTTAAACATCTCTCTGCTTTTATAGAGTCTTTATTTTTAATCTCAGCCCATTCTTCAATCTTTTTTTCTGCTTCTGGATTAGAATTACATGTTTTTATTATTTCTTCATGTATGGAATCTAAAACTTTTAAACCTGTATAAAATAGACTGGTCCCGGCAATATCTTTGCCTCCATTATCATAAACTATATTATTCCCTCCTTTGAAAAAATAGGCAGCGCCACATGTGAAGGCATTAATACCATATGGTCTTGTTAAAAAATCATCACTAAAGAATTTTTTGCCATATCTCCACTTGCTAAAACCACTTACAGAATAACCCTTATCATTTAATATAGCATCAATACACTCTTTGATATTACCATTTAAATCATAATAAAGGTTATCACAAAATTCTTTTTCTTTGCTTTCATCAATATTAAAGTCGTCAGCCTTTTCTGCAATCATTATAGCAAACTCTGTGAAATGGTTGATATGTGTGACTAAAATGTTGTTTTTTTCATCAACAATTGTATCTAATACATCCCAAATCATTGAGTTTTCATCATAATATACTATCTTCAGATTTTTTTCATTCAAATCTTTAGGGAGTAAATTTTCATCATAACTTATACTTAGCTTAA
Source organism: uncultured Methanosarcinales archaeon (assembly GCA_964513865.1). Lineage (GTDB taxonomy): Archaea > Nanobdellota > Nanobdellia > Woesearchaeales > PXDW01 > PXDW01. The sequence goes on along the minus strand of CAZENX010000058.1, from coordinate 836 downwards.
CAGCAGGATAAAAATAGGTGTCGTCAGGTTTAAAATCAAATATTTTATTTGAAACATATGTACAAAAATTGTCTTGCAGAATGTTTTTTCCTTTTACATCAATTTTTACTTTATCAACCCTTGGTATTTCTTTGCCTTTCTCTACATTAGATAAATCAAGCATTAATGTTCCTTTCGGAATCTCTAGTTTTATTCCTGCATCTTCCAGCTCTATAACAACATCTTGTGTTGTAAAGCCATTTTTATTAGGTAAAAACTTCTCCTTGCTTATCTCCATGTCATAAACAAAATTCTCAATTTCTGCAGAAGAAATCTTACTACTTATAGTTATAGGATATCTTACCTTAATTTCTAGATAATTATCTGTTATGGTTGCATTTGCTTCTATATCTTCTTTCTCTATACCCAAACCAGCTTTTTCAAAAGCTTCAAAAGGAATACATTTGTCAATATTTGTTTCAATATACTCTTCTATTTCATATCCTGAGCTCCAGTAATCTAGTCCATACAGCCCAACACCTTCTTTAGTTTGTGCTCTTAAACAATCCTGTATCTGAGTAGCTAACTGAACCTTTTGAGTTTCAAAATCTGTAGAAACCTCCATGCTTGGTTTGTTTATTCCTGCTCTCAGATACAAAAAAATACCAAAGCTTATTAGAAGTATTACACCAACTATTAAAAATAAAGACATTGCTTGTCCTTTTTTCATATAACTATATATCTTAAGGATATTGTTATATAAATTTTTCTATATTTTACTTAAAACATTCTTAAAACAAAATATTTATATAGCTACTTTTAGAAATAAAAACTATGTTAAAAAAAAGGGCTTTAAC
>CAZENX010000057.1:0-6294 GCA_964513865.1 uncultured Methanosarcinales archaeon | reverse complement strand
GTATTGATGAAGTAAAAAAAGCTATTGAAGAAAAAAAACCAGAGATAATTGCTTTGGAACTAGACCCGAAAAGATTTCAGGCTTTGCTACAAAAAGGGAAAAAGGACTACTTCTATATTTTAAGGAGGGTAGGCATAAAAGGTTTTTTATTCTCTTTGATAGGGGAATGGGCAGAAAAAAAACTTGGCAGAATAGTAAAGGTAAAACCAGGTTCAGAGATGCTTGCTGCTATAAAATTAGCAAGAAAAAAGAAGATAAAGATTGCTTTGATTGACCAGGATATTGAGATTACATTAAGAAGATTTTCAAAAGCAATAACGTGGAGAGAAAAATTCAGATTTATAGGAGACATAATAAAAGCTCCTTTTTCTAAGCAAAAAATAAAATTTGACTTAAGAAAAGTGCCTTCAAATGAATTAATTGAAAAATTAATAAAAGAGGTTAAACAAAGATATCCAAATTTTTACAGAGTTCTGGTAGAAGAAAGGAATTTTGTAATGGCAGCTAATTTATTAAATATAATGAAAACAGATAAAAGAATTCTTGCAGTAATGGGAGCAGGGCATGAAGATATTGTAAAGATAATCAAAAGATTAGAGAAGAAAGACATTATTTATTTATAAAAGCAAAATTTATATAGTTCTATTCTACAGAGATATTATTATGGAAATGTTTTATAATATTAAAAAGTACTACAAGTTTAGTGGTAATGAGATAAAGGCAATGGCTATATGTATATTCCTTACTGCTTTTATGCTTTCTTTTAAAAACTGGGGAACAGAAGCCTTTAATCCAAGAGAAGGTTTGATAAATCTTTTAAGTGCTATATTAATAGTTGCTCTTGGTTTTATTGTTCATCAATCACTGCAAAGGTTTTATGCTTTTAAGCTTGGATATACTGCTGAATACAACACCTTTATGTATGGTTTATTAGGGGGGCTGATGATTACCTTTGCTTCAAATGGTAATCTGTTTTTCTTATCACCAGGGCATGTTACTCTAAAACATATGCCCAGGCTTAGATTAGGTGAGTTCAGGTATGGTATGAATATGTGGGAATATGCAAAGATAGCAGCAGCAGGCCCTGTAGGAAATATTTTGTTAGCTGCCTTTTTCAAAGCCTTCACATTTTTAGGAAATCCTTTGATAGATAAAGCTGTTACAATAAATATTTTGCTGGCATTATTCAGTATGGTTCCTTTCCCTAGCACAGACGGCCTGGATATTTTCTTTGGCTCCAGAATATTTTACTTTTTCGTATTAGCTGTGATAGTAGGAATGGCTGTTTCATTATTTTTACTACAAGGCATATTATTAATTGTAATAACCAGCTTATTAATAGGAATAATAAGTGTTTCAGTATACTTCCTTACTGTAGAAGAACAGTTACCTTATTGAGATGGAATAAAAGATATTAAAAATTTGTATATAATGTATGCAAAGAAGATATATACAAAAAAGGTTTTGATGCCAAACATAGCAAGAATCATATAAACCCCCATTAACAAGTCAATCATGCTCAGGAAATCATCTTTGAAGAGATAACCTTTTATAATCAGGTACATAGCAAAACCAAAAGCTGCTCTCCAGGACACAATATCAAAGTGCAGCAATAAAAGAAATATTCCTGACAATAAATCGAAAAGCCCCATTAATATTGCAATCATAAAAAATGAAGAACTCAAGAAATTATATAAAATTAATGAAAAAGAAAGCAAGGATTTTAGGTGGAATGGAGTGGAATTTTATAATCCTATTGACATTAGGTATAATTGTTGCCTTTAGCATTGACAATTTAATCATTAATTATCTGGTTGTTATGGTGTCCGGTCTCGGCTTGGGTTTTCTTCTTTACAGGAAACAATATGAGATGAGGGCAAGATATGTTTTAATGGGATTGTCCTTTATTATTGGTTATATTGTAGGAGTAAGAACCTCTATAAGATTAAGGTTAGGTATTATATTCTTGGCAAGCATTGTTTTTGGTTACATCATCTATAAGCAATTTATAAAAAGCAAGAACATAGTACCAGAAGAAGAGATATAACACTGGACATCATTAGCCAAAATAGTTATAAATTAAGTTAATATTCTATAATATATGATTAAAGGATTTACTCCAAGGCTTTATCAGGAAACTATATTAGATACATGCACAAAAAAGAATACTTTAGTAGTGTTGCCGACTGGTTTAGGAAAGACAAATATCTTTCTAATGTTAGCTGCTAATCGCTTAAAGAATTATCCTAACTCAAAAATTCTGTTATTAGGACCAACAAGACCATTAATAGACCAGTATTATGAAACTTTCAAGAAATATTTTGTTATCAAAGAAAAGGACATGGCAATTTTCACAGGTTTTGTTAAACCACAAAAAAGAGCAGAGCTCTGGAAAAAAGCTAAAATTATATTTTCAACTCCGCAAGGATTAGAAAATGATATTATTGCAGAAAGGATTAAATTAGAAGAGGTTTCTTTGCTTGGTTTTGATGAAGCTCATCGTGCAGTAGGAGATTATGCTTATGTTTTTGTAGCTAAACAATATCATAAAAAATCCAAAATGGAGAGAATTATTGGATTAACTGCTTCACCTGGCTCTGATTTAGATAAGATAACAGATATTTGTAAAAACCTGTTCATAGAAGACATTGAAGTAAGAACAGAAGAAGATCCTGATGTAAAAGAGTATATACAAGAGCTGGATATAAAATGGATTAAGGTTGATTTGCCTGATACATTTAAACAAATAAAGAAATTCTTAGAAGCTTGCGTAAAAGACAAACTAAGCCAGGTAAAAAAGTATGGTTATCTAAGTTATAGTGGTATATCAAAGAAGGATTTGATTTCTTTACAGGCAGGTCTGCATGGTAAAATAGCAAGAGGAGAAAAGGATTTTGCAATTCTAAAATCTATTAGTTTAATAGCAGAGGCATTAAAAGTGCAGCACGCTTTGGAATTATTAGAAAGCCAGGGTATAGCTCCTTTAATAAAATATCTTGAAGATTTGCAGAAGCAAGCAGAGACAACAAAGGTAAAGGCAGTAAAAAACTTGGTTAAGGATTTAAACTTTAGATCTGCTTATATCAAAACCAAAAAATTGGAAGAGCAGGGTATAGAGCATCCAAAACTAGGAAAACTAAAAGAATTGCTTTCAAAGATAGACAAAAAAACAAAGATTATTGTTTTTAATCAGTATCGAGACTCTGCTGTGAAGATAGCAGAAGAGATTAATAAATCAGATAATGTTTCTGCCAAAATATTCTTTGGACAGGCAAAGAAAAAAGACACTGGATTAAGCCAGAAAGAGCAAAAAGCTGTTTTGGATGATTTCAGGGAAGGGAAGTTTAATGTTTTAGTTGCAACTAGCGTAGCAGAAGAAGGTCTTGATATTCCAAAGGTTGATGAGGTTATCTTTTATGAGCCAATACCTTCTGCAATAAGACATATACAAAGAAGGGGCAGAACAGGAAGATTAGAGAAAGGTAAAGTAGTAGTTTTGGTTACTCAGGAGACAAGGGATGTAGGTTATAGATGGTCTGCCCATCATAAAGAAAAACGAATGTACAGGATTCTTGAAAAATTAAAGACAAAGTTTGCGATGCCTGAGCAGAAAGAGGTTTCTTTAAAGAAATTTATTAAAGATGAGGAGAATGTAAGGATATACGCTGATTACAGGGAAAAAGGCTCTGGTGTTATTAAGGAATTAATAGATTTGGGAATAAAGATAAATTTAGAGAAACTAGAGGTAGGGGATTATATTCTGAGCAGTGATGTTGCTGTTGAGTATAAAACAGTAGCTGATTTTGTTGATTCTTTAATAGATGGAAGATTGCTTTCCCAGATAAGAGAATTAAAGAAATATGAAAAACCTTTGCTTATTGTGGAAGGGGATGAGGATATTTATTCACAAAGAAAGGTTCATCCAAATGCGATAAGAGGAATGCTTGCTTCTATTGTTGTTGATTTTAATGTTCCTATATTATATACTAAACATTTCAAGGATACTGCAGCATTATTAGCAGTTATAGCAAAAAGAGAACAATTGAAGCAATTAAAAGAGGTAACTTTGCATACACAAAAGCCATTAACATTAAAAGAGCAGCAGGAATATGTTGTTTCCTCTTTGCCAGGTGTTGGAGCAACATTATCTAAACCTTTATTGAAAAAATTCAAGACAGTTAAAAAGGTTATTAATGCCTCTGAAGAAAAACTTAAAAAGATAGATTTGATTGGAGAAAAGAAAGCAAAAAGGATTAAAGAAGTTCTTGAGAGTGATTATATTTGAATTAGGTGAGATAATCCTCTACAAACTCAATAAACTCCTTACTATTGACTGTGTTCTTAAATTCATCAGTGTCCTTTTCTTTATTTGAAAAAACTAAAACTTTATCACCATATAACTTACCTACTTTGTCAATTTCATAACACAAAGCATCAGAAATCTCAACAGTTTTTATACCGAATGAGAGAACTGTTTTACCTAATCCTTCTACATCTTCATCAAAACAAACCACTAAATCTGCTGGTTTTACTATATCGTTTTCTTTTTTTAGATTATATCTCTTATTAAACTGAAATGCTAGATAAGAAGGAACATTATTATTTTGTGCCATATCATAAGTAAAAAGCACTTATATTTAAATTTTACTGTTGAGAATACTATAGATCATTGTCAATATAACTATCAATACCTTCTATCTGCCTTAACTTAGTTTCTTTGAATAAAAATTCTCTGAAGCTATTGTCAACTTTAATTCCTCTCTCCTGTAACCTTGAATTTAACCTTGAGAATAATTTTCTTCCTTCTTTGTCCAAATCCGTCAAAATAACAACCTCTTTTGCTTTTTTAGAGATTTCTTCTATATTCTTGTATAAAGGGCCATTAAGAACAAAGATATTTTTAATTCCAAATTTACTTAATGCTTGCTTGTCCTTTTTCCCTTCAACAATTATCAGCTTTGCTTGCTTTAATCTTCCTAAAAAACCATTAAAATCATTCATACAACTAAATAAAACAAAAAACATTATAAAGTTTTTTCATTTCCAGATTTCTATGCTAACCATTTCTAAAACATTAAGCTATTACAAGAGAGATGATATAAGAAAGGCAATAGTTGAAGAAGCAAAAAATAAAGAGGTTGCAATAAAATTCCATGATAAATTCGGGAAAAGGCCTGATATACTGCAATATCCGAATGATATTCTAGAGTTTGCAAAGAAAAGAGCTTCTTCTTTTCATGCTTCTGAAGAGTTATGGAAGAACCCTTTACAATTAAATCCAATGATGAAAAGAGCTCAACTAGATGATCTAAGATTAGGATGGGACTTGGTTTTGGATATTGATTGCAATTTCCTTGAATATTCAAAGATAGCAGCAGACTTGGTTATAAAGGTTTTAAAATATGTCGGAATAGAATCCATAAGCTGTAAGTTTTCAGGAAATAAAGGTTTTCATATTGCTGTTCCAAGTGAAGCTTTTCCTGAAAAGATAGGGAATCAATTTACCAAAGATATGTTCCCAGAAGCTCCAAGAAGGATTGCTTTATACATAAAGGAATTGATAAAGAAACCTTTAGGAGAAAAAATCATGAAATTAGAAGGTAATAACTTTTCTCAAATACTAAAAAAAACAGGATTAAAGGAAAAAGACATTGTTTATTATAAAAAAGATAACATGGATATTATAACAAAACATATTAATGCAGAGCCGTTTTTAAATATTGACACTATTCTTATTAGCTCGAGGCATCTTTACAGGACTGAATATTCTTTTCATGAAAAATCTGGTCTGATTTCTATACCAATAAATCCTGACAAGGTTTTGGAGTTTGACAAAGAATCAGCAAAGCCCGAAAATGTGAAAGTAAGCAAACATAAATTTTTGGACAGAAGCAAAGCAAAAAGAACAGAAGGAAAAAATTTGATAATTCAGGCATTTGATTTCAGCATAAAAAAAGAAGAAGAAATTAAAGAGAAAATAGAAAGGAAATATGAAATTCCTGAAAATGCTGTTCCTGAAGCTTTCTTTCCTCCTTGCATTAAAGCAGGATTAAAAGGTTTAGAGGACGGAAGGAAAAGGTTTTTATTTATTCTTTGTAATTTTTTATCAAATCTTGGTTGGGAACATGATGATATTGAAAAATTAGTAAAGGAATGGAACAAGAGAAATAAAGAGCAGCTAAGAGAAACTACAATAGTTGGTCAGCTCAGATACAGAAAACAACAAAAAAAGAAGATATTGCCTCCAAACTGCCAAAATCAGATGTATTACAAAGACATGGGCATATGCAAACC
>CAZENX010000056.1:0-6375 GCA_964513865.1 uncultured Methanosarcinales archaeon | reverse complement strand
GAAGTATAAATCTAGCTTATATCTTTGGAAGACTAAAAGGGATTGATATAAGAACAAAAGGAAGTAAAAATGCAGGTGCAACAAATGCATGGCGTGTTTTGGGTAAATCTTATGGGACGATAACAGCTTTATTTGATTTAGGTAAAGGGGTTCTTGCATTTTGGATAGCTTTATTGCTTACCCATAACAATTTTCTAACAATTCCTGCTATTGCTTATCTTGCAGGTTTTGCAGCAATTCTAGGACATACTTTCCCTTTTTATCTTGGTAAAGGAGGAAAAGGAGCAGCAACAGCTTATGGAATATTATTATTAAATATTATACTTCTAATAAAGTTATTTAATTTTCCATGGCAAACCTTTGCAATATTTGCATTTTTTACATTAAGTTTTTTTATAATAACAAAAGCACCAAATCTAACATTCTTTATATTTTCAATAATCTTTATTCTTATTATAAATTATTATGTCTCTTTTAATATAGTTGTTTTATTTACATACTTATTTTTATTTTATAATTATATTATTAGTGTAGTAAATATAAAACATTTTATGAATTTAAAAAAAGAGATTAAGTTTGTAAAGAAAAAAGTTAAAATAAAACTTGTAAGAAAAATTTTGAGATTTTTTGCAGTTTTAATTCCATTATATATTTTCTTTACAACAAAGAACATATCCCTAATCTTTGTTGGAATCTTTCTTATAATTTTTGTACTTATTGAAATTTTAAGGTTTAAAAAACCAGAATTAAATCAAAATAAAATAATCAAAACCTTATTAAAGAGAGAGGAAAAGGAAAAGATTTCTGGAATAACCTTATTTACTGCTTCATGTTTTTTAACAATCCTATTATTCAAGGAAAACATAGCAATCCTTGCTATACTATTTCTAATTTTTGGTGATACTTTAGCAGAAATTATAGGATTGAAGTTCGGAACAAGAAAATTAATAGGTAAAAAAACTTTGGAAGGTTCTCTTGCAGCTTTAGCAATATGTATTTTAATTGGTTTATTGCTAATGAAAATCTTATACTTTTCATTAATTGTTATAATTATAGCAGCAATTGCAGCAACTTTTATTGAGCTTGTACCTTTGAGGATCAAGAAATTCAAAATAGATGATAATTTTAGTCTTGCTTTATTCACAGCTTTTGTTATTTCAATAACAACTCTATTATTATAACAAAAAGTATTTAATGCTTTATAATTTACTATGTTATATGAGCAATGTACTAAATAAAAAAGTTTTAAAGATAAATCCGGAAAAGACAGTAAATAAAATAATTAAGTTTATAAGAGATAATGTTAAGAATTTTAACAGAAGGGGGGTTATATTAGGTTTAAGTGGCGGACTAGATTCAACTGTATTGGCATATTTAGCTGTAAAAGCAGTTGGTAAGAAAAAGGTTCTTGCTTTATTAATGCCAGAAAGAGATAGCAGCAAAGAACATTTAGAAGATGCAAAATTGATTGCAAAAAATTTAAGGATAAAGATAAAGCTAATAGATTTAACACCTTTATTAGCAAAAATTGGAATTTATAAGACCTTACCTGGTAAATGTTTAACTACTAATCTAAAAGTTAAGGCTTTATATAAATGGTTTCAAATAATATTAAGAAAAAACCCTTTTTCTTTTAGTTTAAAAGGTACTAAGGAGAAGTTTATTTCTTTAGGTACAGCTTTCTATAGGATAAAACACAGAGTAAGGATGATTCTACTTTATTACTATGGTGAATCTTATAATTTTCTGGTTTTGGGAGCTGCTAATAAAACAGAGCATCTAACTGGTTTCTATGTAAAATATGGAATAGATCATGCTGTTGATATTATGCCTCTGCAAGGGTTGTATAAAACACAAGTCAGGCAACTGGCAAAATATCTAAACATTCCAGAAAAAATAATAAAAAAAGCACCAAGCCCTGATATTATTCCAGGAATAAATGATGAATATGTTTTTGGAGTAGATTATGACAGATTAGACTTGATCCTTTATGCCTTAGATAAAAAGATGAAAGTAGAGGATATAGCTAAACAATTAAATGTAAAGAAATCAAAAATAATGAATATAAAAAATATGATACGTGATTCAGAACATATGCGGCATGAAGCTTATGAACTTAAATTTTAATTCTAAAATCAGTTAAATTTATTAAAAGTTATAAAAATACAATAGCTATGACAGAGGATATCAAAGAAAGGATAAAGGAATTAGAAGAAGAATTAAGGAAAACCAAGTATAACAAGAGAACACAACACCATATTGGATTAATCAAAGCCAAGATTGCAAGATTAAAAGAAAGGATAGAAACAAAAGCAAGAGGAAAAGCGAAGACAGAAGGTTATTCTGTTAAGAAAACAGGTGATGGAACTGCTATTCTAATTGGTTTTCCTTCTGTAGGAAAATCTACTTTATTGAATGCTATAACAAGAGCTGAATCAAAAACAGGAGGTTATGACTTTACAACTATAGATGTTATTCCTGGTTTATTGTTCTATAAAAACGCTAAAATTCAGATTTTGGATATACCTGGAGTTATAGAAGGAGCAGCTAAAGGAAAAGGTTTGGGCAAAAGGGTTTTAGCAGCAGCAAGAGTAGCTGATTTGCTTATAATCTTATTGGATATAAAGAATCTTGATGATTATAATGTAATACAAAAAGAGCTTTATGATGCTAGCTTTAGATTAAATCAAAGAAAGCCAGATGTTAAAATTAAAAAAACAAATAAAGGTGGAATAATTGTTTCTACAACAGTTAAAAGATTGTCTTTACAGGAAGATACAATAAAATCTATTCTGAATGAATTCAAGATAATAAATGCAGATATTTTGATAAGAGAAAACATAAATGAAGACCAACTTATAGATTGTATTGAAGAAAACAGAATCTATGTTCCTGGTTTGGTTGTTATTAATAAAATAAATACTATTGATAAGGAAAAATTAAAAAAAATAAGATTAAGGTTCAAGAGTGCTATATTCATTAGTGCAAAATACAAGATTAATCTTGATGCATTAAGGGAAAATATTTTTAAAAAATTAGGTTTGATTAGAATATATATGAAAAAGCCAGGCAAAGAGGCAGATATAAAAGAGCCCCTAATCATCAAAAAAGGCTCAACAATAGAAGATGTTTGTGTAAAAGTACATAGGGGATTCCTGAACAGGTTCAGGTTTGCCAGAATATGGGGAAAAAGCTCTAAATTCCCAGGACAGAAGTTTAATCTAAAGCATAAACTGGAAGATGAGGATGTTTTAGAATTGCATTTGAGCTAAAACCAAAACTCTTTTATAACATTACTTCTTTTTTTAAAATAAAACGTTGAATGAGTTCTTTGCTTATTTTGCGACTACAGGTGATATTATGACTATAAAGAAAGGAGATAAGATAAAGGTTGAATATGAAGGTAAATTAGAGGATGGAACTGTTTTCGACAGCTCTGCAAAGGCTGGAAAACCATTGGAGTTTGAGGTTGGTTCAGGGATGCTTATTCCAGGATTTGATAATGCTGTCGTTGGAATGAAAAAAGGAGAAGAAAAAGAAGTCAAAATAGAGCCGAAAGATGCTTACGGAGAAAGTAATCCTCAATTAATTAAGAAAATACCTAAAGAACAGCTTCCTAAAGACAAGGAAATTAAGAAAGGAATGGTTCTTGGTTTGTCAATGCCGAATGGAGCTCAAGTACCTGCTGTTGTTAAAGAAGTTTCAGATAAAGATATAGCATTAGATTTAAACCACCCTTTAGCAGGAAAAACTCTAACTTTCAAGATAAAGATAGTGGAAATAAATTAAAAAAATTATGCAACACACTTGCAAGCTTTTAGTCCTTCATTCAAAGCCTTGATTCTGGATTTGAATTTAACCCTGTTTTTAGGCTTTATGTTCTGGGCAAAAGGACATATATCCAGATGGAACTTGTTTCCGTCTTTTGCTGCTACATAAGTTTTATTAGCTCTTTTTGTGATTGTTTTTACTACAGTTTTTACTTTAGGTTTAGCCTTAGACTTCTTAGCTACTTTTGGTTTGCTTTTCTTCATTCTGTTATACAATTTTACTTCATCTTTATGCAAAGCATTCAGCATCTCTGTAAGTCTCTCTTGTGCTTGGCTAAGTCTGATAACCTTGTTCTGTAGTTTGATTATATCACTTTTTGCCAAGCGAAATGAGTTTACAACATTTTCCTCAATTTGGTTCATCTTGATACCCCCATATATATTTCATTAAAATTTTTATAATGTTGTTATTATGTAATATATAAAGCTTTCTATTTGTTATTACTAATTGGTAGTATTTATATTATTTCTAAAAAACAAAACAATTAAATATTACAAAATAAAATAAGATATTATGAATACAAACTTTTCACAATTGAATCAGCTTACTATTAAATTCAAAAACCTCGAAAAAGACGAGAAAATAGCATTATTTGGCTTAATTTTAGGCATAATCTTGGTTATTATTGCCCTGTTTTTAATGTAAAATGCATAAAAAGGAAATTAGTTTTTTTATAACTTTCATGTTGGTATTCTTTATAGTGTTTATACTGGCAATGCTTGATTTTATTCAGGGAGAAGCTATATTTGATATAGGGCTTTCTCCTGTAATTATAAACATCTTAGTCATGATTTTATCCTTCTTTGCTATAGTTAAATCTGTTGTGCATTTATCTGTAAAATACTGAAAAACCGTAAGGTTTAAATAAATTCTTTATTTTTAAATGAAAATGGAAGTAAAAATTCCTGAATCTGAGATAAAAGCAAAGTTTGGAGAGTTGAATAAAGAAAATGTTGATTTGAGAACAGTTGACTCAAAATATATAATTAAAGCATTGGAAGCAAAATTAAAGGAGATAAAGACAAGGTAAAATGGGGCAGCAGGAAGTATATGATTTTTTAAAGAAGAATAAAAGGAAATGGTTCACATCCAGAGAGATTAGTAAAGCTCTAAAGCTGTCTATTGGCTCAGTAACAATGTCCCTTAAAAAACTAAGAAATTCAAAAAGTTTGAAATATCGAATGTCTAAAGACAGGAAAAACACGTATCAGTATAAATTTGGTTAAAATGAAAGAAATAACGAGCTGATTCTTGCAAGGTTTTAATAAAGTTTTTATATATCTTATTTCATAAGGTGATATAATGAAGTTAGAAACTTTAAGACATAGTACAGCACATGTAATGGCTTATGCAGTTAAAGAGCTATTTCCCGGAGTTAAATTAGCAATAGGGCCATCTATAGAGGATGGATTTTATTATGATTTTGAGACTAAGCACACATTTAAACCTGAAGATTTAAGAAAAATAGAACAGAAGATGTATGAGATTATAAAAAAGGATCTTAAATTCAAAAAAATAAAGATTTCTAAGCAAAAAGCTAAACAGATGCTTAAAAGAGAACCTTATAAGCTTGAGTTGTTAAAAGAATTAAAAGAGCCTACATTTTATCAGATAGGGGGTTTTATTGACTTATGCAAAGGACCTCATGTAAAATCTACTAAAGAGATTAAAGCTTTCAAATTAATGAAAATAGCAGGAGCTTACTGGAAAGGTTCTGCTGAAAATAAGCAATTGCAGAGGATATACGGAACTGCATTTGAAACAAAGGAAGAATTGAAGAAATATTTGAATTTTATAGAAGAAGCTGAAAAAAGGGACCATGTAAAATTAGGCAAGAAATTAGAGCTATTTAGTATGCACGATGAAGGGCCTGGTTTTCCATTTATTCTGCCAAAAGGAATGCTTATCTGGGATGAATTAATGAAATTCTGGTATGAGGAGCATAAGAAAGCTGGATATCAATTTATTGAAACACCTATTATCCTAAACAAAAAATTATGGATAAAATCTGGACATTGGGAGAATTATAGAGATGAGATGTACACCTTAAAGATAGATGAACAAGATTATGCAGTAAAACCAATGAATTGTCCTGGAGCTATGTTGGTATATAAAGAAAAGTATCATTCTTACAAAGAATTTCCTTTAAGAGTAGCAGAGGTTGGTTTAGTCCATAGAAATGAGCTAAGTGGGGTTCTACATGGCTTGGTTAGGGTTAGATCATTCCATCAAGATGACGCTCATATATACATGACAGAGCAGCAAATGAAGGATGAAATAATTAATGTTATTAAATTAGTTGACAGGATGTATAAGGTTTTTGGATTAGGCTATCATCTTGAATTATCCACAATGCCTAAAAAACATATAGGCAGTGTAAATGTATGGAGAAAATCAGAGAAGATTTTAAAGCAAGCACTTAAATCATTAAAAAAGGACTTTAAGATTAATGAGGGGGATGGTGCTTTTTATGGTCCTAAAATTGATTTTCATATAAAGGATTCTTTAGGCAGAACATGGCAATGCGCAACAATACAATTAGAT
>CAZENX010000055.1:0-6444 GCA_964513865.1 uncultured Methanosarcinales archaeon | reverse complement strand
AGAATATACCTGGAACTCAATTTTTCATAAGTACAGATGTAGGGACAATTTGGCAGGCAGTTACTCTTAATACAAATAAGGATTTAAACCCTATTGGTAATGATATTCAAATCAAAGTGGTAATTAATTCATCTAATACAAATATTGACAGTCTCTCTCTTATGTATAAAACATAAAGTTTATTTAGTTGAGAATCTTATATAAAGTGGCTAAATTCGCACAGAGAATCTCTGTAATCAAAGAAAATCAATATCTATATGGTTTACTATTCAAAACTTAAATTAATGGAGGTAAAAAAATGGACTCAAAGTCTTGGTATAAGTCAAAATCAGTTTGGCTTGGAGTTGTAGCTCTTGCCTATGGGTTAGTTAAGGGTTTTGCAGGTATGGATTTTAACCTTGAAGAGTTAGCTGCCATATATGCTGGTTTAACCACTATTTTCCTTAGATTTGGAATAAATTAGAAATGAGAAAAAGAGTTCTTATCTGTCTTACTGAAGCGCAGATAAGATGGCTTAAAGAGAAAAATATCAAATTATCTAACTATGTACAGAGTAAGATAAATGAAGATATAGAGAAAGAGCTACTTGAAAGACCTGAAGTTCTTGATGCAAATGAAGAAAGTACCGAAAGTTGATTTAGAAAAGGTTGTGTGTGACTTTGATAACTGTGTAAGCAGAGGGGAATTTTCCCAGTGCTATACCCAAAACCACTTAATATGCACCAAATATCTTACACACAAGCAGTATCTTAATGATGTAAAAAAACTTAGAAATAAAAATAAATCTGAAAAGAAAATCACCCATAAAGAAGAAACCTTAGTATTTTGTGATAAAAAAGACTGTCCTGATAGAGGAGAATATATGAAATGTTATTTTGATCTTTACAGGAATTGTAGATTATATAATTAAGGTATTGATTTTTTCCTGCCTATTTTTCTAAGTAAATGTCTTGATAGATAGTAATTTATCTTAATTATTTCCTTTAGAAATGCTCTTGGGTTTGTATAGTAAAAGTGGTAGGTCTCTAAAGCATTTCTTAAAAATTCTCTCCTTTGATTACAGCTAAGTTTATAAACTAAAAAGCGTGCCAAATCCTGAGAGAGACAGCTATACCTTATACTAATTTTAGAATTGGTTTTTGGTAATTTTGTTAATTTTTTCATATTCCTGTGTTAAGTCTGTGTTTTTTTAAAAGATCTGAAACTAAGAATATTAATTCTCAGATCTAAAAAAAACAGACAGGCTACATGTTTATGTCTCCTTTTTGTAACATAGTATTCTTCTTGCTACCAAAAACGCTGGCATCCTCAATGTCATCAGCTCCAGCGGATTAATAACCGCCCACCCTCTTGTTACATTTAATTTTAGAATCATAGATATATAGAAAGCTGATTCTATTTAAACAAGCCTGTAATTCATTATAGCCATTAAAACTCTACAATTATCATTTTAGTATAATTTTAAAAAAAGGGCTTAATGAGAATTGAAATCATATTTAAAGTTTACAAAACTCTTGTTCTTCCGTTGAACTATAAGCCCCTAAAAGACAGCTTAGTGAGTTACAGAGTAAAGCTGCCAAACACTCCGTAGCCATTACTATTCATAGAATCTGATCAACTCAAAATCTCCAAAGTCATCAACCTCTGCGTCTTCAAAGTCATCTTCTGGGTCAAGGTTATCAACCTCAAAAGTAACTTCAAGCCTTGCTCTCTCTTCTTCATCTTCATCACCATAGTTATTAACATACACTTTTATTTCAAGTGTAACTTCTGCTGTTTCACCATCAACCACTGTATCAATATCTCTTACTTGTATTTCTGTTATGTCTTTGTAATCAATATCCTCAATCACACCAATCTCTTCTTCAAGGTAGTCAGCTAAGTCTTCCTTAAAGTCTTTAGTATCTACTTCATCTAAAACTAATTCCTCTGCTTTTGCTTCAATCCTGTCATCTTCAAAAATCTCATCATAAATATCAGAGATTTTGTCATTATCTAATTGTCCCATTTCTGTGACTATCTCCTGTGCTGTTGGCGTGGCTATGTTTAACTTGCTTAACTCATCTGTTACAATACTTTTTACCTTTGAATAATCTACTGGATCAACTGTTCTATCTGGATAATTAAATGCTGTACCAAGAAACATTAAAACAACTAAGATTCCTATAGTCCACTGCAAATAGTTTGGCTTATTATATGTTGGTAATACCATTTCTTAAATTACTCCTCCTTTCAATCCATATTTAAAGAAAAATATCATATTAATATTATTTAATACATCTGATGTATTGCTGAGTATCATAGAATACATAATAATTAGTCCTTTATAAACTTTTTTCTTCTTCAATCTCTATTTCCACTTTGATATATCCACATTTATCGCAGATGGTCTTCTTTCTTCTTAGTGTTTTTCTTGGTCTTGATTTCTTACCAAAAGGCCAGTTTTTTTTATACTCTTTAATAAAAGCTGCATCTCTTCTCTTGCAATTTGGGCATTTAATTTTTATCATTTTTCTTTTTATTTGTTAAATTGAAAAAATACTTAATCCAGTCTTTAATACAATCTCTTACCTGTTCTGCTGTTAATCTTACTTCTAATATAGGAATACCAAAAAGTTCAGGTTTCTCTGCTCTTATCCATCTCATAGCTTCTGCTCTTAAATCTCTATGGAAAAAATCTTGGATACAATTTATTAATTCTTTCATATCTTTATCTTTTTCTGTTATCTCAAACTTCAAGTCTTCCAAGGTATTAAGTTTTTCTTTTTCTGTCATTTTAAAATTCTAATTTATAAATCTCCTCAAAGGATCCAATTATAACCCACTCTATTTCATTAGGATAACTCTCAAGCTTCTTCTCACACTGTCTTACTGTTTCACTTGCAAGGATCTCATATCCTGTTGCTACACCCTTCTTTATAGAAACTATATCTGCTTTTCTTCCATTTTTAAATTTAACCTCTGTCCATACTTCATATTTGCTCTTTATTAACCTATAAAACAAAGCAAATTTCTTTTTAATGTGCATATCTGATTCATGCGAACTTATTTTAAAACAATTCATTCTTGAACCAGATAGGCTGTTATAGTTAAACAAATTCAGTATTTTTCTTTTCTCAACTTCTTGTTTCTTTTTATTCATTTTTCAATTTAATAAACACAAACCAGTGTGTTGGAATTTTACTTCTCATAAGGTTTCCAAGTAAAGGTCTTCTTTCTAAGACATCAAGTATTTCTTTTCTTTTTATACTATTCTCGTTCCATTTGAACAGGAGAACTCCTTTATCTTCAAGCACTCTCCAGCATTCATCAAAACCTTTCTTAATATCATCTCTCCAAGTCTCTTTATTTAGCAAGCCATAGTCTTTAGCCAAACTAAAATTTCCTCCTGACGCAACTATATGAGGTGGATTCATTATAATAAGTTTAAAGGAGTTATCTTCAAAGGGAAGGTTTCTAAAATCTGCTATTATATCAGGATTTACTTCTCTGTTTGGGCGATATTTATTATATCCTTTTTCTTCTTTGCGATTATCCATGAATATTGTATTTGGCTGATGTTTGTCTCCCCAGAACATCTTAGGTCCACAACATGCGTCCAAAATAAATTTATTTTCTTTTTTAAGTTGTTCTTTAGTTATTTTTTTCATCTTGTCCTTTTCCAGCTTAAAGTTCTTCCACTTCTTCTGCATCTCCCACAAAGAAATTTACATTTATAGATAGTAACATTATTAACCATTTTATTGCATTTATCACATCTCTTTTTTATTTTTTTCATTTTTTAAGATAGCCTAAAAATTTTAAAAGAGAAATTGCTTCTTTTATATGTCTGCACTTTGTTCCTCTTTCTATAAACTTCTTGCTAAATCTATATACACTTGAAAAAGGACAGGTGCAGTTATAAATTAAAACCTCTCCCCCAGATACCTCAATCCTTTCTAAATACACTCTTCCTTCATTATTCTTTGTTTCAAAATATATACTATGCCCTTTTTTTTTAGGCATAACCTCAAATTTTATTATCATATTCTTTATATTTAATTTGCCCCCTCTTATCTCCACGGGAAGCAATTAATATCTTTGAAAATATATGATTATCTAATAACCATTTGCATTTTGCTCTTTCTTCTTTATCAAGATAACCATTTGATTTTACTTCAACTCCAATAATTTGATAACCTCTTGATGTGCTTCCCATATCTTGAAGTTTTTTGAAACAGAAATAATCAGGAAATCCTGTTGTTCTTAAATTAAATCTATTTGATTTTGCAGGGACTAATTTTCCAATTCTGTCTTCCCAATCTATTTTTTCACCATATTGATTAATTCCACATTTTTCTTTTTTAATATGAAATTCAACATTATTAGTCCCTCTGTCTACTATCCATCCTTTTGATTCAAGATCTGCTCTGACTTTTGCTTCAAAGCGTCTTCCCTTTTCTCTGTTTTTCTTTCCTTGTAATTTTTTATCTGTCATTTATACCTCCAAAATAGTCTTAAACTCAATAACATAGACCTCTTCATTTCCATTCCACTTTCCTGTAATCCTGTTATTCCAGTCTCCATTTATCTTAATCCAAACTTTTTCAAATTCTTTTAAATTCTTGTATCCTTCTTTCTTGGCATCTTCTTCTGTCATGTCATATAATCTCTGTTTATATAACTTAAAAACCATGATTTTAGCAAAAAATTCTTTGGATAATAATTTTGTTTTTGCTTTGTAAATCCCTCCAACTTTTACCATAGGTCTTTTCCAAACTCTTCTGGTAGCTGTTTTAGTCCCTTTCAGTATCATTTCTTTATGTTCTGGTTTGAATAACATCTTTATTTTAATATTTCCTGTTTTAATCTATTAATTGCGATTTTGCAATATTCTTCTGATATATCACACCCTATAAAATTTCTTTTTAACTCTTTACATACCTTAGCAGTTGTTCCACTACCAACAAAACAATCAAGAACAGTATCACTCTCATCTGTACTTGTTAAAATAAACTTCCTTATTAATTCTTTTGGTTTTTCTGTTGGATGTTTTGTTTCTCCATAAGCTGATTTATTTGGAGTTATCATGTAGTTTGACATCTCATTTTGCCTTAGGAAGTTCTTTAATTTGCATTCCCCTTTACTTCCAACCCAAATAAATTCACTTGCAGACAACCAATTTACCTTTCTAAAAGAAGGGCAAGGATTTGATTTAAGCCACGCAAATATTGTTCTGCTTTTTACTCCATATCTTGGTCCAAGTATGAGATCAAAATATCCTGTCTTTTGCTTATCAAAGAATATGTAAATCCAGCCTTTTGGCTTTAGTACTCTTACACATTCCTTGAACCAGCTTTCTGTAAATTTAAAAAATTCTTTTTGGTCTTTGAAATTATCCCAATCTCCAAAGTCCAGCTTAATATCCATATCCCTTTTCCATGATTTAGCGCTTAATGATTTCCTGCTTATCTTTTTTCCACTTTGGCTAATCATATAAGGAGGGTCTGTAATTATGCAATCAACTGAATTATTTGGAACATTTTTAAGAAAATCAAGACAATCTTTATTTTCTATTTTTATCATTTTTTCTTGAAAGTTGCTTATCTTCACTAATTACAAATCCTATTTCAGAGATATTAGTAGAACAAAATATACAGATGTCATCTTTATTTAGAATGACATTATCTCTTCTACAGTTCTTACATATACCTATTTTAAGCTCATCCATAGATATACTTAACAAGATCTTCAGCTAATCCTTTGACAATTTCTATAGCTTCTTTTCTTGTTGTTTTCTCTGGCAAGCCAATCATGCTAAGTAAATTTGCCGCATTAGTTAAAGCATTCATTCTTGAGATCCTAAGGTCTTTTTTCTCCCAGATTGATGATGTATTTTCTTGTCCCTTAGCTTCAGAAGCATCAGCAGGTTTTATCTCACTTTCCTCTGCTTTATTCATTTCTGAAATGTTGTTATACTTGCCATCAGCAGATTTCCCGTATGTTACTTCTACAGTGTCTCCTGGATTAAAAGCTTTGATTAGCTTTTCATCAAAAGTGCTAAACTTTCTATCTCCAATAGTAAATGAAGCACGATTCCAAGGCGTAGTTCCATCACTCTGAACACCTGAAGATATTGCTTTTTCAACTATCTTTCCTGTTACTTTCATATTTTTTTACCTCCCTTATTTATTTTTTTACAATCTTTATTTCAACTGTGCTTACATGTATGTCCTTATCTTTCTCTTTGTCTTTAAAGGTTTCTGAGCCACTTTTTATCTCAGTTATCTCTGCGTTTTCATACTTTCTCTTAAACATCTCTGCAACATTAAAAGCAGTAACTATATACTTACCCCTTGTTTTCAGGATAATCTCTTTAGAACCCTTCTCTTCAAACTGGACATTACAGGCTTCCACATAAGTACGAACACTTTTTCCACCTATAAAGATCACATTATCTAAGTC
>CAZENX010000054.1:0-6446 GCA_964513865.1 uncultured Methanosarcinales archaeon | reverse complement strand
AGTGAGATTAATCAGTATATGAGTGATCTTCTTGCAGAAAGAATATATTCCGGTTTCTGGTTCTCTCCTGAAAGAGAACATTTGCAAGAATGTATTGATCTTACCCAAAAATATGTTAATGGGTATGTTAGGTTAGGGTTACACAAAGGAAATATAATAAAGAAAGGAAGATGGTCTCCATCTTCAAATTCTCTTTATGATGAAGATATAGCAAGTATGCATAAAGAAGGAGGATATGACCCAACTAATGCTAGAGGCCTTATTGATTCAAATGCAATAAGACCTAGAGCTAGTCAAAATAGGAAAAATAGAGAAAAGTAATTATTTCTTCTTTTTCTTTCTTTTAAATGTTATTTCTAATGCTTCCAATGCTGGAGCATGAGTCATGCTTATCATGGATGCTATAAACATCAAAGCAAATATTAACGCAAAGGTTATTCCCCAAGGTCTTGACAAGTTCATTATTACCAAAACAGAAACCACAAAACCAAACATGCTTACCAACATATAACTGCTTGATAAAGGAGCTGCTTTAAGTCTCATTTTTACACCTCTCTTTGAAAGATTATCTAAATTTTACAAATTTTAGCTTATTAATCTTTTTCTTTGCTGACTTTATATTTTTTTCTAATTTTTTCATAAACTCTGTCATTAATTTGCATGCTCTTTTCTTGTCCTCTCCGCATAATAACTTCCCTGCTTTGCAATCATCATATACCTTCTGTAATTCTTTGTCATCTTCTATCAGATGTTGCTTATATAATTCAAAAATCATACATTTTTTAGGCTCTCCCCCTAGTTTTCTTTGCTTTTCCTCTGTCTCTCTTCCTCCTGTCTTTGCTCTCATCAATTTTTTACAAACCTTCTTAGGATTTTCTGGTAATTCAATACAGGATTCTGGCTTTGATTTTGACATCTTTAAGCTTCCATCTAATGATGGAGTATATTTATGATATAAACCAGAAGGCAAGAAAAACTTCTTTGCTTTTGTTCTGTTTACAATATCCCTTGTTAGCCTAATATGAGGGTCCTGGTCAATACCAACAGGAATAATGCCAGGCATTCTTTCTTCTAATTGCGGGTAAAGAATATCACCTACTTGAGTCAGAGCAGAAAATATTCTGCCAGGATCTGTGTTTCCGTATATTGCTCTGAATTCATTGGAAGTTACTTTCTTAGAAAGCTCGTAAGCAAGATGAACTACTTGTTTATTTTCTGATTGAAAATAGAATATTGTTTTTTTAGGGTCTAACCCTAATGCAATGTAAGCGGGTATCTGGAAATCTAAGGCACGTTTTCTTGCTTCCTCTAATGGTACTCCTCTTGCAGCAGCAGATTCCAAATCTGCTACCAAGATAAATGTTTTTGCTCTATGTTTTTGAAAATACGCAATGTTTTCAACAACCATCTTTGTCCCGAAATGTATCTTGTCATTTGTGGGCATTATCCCACTTAGAACATAATATGGTTTTTTTTCCTTTATGCATTTGCTGATTATTTTTAAATCTCTGCCTGCAAATACTACTCCTCTTCTCATTATCCTGTTTGGTTCTGGAAATAAATCTACATTAAAGTGCTCCAAACCAAAATCTTTAATGATTTTTTCATAATCCTTCACAAGCTCAGAGCCGTAAGGGTCAATTATCTTTGCCATAGCTCTTATAAGAAAGTGTTATTATTTAAACTTTTCTTATAAAAAGATTTATATAGCTATAATAAAAACAAAGTAGTATGAAACATACTCTTAGAATTACAATATTTCTGATTCTGTTTTTTATGATATCCCAGATTATAGGTTTATCTATAGTTAATTCCAGCATAAAATCAGTTACAAAAACAGAAACAGGCGAAATTGAGGTAATATATTCGGAAACTGCAATTGGTGAAAGACCTGAAATGGAGCCAAATGTTTCTTTCTGGTATATTATTGGAGCAGTTTTAATAGGAACAGGATTGGTATTATTGATAATTAAGTTTAGAAAAGTTAACCTTTGGAAATTCTGGTTTTTTATAGCTGTGTGGTTGACTACAACAGTAGCTTTAGGGGTATTTGTAGATAGAAGAATAGCTTATGTTGTTTGCTTGTTATTTGCACTCTGGAAGGTTTACAAACCAAATATCTATGTTCATAATCTTACTGAATTATTTATGTATGCGGGAATAGCAGTAATATTTGTTCCTTTGCTTAATGTTTTTTGGGCAATAATTTTGTTATTAGCAATATCTGCTTATGATATGTTTGCTGTTTGGAAATCAAAACATATGGTAAAGATGGCAAAGTTTCAGACAAAATCAAATGTTTTTGCTGGCTTGTTCATTCCTTATGGAATGAAAAGAAGAATAAGCAAGATAAAAACAAAAAAGACTTCTAAAAAAGGAGGAAATGTGGCAATCTTAGGGGGTGGGGATATTGCTTTTCCTATGATATTTTCTGGTGTAGTTATGGAAAGCCTGATTAAGATGCATCAATTAACAAAATTCAATGCTTTGTTAGAGTCATTTATTGTGATATTTTTTGTAACTGTTGCAT
The DNA here is from genome assembly GCA_964513865.1 of uncultured Methanosarcinales archaeon. Lineage (GTDB taxonomy): Archaea > Nanobdellota > Nanobdellia > Woesearchaeales > PXDW01 > PXDW01. The sequence continues at coordinate 3,916 of CAZENX010000054.1, read as the reverse complement.
TAAGTTTATTATTGTTTAAATCAGAAAAAGGTAGATTCTATCCGGCAATGCCTTTCATTACTTTAGGTTGTTTAGTTGGTTATGGTGTTGTTTGGCTGGTTAATTATTTTATTTAGAATTATTTATAACCAGTCAATGTTTTCTGCTTGCCTCTTGCTGCATATGACAAAGGATTAACTACTAAGCCATCTTTTGCTGCTATTGTCTGTACTTTTGTTTTCTTGCTTATCTCTCTTGCCTCTGTAAGAGGATTAACAGAAAGCATCTTAATTCCGAAATGGGTTATAATGGCTAAAGCAGGCTTTACCTTGCTTATCAGCTTTATAGCATCATCAGTATTCATCAAGCCTTCCTCTTTAACTCCAGAAGGATTTACAACATTTAAAATTAAAATATCTGATTTAGCATGAGCCTCGACTAAAGCAGTTGAATACTCTGTATCTGATGTATATGATAATGTAAATTCAGGTGTAAAGAACTTGAATCCTATGGTATTGATATCTCCTTTGTGTCTTGTATATAAGGTTTTGATATCAATATTGTTTATGCCTATCTTCGCTCCTTGTTCCAAAGCAATATACTTCTCAACGCAGTTTTTATGAAAATCTGTAACATAAGGTTTTATCTCTCCCTCACCTTCAATAACTGTTTTATTTCCAACTAAAACTCCTGTTTTGTCCAAACCTGCATGCGTCATGGCAGAAATAACAGCATTAACATCATTACAATGATTTAGATGGGCATGACTTACAAACAAAGCTGTGTTTTCTCTTAGAATAACATCTTCCTGTTTTGCCCTTACCAAAGCTCCTGGACCTGGATCAATATGAAACTGATTATCATCTATTTGCAGTATAATTCCACCAGAGGCTCTTAATTGCTTTCCTACAACAATAGAATCACCTCCTGTTCCTAAGAAAATAATTTTAGCTTTCATTCCCCCCATAAACTAAAATAGCAATTAGGTTAATAAATTTTTTGGAATTAAACGATAAATTTTTATTAGATTGATAATTCTTTTTATTGATGGGTTTCAAAACAGAATTTAACTGGGTTCTGAAGTTAAAGAAAGAACAAGGTCTATATGAAGATAAACTAAAACAAGGACTTATTTATGAATTTTCAAAAAAGGAAGAAAGGATATATCCCATTAATGTTCCTATTGATTTAATTAATGAAAACTGGGAAGCAGTTGCAAAGATAATAATTGTAGAATGTAAACAATCTAATGGAAAAACAGAAGGAAAATATAAAGTCATAAAGATTTATAAAGGAAAAGAAAAAGAGATTCTCACTGGTTATTGGAGAGAAAATATTGAAATTATAAAAAATGAAAAGATAACAGATTTCTCTAATATAAAATTAACTTAAGGCTAAAATACCATAACATTTAAAAATAAAACCTAATTTTTCTGCTTTGTAGGATAGGCTGGGAGGATAGCTCTCTCCTGTTACCGTAAATGAGCTTTAGGCGGAGCTGAAGCCTTGGGGGCGATACTTTCATTAATTATGGGTCTTAGCCCGTACAATGACACTCTGTCCTGTAGGATTGTAATTATGAAAAATGTATCAGGTCAGGAATGAAGCAGTGCTAATCATGGTTTTCAATGCTTACAGGGTAGCGGAGTCAAGGAAAGGTTAAGGTTGCTCTTAGTTATTGATTGTCTCCACCTCAAGGCGTTCCTACGCTTTTCTAAACGGAAATTCTGCCTTAAGATTTTTCTCAAAGAAATCCAAATGACCTGCTCCTGTTAAGATGATTATTGTCCCTTTCTTTAACATTCTTTTCTTAACATTTGCCAGCATTCTTTTTTGCCTTTGAGGCAATACCTCATATGCCTTTTTTACATAATAAATTGTTTCTTTTGCCTTATTAATATAACAGTCTAAGAGTTTCTCATATTTCTTTTTATTAAATTTCTTCCATCCGTATCTTTTGACAATTTTAAAAAGTATTTTCTCTATTTTTTTATATTCCTTTTTTTCAGGTTTAGACATATCTTTTGATTGAGGCCATCCTTTTTGCTCGTAATCAAATCCAGTAACCTTTGCTTTATTCTTCTTACACCATTCATAAGCATCCCTAAATTCTTTACCATAACCTTTAAGATTCTTTTTCTTCAAATCAGAAGAAGTTACTTCAATTAAAACCTGGTCAGGAGAGTATTTTTCCAGAATTTCTATAATATCTTTTTTTGGTATATAATTATGTAATGTTCCAATAATGTATATTTTTCTCATATTTAACCAATAAAGTATTCTGTTTAAATAATTTTTCCAAAAATTTTAAATATAACAAAAACCTCTTATAATACTATGCTAAGTAAAACTACAATGGTTAGTGTAGTGGTTTTACTAGTCTTAGTTCTATTGGTCGTGCAATAAGCAAGACCTAATCTATAACTGATTTAAGGTTTTGCGTGTAAAGGCTATAGAAATAGGACTAAGAGGAGGAGAAAATGAAATACAAAATAGAAAGTATCGAAGAGTTAACGAGTCATGAAAAAAAAGAAAGAGGGTATAGATACTACAGAATGAAAATAAAGGATGAGGATACAAACCCCTATAAATTAGAATTTAGAACAAATTATCAGTTCTTCCTTGATGAGGAGGGAGCATTGTGGGGTTTTGGGACTTTTAAACATAGGAGATGTTATGAAAATAATTTAAGAATAGAAACCTTTAATGGCAATGAAATTCCTGAATTAAAAAAATTTATATCATTATATCTAAAAGTGCTTGATTTATTTGAAAACGTGAAATATTTGGAAGAGCATGAAAAAAAAGAAATGTTATTAGAATATGAAAATGATAATGAATTAGAAGCTATTCTATCAAAATCGCAGGTTTACCGGGCAGAGCCTGTTTTGCTTTTGCCTTTTGAGAAGCTTCAGCTTTCTTAATAATAATATCAACTTTAAATTCTTCTTTTATTTTTGAATCCTTTAAAGCATTAAATTCTGTTTTCTGCTCTAATACTACATCAGGAATTTTAGAAACATCTTTTACTAATTTCGGGACTAATGCAGATATATCCTTGCCATATTTTTTAAATCCATTTTTTACCATAATCTTCTTCATTATTTCTCCTGTATTCCTTGTTTTCTCTAGAAGTTTCTTCAACTCTTTAATAAAATTATATTTCCATTTTTCTGCAACAAATAAAGTTATCTGCTTTGGCTTTTTTCCCACTAAATCAATAACAGCATTAATATCAGAGATTGTATTTTCAACCATCTCTTCAGCAACTTCTAATCTTTTGTCAATCTTCTTTTCATCATATTTCGGCCATTTTTGCAAAGAAACAAATCCTTTACTCCCTGATTTCTCCCATAACTCTTCGCAAACATGAGGAACAAAAGGACTTAGCATTTTAATTAAGGCTTCTGCAGATTCTTTTGAAATTTTATCTAAATTAGAAAGATAGTTAGTAAATTGCATCAAGCTTATTATAGCTTTATTAAATTTAAACTTTTCAAAGTAATTAGTAACCTCTTTTATTATTTTATTTAGTTTGCTTTGCTCTCCTTTGTCTTTTTTATTATTTATTTTTTTAGTTATTATCAAACCATAAAATTTCTTCAAAAACCTAAAGCTTCCTTCAATTGCTTCATCACTCCATTCCATATCTTTGTCAGGAGAAGCAACAAATAATAAAAATAATCTGGCAGTATCAATGCCATATTTTTTAGCAATCTCTTCTGGAATAACAACATTGCCTTTGCTTTTGCTCATAACTATTCCATTTTTGTGAAGCATTCCCTGGTTAAACAGCTTAGGAGCAGGCTCATCTATCTTTAACAATTTTAAATCACGCAAAAATTTTGTAAAGAATCTAAAGTAGATTAAATGCCCGCAGGCATGTTCCTTCCCCCCAATATATTGATCTATAGGCATCCAATAAGCAACCTTCTTT
>CAZENX010000053.1:0-6477 GCA_964513865.1 uncultured Methanosarcinales archaeon | reverse complement strand
GCAACATTTAAACCACCTAACCATAGCCAAGACATCTGATTATGGTAATCTGCCATATGACACATAAAATAAAGCCAAAAAACAAAGTTCCTGGGATATTTGGGATAGTTTGTTAGAGAAGGGATATTTTTATTTATCTTAAATTTGTTTAATTGTTTTAGAATACTTAATGCCTGTTTCTTATCAGCCAAATCAAAAAATATTGCCAATAAATTGCCAGATGTGTTGAAGTAATCATATCTTTTTCCTTTATGATACAGAAAAGAGAAATATGATTTATTCCAAAACTCTTTGTTAATGTTTTGTTTTACCTTTATTGATTCTTTTTTATAATTATTAACTAAATCCTTTTTCCTTACAATCTTAGAAAGATAAGACATTGCCTTCAAAGCCTGGTAATAACAAACATTTGTATAGATAACATGCCCTCTAAGCTTTAAAGAATCCTCCCAGTTACAGTAAGGTCCTTCATTCAATAGAACGCCATCATTATAAGTTAAGATAAAATTCAATACCTTCCTAAAATTCTCATAATATTTCTTTGCAAATCTCTTATCTTTTGAGTAATTGACATAATAAGCAGCAGATATTAAAAATAATAAGTTCTGGTCTAATGGGTAGGAAATGTTTTTATCATCCTTGTATCTTGGCTTATTCTCTTTTCTCACTTTTATTCCTAATAATTTTGGGATTATTATCCTGTCGCCAACCCTTAATGGAATTTCCCCATCATTTTTCTGGAATTTAATAAATAATAGAAGGTTCTTTTTTACAATCTCATAGTCTTTTAGAATAATAGCAGCAAAGCTTGCAAAGAAGCTGTCTCTTGCCCAGTAATCATCAAAATGCCTCTTACCAGCATAAATGCCATGTTCTTTATAGTTACTTCTTAAAACTTCTTTTGCTAGTTTGTATGCTTCTTCTATCTGCATTTAATAGTATTAAGAACAAAGTATATAAATAATTTAAGGTTCTTTTCCTATATGGTAAAGCGTGTTAATAAACCAACTTTAGTAACAAGTGCATTTATTAAAAAGGAAGGTAAGTTTCTGTTAGTGTTTGACCCTAAATTCAAATTCTGGAGAGTTCCTGGTGGCAGAGCTAATTTTGGAGAGAAGGTTGAAGATGCTCTGAAAAGAGAGATGAAGGAAGAAGTTGGTGTAGATATAAAGATTATAAAATTTCTTGGTTATGGACAAGATGTCGTTATATCTTATACAAGAGAGTTAGAAGTTTCCAGATTCATATTATTTTATTTATGTGAAATAGAGAAAGGAGAAATAAAGCCAGATGAAAAGGAAATCTCAGAAATAAAATGGTTAACTCTTGATGAAATCAAGAAACATGAGAATTTAGAACCTGCTATGAAGGACTTATTTGAAAGAAATGAAGGAAAAATTATTTTTTAAAGACAGTAAAGGGAACAAGGTATCTGCAATTTTATCAGAACCTGCAGATGATAAAAAAACCATAATTATCTTATGCCATGGTTTTACTTCAAATAAAAACAGGACTACTTATTTAAGATTAGAGGAAAACCTGAATAAATATAATATAGATACCCTTAGATTTGATTTTTACGGGCACGGGGAAAGTGATGGAAAGTTTGAGGATATAACAACATCAAAAGCTGCTGATGATGTTTTATCTGCCATAAAATTTGTTAAAGAAAAAGGCTATGAAAAAATAGGCTTGTTTGGTGCAAGCTTTGGAGGAATGGCAAGTTTGGTTGCTGCTTCTCTTTCGAAGGAAATATATATCTTGGCATTGAAATGCCCGGTATCAGATATTTTAGCTAAAATAATTGCTGATATCAGCAAATCCAGTTTAGAAGAATGGAAAAATAGAGGTTATATTTATTATACAAATCCAATAGGAAAAAAATTTAAATTAAATTATTCTTTCTATGAAGATGCTAAAAATATAAATGGAAAAGAAATAGCTGAAAAGATCAAGATTCCAACATTGATTGTCCATGGGGATGCTGATATAACTGTTCCAGTTGCGCAAAGCATTAAAACATCTAAATTGATAGAAGATTGTAAATTAGAAATAATTAAAGGGGCAGACCATCCCTTCTCAAAAAAGAAAGACTTTAACAAAATGCTGAAACTTATTATTGATTTTATAGTTAAGAATTCTTAAAGGCAAAATTTAAATATACTAATACTTATACTAGTTTAGGGGGAGATGAATAATTTTAATGAACTTATGAAGATACAGAACCAGATAAAACAGGGTTTATTAAGAGAGCAGCAACTAGACAAGGAAATTTCTGTATTGTCTTTGATAAATGAGCTTACTTCTGGTCCAAAAGAGATGGTTCAAAAAGAGTTGTTAATAATTGAAGCAGTAAATAAAGGAATTAGTGAAGAAGAGCTGAATAAAGAGATTGAAAAATTAGAGAAGGATAATATCATATTTGAACCAAGCCCTGGTTATATTAAGAAAAGGTAAATTTATAAAGTTTCATCAAACCAATCACAAATAACTTTAGCTGCTTCTTTAGGATGAAAGATCAGATAATCATGATATCCATTAATCTTGACAAACCTTTTCTTGATATTTGGAAGGTTATTATATAAGTCCTTAACATAAGACACAGACATTAATCTATCTTTTGTAGGAACTAAAAACATTGTTGGTATTTTTAATTTTTCCAAGGGTTTTGGGGGAGGTGTTGATATCTGTGAAATAATTGATCTTAAAGTAAACTCTTTTACAATATCTGGATCATTCATATATATCTTTAAATCCTCTTCTCTTTCTAAAAATCCCTTAGGGTTAATGTAGGTATCTATGTTAATTTTAAATTTAGGGAAAATTTTAGAAAATCTTTTTATAAAAGGGATTAATATCTTTATTGTTCTTTTTCTATTTTTGATAACCTCATTACAAAATCTTTTCTCAGAAAGTATTCCGGGATTTTGGCATACAATGCTTTTAACTCCATTACTTAATCCAAGATAGAAGGTTACAAAACCACCTAAGCTGCCCCCTATGACACCTATTCTTTTATTATAGTTTTTGGAAATAAAACTAACAACATCTTTACAATTTTCTACCAGTAAAGGTATGGTAAAGTCTCCTCTCTGTCCTTCACTATCACCATGTCCTTGGAAATCAAACATGAACACATTGAAACCTTTTTCAACTAAATAATAACCAACCCCAGCAGCAATCATGGCGTAATTTCCTGTACCATTTACTCCAACAATATTTGTAGCTTTTTTATCAACAATAAAATAATATAATGTTAGATCTAAACCTCTTGATTTAAAGGTTGTTTTTTGTTTCCCTTTATCAAATAAAGCAATAGCCTTTTCCTTTATTTCATCTGGTAAATAATTTTTCCAATAATTTGGATCTTTCATCATAAATCAATATCTCCTATAAGAGATTATATATAAATATTGCGCTAAAGACAAAGATTAATTAGAATTCTAAATTAAAAGAAAAAGAAAAAAATAAAAAATTTATTTACCCATAATCCTGTACATTCCTGTACCGCATACTGGGCATTTGCCTTTCATTGCTTTTCTACCATTCTTCATGGTAACTTGTTTAGCATCCTTCATTTCCTGCTTTTTCTTGCATTTAACACAATACGCTTGTACCATAAATATCACCTTTCCTCTGAATAAAGCTGTTTAATTTATAAATTTTGTGCTTATTTGTGCTTAATTTAGGTCTATTTATAAACCAAATGAATAAATTTTTAAAGGTAAAATAATATAAGAGTGGTATGAACAAAAAGTATATTGTCTTTTTTGTGATTATTGGCGCCTTTATTATTGCAGGCATATTTCTCGGACCAAGGATAACAGGGTATGCTGTCCTAAAGGAAAAACAGGAGGAACTTGAGATTCAGCAAAAGGAATATGAAGATTTAATAGCAAGTTATGAGAAGAACTTTACAAACACCTTAAATGCTTTAAATCTGATTAACAAAACCTTAATTAGCTGTGAAGAGAACAGAGAAAAAACCTATACACAGTTGGAGGATTACATGAACAAAACAATGGAATGTAAGATGGAGCTAAAGGACATAGAAGAAGAATGTGAGACAGAAAAAGAAAATATAAGAGATGATTTAGAAGAATGTGAAGATGATTTAGATGTGAAATACCATGAATATAATGAATTAGTGGATTCTGCAGGAAACAAGATATGCTGTATAATGAAGATATATAATCAGAACATTGATTCTTTTGATGTAGAAGATTATAGTATAAAGTGCAGAGAAGGCAAAACAGGGGAATATAGAATATTCTGTGAGGTTTTAGATTAAAATGAGCAGGCATAAAGAACAAAGGGTAGGTTTATTTGTAGATGTGCAGAATATGTACTATTCTGCGAAGAATTTGTATAATGCAAAAGTAAATTTTCAGGAAATATTAAGAAGTGCTGTTGGAAAAAGAAAGCTGGTAAGAGCAATTGCTTATGTTATTAAAGCAGATATCAAAGAAGAAAAGAATTTTTTCGAAGCTTTGGAAAAGATAGGTTACGAAGTAAAAGCAAAAGATCTGCAGACATTCATAGGAGGAGCAAAGAAAGGAGACTGGGATGTTGGAATAGCGATGGATACAATAAGAATGGCTTCTAAATTAGATACAATAATTCTTGTCTCAGGAGATGGTGACTTCAGAGACTTAGTTGAATATCTAAAAGCATCTGGCTGCAGAGTAGAGATAATGGCTTTTAAAAAAACAGCAAGCTCTAAGTTAATTGAAGCATCAGATGACTTTGTAGATTTAGATAAGAATAAGAGAAGGTATTTAATTTAGCAATAACCAAACAATTTAGTCTGTTTGCTTCCTTTTATTATGTCGTCAAACTTTTGGTTAAAAAAGACGAGAATAGAATCAGCTAACGGCTTTATCTGCTTTTCTATGTAATGCTCATAGTCTATCTTGCTTGTTATATTCTGTATTGGCTCTGGTCCATTCTCTGTCATAACATATTTTATAATATTAGAAGACAGTTTCTTTAATTTTCTGGCAGCTTTAACATGAGGAGGGGTTGTTTTTATATACTCTGCCAAGGATTTCCTCATTGCTTTTCTATATACTAATAAATCATCATATTTCCCTTTCCTTAAATCATCAACAAATTTTTTTATAAAATCAAAAACCTCTTTTTTATGGAATATCCTGTCTAACATTCCAATCTGGAATTTTTTTGCTAAAGCTGTCCAATCTCTTCTTACAAACTCTAGGCCAGTAAAGTCAATCTTTTCCTTGCCATCTTCTATTAATAAACCAGCATACCTTTTCTTTGCACCTATCTCTGCTCCTCTTATTCTCGGCATAAGAAATCTAACAAAGCATTTGTCAAATTCAATATCCAGGAAACTCTCTCTTTTATAGTTTTTCTTAACAAAATTTTCATAAAAATCATTTACATAACTTCCAATTTTATTTCCGATTTCTTTAGCTTTTTCCATGTTAGAAGCTTTTGTCTCAACAAAAACAGAATCAGTGTCTCCATAGATAACTTTATAACCAAGCTTCTCTATTTTCTCTGCTGTTGTTTTTACTATATACCTCCCAAAGGATGTAATAGCATTTGCTAAATCTAATGAATAGAACCTGCAAGTAGGATTTGCCATTACCCCAAAGATAGAATTCATATGAATCTTTATGGCATGGCTTGCTACTTCATCCTTTCTTTTCTTTGCCTTGTCTCTTTGTTCCCAAAGTTGCTGAATGATCATTGGTAATATTGCATCTTTTGATTTGAATCTGGCATTATTTGGAGCTTTTATCTCTCCTTTTTCATTCATTGCCATAGGGTCAATATTAAAGGTTCTTATTATACTAGGATATAGGCTTTTGAAATCAAGTACATCTATAAAATCATATATTCCAGGTATTGAATCTCTAACAAAGCCGCCTTTTATTCTTTCTTCTCTTTCTTCGAAGCTTGCAGAAGGATTTACATATCCTTTCTTTATTGTCTCTCTTAAATATAATGAGTCAAGAGAAGCAATAGAAGCCTTTACTCTGTCAAGCTGCATTCCTGTAAGCAGGGATCTCTCAATAGTTAACTCAATTATTTTATTCTTTTCCAAAATTTTTATAACAAGTTCTGCATCCTTTAGATTATAATCTACTAGTTTTTGAGGATTTTTTTTGAAAGCATTTTCTATCTCTTCCCCTTTGTTCTCCTCGTCTATCAGCTTACTCTCCCCTAAAAAAGAATTTGCAGCAGTAGCTAATCTGTAATCCTCCAGCCTGATAAAAGAGCTTCTTAGCAAATGTATTGCATCCAAAACCATTCTTCCGGCAATATCTGCACTTGAGTCTCTAAAGAAATCTGATTGAATTCTAATGCTAGATTTCCATTCTGTTCTTCCTAAAATAAAATCTATCTTGTTGGCATCAAATCTCTCTTTTATCTTTGCAAAATCAAAATCAATAACATTCCATCCTGTTATTATGTCCGGGTCCAGTTGAATGATTAGCTCTTTAAATC
>CAZENX010000052.1:0-6598 GCA_964513865.1 uncultured Methanosarcinales archaeon | reverse complement strand
CCTTGTAGCTTTGTTTTTGCATAAATACTTATGGGGTTTGGCTTATCTTCTTCAGTATAGTTTCCCTTTTCTCCATCAAAAACATAATCAGTTGAAATATAAACTAAAACAATGTCCAATTTTTTACATATATCTGCCAGATACCTTGTTGCATCAACATTCACCTTAAAAGCAAGCTCTGGTTTTTCCTCGCAAAGATCAACATTAGTTAATGCAGCACAGTGTATGATTAAATCTGGTTTGATTTTTTCCAAAACTTCTTCAACCTTTTCTTTATCTGTCAAATCTATTTGGACAGGATTTGGCAGCATTGGCTCTAGAGGATCTTTGTCTAATGAGTAGAATTCATACTTTCCCTTAAATTCCTTTATTATAGAAGAGCCAAGCATTCCATTGGCTCCTGTAACAATCACCCTCTTCATAGAATATTAGAATTATAGTTATATTTAAAAAGGTTTTTACAACCAGCCCTCTTTCTTAAGCAAAGCTTTCAGCTCTTCTTTGCCTAGCATCTTTGCTTTGTCAGATGAGAACCTGAACAAATCTTTTTTCTTGAACCCTTTATATCTTTCTTCTATCTCCTTTATCTTTATCTGGGGCAGAATGATATACAAATTGTCTTTCTCTACTGTTCTCCAGGATTCTGTAGGTGAAACCAAGGTTTCATGCAGCTTTTCTCCCGGTCTTATCCCTACTTCCCTAATCTTAAGAGTTTTTCCAGACTCTTCAAGCATAACTTCAGCTAAATCTAATACTGTATGTGCTGGATTCTTTAAAACAAAAATCTCTCCTCCAACAGAATATTTTACGCTGCTGAAAACCAAATCAATTGCTTCATTTAAAGTTAATATAAATCTGGTCATTCTTTTATCTGTTAAGGTTAAATCTTCATCATGATCTATCTGATGCCTAAATAAAGGAATTACTGAGCCTCTTGAGCCAAGCACATTTCCGTATCTTACACAGGCAAATACAGTTCTTTTTCCATCTTTATGTAGATTAGCAGAAACAAACAACCTTTCCTGAATAGCCTTGCACATTCCCATTACATTTACAGGCTCAACTGCCTTGTCTGTGCTTATAGCTATTACCTTCTCAATATTTTCTTCTTTTGCTGATTCTATAACATTATGTGCTCCTATGATATTTGTCCTTACTGATTCAAAAACATTATACTCGCAGGAAGGAACCTGTTTTAAGGCAGCTGCATGGAAAACAATATCTACATCCCTCATAGCGGATTTTAAGGATTCTTTAATCCGGACATCTCCTATAATAAACCTTAATTTTGGATTATTCCTGTATTCATACATCATCCTGTGCTGTTTTTCTTCATCCCTGCTGAATATCCTTATCTCTGCAGGATTTAATTTAAGAAGTCTGTCAACTATCTGGTGTCCAAAAGAGCCAGTGCCCCCTGTAACCAATATCTTCTTATTTCTGAAAATATCACCCATTGTAAAACCTAGAATTTTAGATTATATAAAAAGATTTTTGTTTTACGAAAGTAAAACAAAAAGTGTTACAAATTTTTTTAAGAAAATTTGAAAGAATTTTTATTTTCAGAGTTTAATTATTTTTAATATGCCCTTTAATCTATGATAGATTGTATGCTCCTTCAATACCCTTTTTTGCCCTGCCTTTGCTATCTTTAATCTTTCTTCCTCATGTTCTAAATAATAATCAATCTTTTCCTTTAACTCTTTTATATTTTTATAACAAACAATCTCTTTATTCAATTTAAATAAATGAGGAATCTCTTTGAAATAATCACAAAGTTGAAAGCTGTTTGTAGCAGGAATCTCAAATGTTCTCAGATTAACGCTTTCTATAGAATGAGGATGATGTATGTTTATATTTATCTTGCTTAAGTTAAAGTATTTGTCCATTTCAAAACCTGTATATATCTTATTTTCAATCTTTTTCTTTAGCTTTTCATTTTTTGCCTTATGCCAGTTATAACCCCAAATTTTTAGATCATAATTAGTTAGATTTTTTAGAACCTTTCCTCTCTTAGGTTGAAATGATCCTAAAAAACCAACATCACAAACATATTTTCTTTTTTTAACTGGAATAATCTCTTTATGAACTTCAGGATCAGCTGCACAAGGAATATAATAAACTTTTTGGGCACCTATCTGTTTTAATGGTCTGATATAGTAAGGGTCAAATATAAAGAAATAGTCATACTCTGGTATATTCCTTATCTTAGTGAATCTGCTGTAAATGCCAAAGGGTTCATCAAGTGTCCAGTTAGCTGTTTTTATTCCTAAAGAAGAAAGCTTTTTTATTATACCTTTCTCTATTGATTCTCCTTTTATTGTAAATATCAAATCTGGGTTAGATTTAAGTGCAATTCTATACAATAATTTGTTTAATAACTTATTGGTTATCTCAAATCTATGAAATTGAAACATCCTATAATTAAAATAATCAACCTTAAACCCAAGTTTCTTGAAGGCTTGAATACATTGATATTCAAATGTTGGTAGCTTAGCTTTATCCGCACCTATTAGAAATACCTTTTTCATTTCACATCCTCCACCAGAAGGTTGAGCTTTTAACCATGAAATCACAGTTTTTACATATATTTATTTTATCAAACTCTTCCTTCAGATGAAGCTTCCTCATCTCCTTTAATTTTTTGCCTTTCCAAACCTGCATAATGCTCTGCTTTTTTAAATCCCCGATAATCTGCTTTCCGTCATAGTCTCTGCAACATAGACTGACTTTTCCATCCCAGAAAACATACATATCAAACCATATTCTTTTGCAAGGCCATTTCTTTTGTTTATATACTAACTTCAAAGGCGATTTAAGGTCTACTGAACCACCCCAGTTCTCTGACATAGTAGCAGAAGCAATTGCATGTTTTTTCCATTTATTTAAGAATTTTTTAACATTTTTTTTGTTTTCATTAACAACAACTGTATTAATTATAATTCTTGGTTCAGAAAGTTTCCTTTTTTCCTTTTCCTTAATAAAATTTTTGATATTCTTTATTGTTGTATTATAATCAAGACCTTTCATAATCTTTTCATATTCAGATTTTGTTGTTGCATTAAGACTTATGTTCAATATATCCAAACCAGAATCAAGCAGTTTTTTGGCTTTTTCTTTATTCAGCAGATTTGCATTAGTTGAAAAAGCAACCATATAATTGCTGTTGTCTTTTATATATCTGATTTTTTTAAACAGCAAAGGGTCTAATAAAGGCTCACCGAACGCATCCAAGACTATGGCTTTAAATGGAATCCTGTTTTTTATTGCATCATCAACAATTTTCTTAAAAAGCTCAAAAGACATAAAGCCGATCTTTCTTTTCATTTTATCATGAGGGCACATAATACAGTGAGCATTGCACGCATTAGTTGTTTCTAAAGCTATATATGTGGGATATTTTGCAGATTTTATACATTTCTTGATAAATTTAGAGTATAACTTATTATAAGAAGAAGTGTTAACAAAATAAACAAAGGGCTTTGTTTTCCAAAACCTTTCAAGAAATGCTCCTGCTAAAGATTTGCTTTTTATATAATGCACTATACGCTTGTAAAGATTTGCCATTATTATAAGAAGCAGATAAAGAGTACCTTTTTATATTTTTTTATTTCATTTTAGCAACTAATAATAAACTATTTAAACATACAATAATTTTTGGAATTAAAGGAATGAACAAAATAAATCTAAAAAAAGTGAAGAGAATTTTAGTATTGAATATGCTTGGTAAAACAATAGGAGACACTGTTTTTCTTACCCCTTATTTTAAAATCCTGAAAAAGAGATTTCCAAAGAAATATATTGCAGTAACCTCCAGCAAATTAACCAAAAACATCTTTGACAATAATCCATATATTGATGAAAACATAGTCATAGAAAATCTTGATAAGATAAGTAAAGATATACCTAAAATAACAAAAACATTCATTTATTTTAAGATAATATTTGATCTAATCAGAAGATTAAAAAGGAAAAGGTTTGATTTATGTATTGTTATATGGCCTAACTTCTTTTTAATGCAATTAATACCTAAACTAGCAGGCATAAAATATTCTGTTGGTTACAAATATAAAGGAAGCTATTTTGATTTTCTTCTTACAAAAAAAACAAGATTTAAAGACCAGCACAAATATCCTAAAAGGCATTTTATTGAATCATATTTTGACTTACTGAGATTAATTGGGATAGAGCCAAAAGAAGATGAAAGATATGTCCAGATTTATTTGAGCAATAAAAACAAAAAAAGAGCAAAGAGAATATTAAAAGATAATGGGATAAAAGAAAAAGATATTATTGCTTTTCAGGGAGGAGCAAACTGGGAAAGCAAAAGATGGCCTGAAAATAATTTTGCTGAACTTGCCAGAAAAATTTTGAAATATAAACCAAAAGCAAGGATAATTCTGCTTGGAAGTCCTGCTGAATTTGATATTAATGAACATATAAAAGAATTAGCAGGAAATAAATTAATTAATCTTGCCGGAAAGATATCTTTGGATGATGTTCCTGCAATAATTAATGAAAGCAGACTTATCATAGGTAATGATTCTGGCCTGATGCATATTGCAGCTGGTGTAAAAACTCCATGCATAGTTGTGTATGGCTCTACAAATCCAAAACACAGCAAGCCGTTAGGAAAAGAGGTTTATATTGTTTTTAAGAATGATTTCTGCAAACCCTGCATCACAAATAAAAAAGACTGCAAATATGATTTTAAATGCATGAAGATGATAAAAGCAGATGATGTGATGAAAGAAGTAAAGAAAGTGATAAAATAATATTATTTATTATTTAATTCTTCCATATGCTGATATTCTCCATGTGTGAAAAAGCCAACTAACTGGGCAATAGAAGCCAATTTTGGAAATAAATCCTTTTCAAGGGATATTGTGCTGTTATCTATATATGTGAATACTTCATGGCTGAAAACATATATGCCGGAGTTGACAACATTTGACTCAGGTGTTTGCTCTTTTTCCCTGAATTCCATTATCAAATCTCCGTCTAATATAGCTGTTCCGAATTCCTTTGTATCTGCTCTTGACATAAGCCCCATTGTTGCTATCTTATCATATTCCAAATGTTTGTTTATCATGTTTCTTAGATTAAAATTGTTATAAACATCACCGCTCATTGCAATAAAATTGTTTTTTCCAAGTAAATCCTTTATAGAATTCAATGCCTCCCCGGTTCCATGAACATCCTTCTCTATAATCTTTACATTTAACTTTGATTTATTTACCTCTTTTTGTAAATCATCATTGTATTTGCTATGCTGGGTAACTATGAAAACATTAGTTATGCCAGCTGATTCAAACAAATCAAAATGATGCTGAATAAGCAGTTTTCCTTTTATTTCCTGAAGAGCATATTTCTGATGCTCTCCCTTCAAGAAAATAACCCCATATTTAATTAAATCTTCTTTTAAACCTTCTTTAAGAAAATGCTCTATTGCTTGGCTTCTTGACCTTATGATAGAACCATCAATCTTTGTATCAACAATATCCAGTAATGGTTGGTCCAGAGATATAGCAATCTTAATCTTTTTCATATTATAGTATGAAGAAGGAATACTATATTAATCTTTCTATTTTTAGACGATAAAATAAACCTTTTTATAGTAGTAAACGAAAGATTTATATATGATTTATATTTATTGGTATGAATAGTTCATACTTATTGGTGTGGGACATGAAAACAAATCTAATAAATGTGGTGGATGGATTTTCTAGTAAAAAGATAGCAATAATAGGAGACATAATGCTTGACAGATATATAGAAGGGGATGTCTCAAGAATAAGCCCAGAAGCCCCTATTCAGGTTCTGAAGATTGAGAATGAGAGATATGTTCCAGGAGGAGCTGGAAATACTGCGAATAATCTTGCTGCATTAAAAGCTACAGCTTATGTTATCGGAACAGTCGGAAAGGATGAAACCAGCAATATACTAATAAAAGAATTAAAACAAAGAGGAATAAATACTGATCTTATTGTCAAAGACCCTTCAAGACCAACAGTAGAGAAAACAAGATTTATTGGGGTTAAGCAACAGCTTTTAAGAGCTGACAAGGAAAAAACACATAACATTGATGATGATATAGGAAAAAAGATTATTAATAATTTATTAAAGATAATAAAGGATATTGATTTTATTATAATATCTGATTATTCAAAAGGCGTTGTAACAGAAAAATTAATGGATTCTGTAAAAAGAATAGCAAAGGATTATAATAAGAAAATTTTAGCAGACATAAAGCCAAAGCATAAGAATTTCTTCAAGGATGTTGATGTTATAACACCAAATTTCAAGGAATCCTCAGAAATTGCCGGTATGGAAGGTCCAAATGAAGATTCTTTTGTTAAAGAAGTTGGAAAGAAGATTGTCAAAGAGCTGAACACCTCTGTAATTTTGACAAGAGGACCAAAAGGAATGGCAATATTTAATAAAAACAATGTAGAGCATATACCAACTGAAGCAAGAGAAGTATATGATGTAAGCGGGGCAGGAGATACTGTGGTAGCAGTAACCACTTTGGCTCTTGCCTCTGGCTTAAACTTGAAGGATGCTGCTATTCTGGCAAATCATGCAGCAGGTATTGAGG
>CAZENX010000051.1:6210-6615 GCA_964513865.1 uncultured Methanosarcinales archaeon | reverse complement strand
GACATGGGCATATGCAAACCAGATAATCTATGCGAAAGAATAAAGAACCCAGTTAATTATAGTGTTAGGAAAAGTATTGGTTTAAATAAGGAAAGAAAAAAGCCTAATAAACAGAAACCTTTTTAAATAGCCAAATTTTCCTCGATAACATATTTAAATAGATGATTTAAATATCATAAATATAGCCTGAAAAAAGGTCTTTTTTCAGTACATTAATAGGTACTATTTTCTAAAAAAAGGCTTTAATAAAAGGCTATTAGTAGGTAAAATGCCAACTACAAGAAGTCCTAGAAGAGGAAGTATGCAGTTTTGGCCAAGGGTCAAAGCAAAGAGAGCTTACGCTAGAGTTAACTCTTTTGCTCAAGAGAAAGAAGCAAAGCTTTTGGGTTTTGCTGGCTACAAGGC
>CAZENX010000051.1:0-6200 GCA_964513865.1 uncultured Methanosarcinales archaeon | reverse complement strand
CTACAAGGCAGGCATGTCCCATTTATTGATTGAAGACAATAGAAAAACCTCAACGACAAAAGAGGAAGACATCTTCTGTCCTGTTACAATCATTGAGTGTCCTCCCTTAAAGATTTATTCTGTCAGATTCTATAAAAACAACAAATTAAAAACAGAGGTTCTTAATTCTAATCTAAACAAAGAGTTGATAAGAAAAGTTATTTTTTCTAAAAAGAAAGCAGATATTAACAAAATAAAGCCAGAAGATTATGATAATATCAAACTTGTTTTTTACACACAACCAAGATTAATCAAGCTTAAGAAAAAACCAGAGATCTTTGAATTAGCTGTTGGTGGTAATTTAGAAGATAAATTCAAGTTTGCAAAAGAAAATTTAGATAAAGAGATTCTTTTGGAAAATGTTTTCCAGGAAGGCCAGCAGGTTGATATTCATGCAATAAGCAAAGGTAAAGGCTACCAAGGCCCTGTAAAAAGATTTGGCATCTCAATAAGAAGACATAAATCTGAAAAAACTAAACGTGGACCAGGTTCTTTAGGTGGTTGGAAAGCACAGGGACATTTTATGTACAGAATAGCTCATGCCGGTCAGATGGGTTATCATAAAAGAACTGAATATAATAAACAGATAATAAAGATATCTAATGATGCAAAAGAGATTAACCCTAAAGATGGGTTTGTAAATTATGGTCCTGTTAAAACAACTTTTGCATTGCTAAAAGGCTCTGTAATAGGCCCTAAAAAAAGATTAATAATCTTCACAAAAGCAATAAGGCCTAATAAAAAGATTCCATCAGAACCGCCTAGTATTAGCTATACATCGTTAAAATCCAAGCAGGGAAAATAAGATGATAAAAGTAAAAACAAAAACAATGGAGGGAAAGCAGGGAAAAGAGCTTACTTTACCTACTCAATTTAACGAACCTGTGAGAAATGATTTGATAAAATTGGCAGTGCTGGCTTTGCAAAGTAATAGAAGACAACCTTATGGAGCAAAGCCAGAAGCAGGAAAAAGAGCTTCTGCAAAATTATCAAGAAGAAGACATGATTACAGAGGATCTTATGGTTATGGAATTTCAAGAGTTCCAAGAAAGATATTCTCTAGAAGGGGAACAAGAATGAACTGGGAAGGTGCTTTTGCTCCTGGCACAAGAGGAGGAAGAAGAGCGCATCCACCAAAAGCAGAAAAGATATGGAAGAAAAAGATAAATAAAAAAGAAAGAAGAAAGGCAATTCGTTCAGCATTAAGCGCTTCTGTTATTCCTGAATTAGTTAAGGAAAGAGGTCATCTAGTAAAGGATTATCCTCTAATTGTAGATGATAAATTTGAAGCTTTGGAAAAAACAAAGGATGCTAAAAAGGCTTTGGAAAAGCTTGGTTTGGAAGAAGAATTAGAAAGATGCTCCACTAGAAAAATAAGAGCAGGAAAAGGCAAATCTAGAGGAAGAAAATACAAGACAAAAAAAGGTCCTTTAATTGTTGTTTCAAAAGAATGTAAGCTAATCAAAGCAGCCAGCAACATACCTGGAATTGATATTGAAATTATAAACAACATAAATGCTGAATTATTGGCTCCTGGAACAATGCCAGGCAGAGCAACTATCTACACAGAATCTGTTATTAAGAAGCTAGAAGAAAAGAGATTATTTACTAATAATCCTGTTAAGGAGGAAGTTAAAGAAAAAGTAATAGAAAAAGAGGAAAAAGAAACTAAAAAAGAAAGAAAAGTAAAGGAACCTATTAAAAAAGAAATTAAAGAAAAAGAAAAGAAGGTAGCCAAGAAAAAAGAGATAAAGATTAAGGAAAAACAAGCGTCTGGTAAGAAACAAGTTTCAAAAAGAAAGGTAACTAAAAGATGATAATCAAATATCCTCTATCAACAGAGAAATCAATAAGATTGATGGAATCAGAGAATAAGTTGGTTTTTGTAGTTGAGAAAAAAGCCAAGAAAAAAGAGATAAAGGATGAAATAGAGAAAACATACAAAGTCAAGATTGTAAAGATAAACACATTTGTAGATCAGAAAGGAAGAAAAAAGGCTTATGTAAAGTTTAGTGATGAAACTCCAGCAATTGATATTGCTACTCAATTAGGTTTAATGTGATTAAAATGGGAAAAAGATTAATTCAACAGGCAAGAGGAAAAGGAGGTCCTACCTACAGGGCACCTAGTTTTAGGTATAAAGGTAAAGCCTCTTATGTAAATAAAGAAACTTCAGCAAAGGTTGTGGATATTGTGAAGTGCCAGGGACATTCCGCTCCTTTAATTAAAGTAAGATATGAAGAAGGAGAGATAGGATTTATGATAGCACCTGAAAACATAAGGGTTGGAGAGGAGATAGAGATAAAGAACAAGGCTCCTTTAAAGAATGGAAACACCTTGGCTTTAAAGAACATACCTTTAGGGACAGCAATCTATAATATAGAGAACCTTCCTGGAGGTGGTGGAAAGTTTGTTAGAGGTTCTGGAGCTTTTGCCAAAGTTGTTGGCCACACAAAAAACAGGATTATTGTTGAGCTACCATCAAAAAAACAAAAAGAATTTCATCCTGAATGCAGAGCAAGCATAGGTGTAGTTGCAGGTTCAGGAAGAAAAGAAAAACCTTTCCTAAAAGCAGGTAAAAAATATCTTGCTATGAGAGCCAGAAATAAACTATATCCAAGAAGCGGAGGAACATCAATGAATGCTGTTGACCATCCATTTGGAGGAACAACCAGCAGCCATAAAGGAAGACCAACCATAGCTCCAAGAAATGCTCCGCCTGGTAGAAAGGTCGGAAAGATAAGACCAAAAAGAACAGGAAGGAGAAGTAAGAAGTAAAAATGGTATTAAAAGAATTCAAGTTTAGAGGGAAAACATTAGAAGACCTGAAAAAGCTTAGTATAGAAGAATTTGCAGAACTGGTTCCAGCAAGACAAAGAAGAAGCCTAAAAAGAGGATTTAATGATAATAAGAAAAAACTTTTGAAGAAGATACAAAGCAACATCAAAAACATTAAAACACATTGTCGTGATTTTGTTATCTTACCGAATATGGTTGGTATGACAATTAGAGTTCATAACGGTAAAGAGTATGCTCCTGTTATAATTCAGGAGGAGATGGTCGGGCATTTTTTAGGAGAATTTGCTCTTACAAGAAAGAAGGTTGCTCATAGTGCTCCTGGAGTTGGAGCTACAAGATCAACTGCTAGCTTATCTGTAAAGTAAAATGAGTAAAGAAAAAGAAAATAATGAAAATATTGCAAAAGCAATTTTGAGAGATGTAAGTATATCTACCAAGATGGCTGTAGAGGTTTGCAGTTTAATAAGAAACAAAAGATTAGAGCAGGCAAAGAATATTTTAGGAAAAGTTATAGAGAAAAAACAAGCTGTTCCATTTAAAAGATACAAGAAAGATATAGCCCATAAAACTAAGATTGGGCCAGGAAAATATCCTGTAAAAGTTAGCAAAGAGATTTTGAAATTGTTAGACCAAGTTGAAGCAAATGCTCAATTCAAAGGATTAAGCACATCTGACTTAATTATTTTAAAAATAAAGGCAGATAAAGCATCAACACCATGGCATTACGGCAGAAAAAGAAGAAGAAAGATGAAAAGAACCCATGTTGAAGTTGTTGTTAAAGAGAAGATAGAAAAGAAAAAGCCTGAAGAAAAAGAAGAAAGGAAAGAAGAAACCAAAAAGGAAGATAAAGCTGAGGAAGAAAAAAAGGAGAAAAATGTAATCAAGAAAAAAGAAACAAAACCAAAAAAAGAGATTAAGAAAACTGTTAAAAAACAAACGCCTAGTAAGAAAAAATGATAGAAAGAAAGATAATTGAACAAAATGTGAAGGAATTTCAGATAGAGGAATATATAAAAATTAATCTGAAAAGGGTTGGTTACAGCCATACAAAGCTTCAAAAAACACCTTTGGGGGATAAAGTGATAATTCATGCCTCTCGCCCAGGTTTGATTGTTGGCAGACAGGGAAGCAATATAAAAAAATTAACCTTGGATTTGAAAAACAAATTCAATTTGGAAAATCCACAGGTTGAGATATCTGAAGTAGAAAATCCTGAACTTGATGCAAACATAGTTGCAGAAAGAATAGCAAATTCATTAGAAAGATATGGAATTGTAAGATTCAAGGGAATAGGGCATAAAGTTATGGAGGATGTCATGAATTCAGGTGCATTAGGAATTGAGATTATAATAAGTGGCAAGATACCAAGTGATAGAGCAAAAACATGGAGATTTTATTCAGGTTACCTGAAGAAATGTGGTGATATTGCTTTAATGGAAGTTGACAGAAGCTATAAAATTGCTCAATTAAAGATTGGTATAGTCGGGATTAAGGTAAGCATAATGCCACCTGACATTAAATTACCTGATGATATCAAATTAGTAGAAGAAAAGAAAGAGATTGAAGAAGAAGTGAAAGAAAAAGAAGTGAAAGAAGAGATAGAAGAAGAAACTGAAGCATTAAAGGAAATAAAAGAGAAGGTAAAGAAACAAGAAGAAAAGAAGAAAAAAGCGAAAAAAACTCCCAAAAAGGAAGAAAAGGGAACAAGAAAAGAAACAAAAGTAAAAAAACTGACGGTGAAGAAAAAAATAAAGAAGAAACAGGTTAAGAAAACTGTTAAAAAACAAATGAAAAACAAGAAAAAATGAAGACCAAGGAATTAAGAAATTTAACAAAGAAAGATTTGGAAACTAAGCTCGATGAGCTTAATAAAGAATTGATTAAGTTGAATGCCCAGGTTGCAACAGGAACAGTTCCAAAGAGTCCTGGGCAGATAAAGCAGATAAAGAAAACCATTGCAAAAATATTAACCATATCAAAAGAAAAAAATGAGTGAAATTTGCACAAAGTGTGGGCTACCCAAAGAACTTTGCGTTTGTGAGCAAATAGCAAAGGAAAGCCAGAAGATTTTAGTAAGTACTGAAAAGAGAAAGTTCGGCAAGATAAACACAATAATAACCGGTATTGATGAAAAAGATATCAATATAAAAGAGATAACAAAGAAGCTGAAGAGTAAATTTGCCTGCGGCGGAACAACAAAAGAAGGAACCATTGAACTACAAGGAGACCATAAAAACAGGATAAAAGCAGAGCTAGTAAATTTGGGTTTTGCCCCTGAAAGCATTGAAATAAAATAAAAAGGAAATGAAAAAAATAGAAAAAGGAGAGTGGATAGGAGTAGCTGCAAAAATACATTATAATAAGCAGCTGTTTGAAGGAAAGATAATGGATGAGACAAAAAACACTATCACGATAAAAACAAAAAAAGGTATAAAGAAGATTTTGAAAAATAACGCAAAAATCGAGATTAATGGAAAAATCATGCAAGGAAAAAAATTGACAAAAAGACCTGAAGACAGGATTAAGCTAAAATAAATAAAATGAAGAAGAACATTGGAATTGAAGTAAAAGAGCCGGAAAAGAAGTGTGAGGACGAAAAATGTCCTTTCCACGGCAAACTTTCAGTTAGAGGCAGGACTTTTATTGGAAAGGTAATCGCAACTAAAGCTCATAAGACAGCAACAATTGAATGGACTCAAATCAGATATATCCCAAAATATGAGAGATATGAAAGAAGAAGAACAAGAATTAAGGCCCAAAATCCAGAATGTATAGATGCAAAAGATGGAGACAGAGTGAAGATTATGGAATGTAGGCCATTAAGCAAGACAAAGAAATTTGTTATAGTTGAGGTATTGAAATGAAAGCAATTAAGGCTAAGGTAGTAAAAGGATTGAATATAGGCTCAAAGATTGAAACTTGTGATAACTCTGGTGCTAAGGTAATCCGGATAATCTCTGTCATAGGCGGAAAAACTGTTAAAAGAAGGAAACCAAAAGCCGGAGTTGCTGATTTAATAATGGCCTCTGTAAAAAAAGGAAGGCCTGACATGAGAAAACAAGTAGTTTATGCCATTATAGTAAGACAAAAAAAGGAGTATAGAAGACCAGATGGAACAAGAATAAAATTTGAAGACAATGCTGCTGTTGTTTTAAAAGACAACAAAGGTAATCCAAAAGGAACCATCTTCAAAGGTCCTATTGCTAAAGAAGCATGCGACAGATGGCCTGGAATAGCAAAAGTAGCAAAAATTATTGTTTAAGGTTTAAAGAATGAAAAAGAAATTTTCAGTTTCGTGGAAATCCAGTAAAAAACCAAGAAAGCAAAGAAAATGGAGGGCAAAAATACCTTTGCATAGAAGG
>CAZENX010000050.1:0-6716 GCA_964513865.1 uncultured Methanosarcinales archaeon | reverse complement strand
ATATAGTATCAAAAAAAGAGAGTGGGTCTAAGGAGATAAAGCAAATGAAAATAGTAGACAATCTCAAAAAACTAAGAAAAGGAGAATCCATAGTTATTTCTGAAATCAAAAACATAAGAAGGCTAACTGCAAAAGATGCTATGATCAAACCAGTATTTCTTTATCCAGACGATGATACAAATAAAATAATAAAGAAACTAAAAAGAGAGGATACAAATGTCTGTATAGTAGTTACAAAAGACAAAAGATTTATTGGGGAAATTAGCTGTGAAGACCTAATTATGCTGTTTTTACATCAAGTAAGATGTGAACCACTTGCACAGATACTAAATTCAGGATATAGAAGGGAATTTTTGTACAAAAAGGCTAAGGAATTAATAAATGAACACAAATCCTCACTAAACCTTGATACTCCTATCAACAAAGTAATAGAATTAGTTTATAAAGAGGGTTTTCATTACATCCCTGTTTTAGATAAAAATAAGAAAGTTATAGGTGTTGTAACACCAAGCAGTATACTTGACTTATTGGAGTATCATTAAATTAAGGGTAAGTGAAGTAGAATGGAAATATTCCTGGAACTAAGTATAATTATTGGTATAACTGTTCTAATTGCAGGAATAATGAGGTTATTGAAACAACCTTTAATAATCGGCTATATCCTTACAGGTATAATAGTTGGACCTCGCCTTCTTAATATTATCAGCTCAACAGAAACAATATCAATATTTTCACATATAGGTATAGCATTGCTTCTTTTTATTGTTGGCTTAAGTTTAAGTCCTAAGGTTACAAAAGAAGTAGGTAAAGTTTCCTCAATTACTGGGGTTGGGCAGGTTATATTCACTTCACTAATTGGGTTTTTCATATGTAGGCTGTTAGGTTTTTCTCCTATAGCATCAATATATGTTGCTATTGCTTTGACATTTAGCAGCACTATAATTATTATGAAACTTCTATCAGATAAAGATGATATAGAAACATTATATGGAAGAATAGCCATTGGATTTTTAATTGTGCAGGATATAATTGCAATACTTATCTTGATGATTATTTCATCGATCCCGGCCGGATTTGATTTTACTAACTTGGTTTTTGGAACAATTTTAAAAGGATTTGGTTTACTAGTGATATTATTTTTGGTAGGTATTTACATATTGCCCAAAGTAACTAAAATCATCGCAAAGTCACAAGAATTTCTATTATTGTTTTCAATTGGTTGGTGTTTGGCATTAGCCTCTCTTTTTTATTATTTAAGTTTTTCAATGGAGATAGGAGCGCTATTAGCAGGAATTACTCTATCTTTATCTCCATACCGTTATGAGATAAGTTCTAAAATGACACCACTCCGTGATTTTTTTATTGTTCTGTTTTTCATATTGCTGGGCTCTCAGATGGGGTTTGCAGATATAAGTCTCTATATAATCCCAATAATAATATTTTCAGCATTCATATTAATTGGAAACCCATTGATAGTAATGACTCTAATGGGTTTGCTTGGTTACACCAAAAGAAATAGTTTTTTGGCAGGATTGACCGTAGCCCAAATAAGCGAATTTTCTCTGATTCTTATTGCTTTGGGAGTTAAAGTCGGGCATCTATCAAATGAAATTTTATCTTTTGTAACTGCTATTGGTTTAATAACCATTGCTGGTTCTACTTACATGATAATTTATGCAAATAAAATATACCCTTATTTATCAAAGTATCTGGGAATATTCGAAAGAAAAGGTAAAAAAGTCGATGAACACAGATATCATAAAGATGGAATCTATGACATTATTCTTTTTGGATATAATCGAATTGGTTATGATTTACTAGAATCTTTTAAAAAGATAAAAAAGAAGTTTTTGATTGTGGACTACAACCCAGAAACGATAATGTGTCTTGCAAAAGAAGGAACTGATTGCAGATATGGCGATGCCAGTGATTCTGAATTATTGAATGAATTGAATCTTTCAAAAGCCAAGATGGTGTATTCAACAATACCTGACTTTGAAACAAATCTTTTATTAATCAATAAAATTAGAGAATCTAATAAAAAAGCAATCATAATTGTTGTTTCTCATCAAATTGATGAGGCAATAGAATTATATGATAAAGGCGCGAGTTATGTAATTATGCCTCACTTTCTGGGAGGACACCATGCTTCCACACTAATTGAGAAATATGGATTAAATCTTAGTAAGTTTCTGAAAGCAAAGGTTGCGCATATCGAACATTTAAGAAAGAGAAAAGAAATTGGTCATGAGCACCCTCAGCACAATAAACATTAGTTAACATAATTTCTTTACCATACAAGCAAAGTCAGCAATCTACAAAAGATTTATATAACGAAAAGAAACATAATTACCATGGATATTGGTTTGTTAATAATAGCGATTATATTTTTGATTCTTGTCTTTTTTAGACTCTACAATATAAAAAAACCTGCATACTTATTTGGGGTTATGCTTAAAGGCAGAAAAGCACTAATTGTAAGAGTTATTTCAGCTTTTTTCATGTTAGTTCTTGCTTATGGATTAATATCCCAATATTTCTGGGCATTTATCTTGTTTGTAATTGACTTTATCATTGGTTTGATTACACATGTTTCTACGTTAGTAATAGCAACTAAAAAACCTAGAAAATTATCAAAAGAATTGTTTCTAAATCCTAAATTCACGAAGAAACTTATGGTTTTTCTTATAATATTCTGGATATTAGTTCTGATGTATGTTTCTTATGTTTATTTTCTTTAGTAAACCAAAACATTTATATACTATAGCTAGTTATATAGACACTATGGCAACAACTATCCAGGTAAGTGAAAAACTGGTAGAGCAGTTAAAAACACGTAAAATGTATGGCAAAGAAAGTTATGAAGAAATAATATGGGATTTACTAGAGGATAGTATGGAACTGTCTGAACAAACAAAAAAGCATATAGAGAATTCTAAAAAGGAAATTGCTGCTGGAAAAACAGTACCACTTGAAAAGATAAAGAAAGATTTAGGAATGTAAAATGTATTCAATTGAATTCTCACAAACTGCTCAGAAACAGTTGTATAAGTTAGAGAAAGACATACAGATTAGGATTATTTCTGCATTAGAAAGAATAAGAGTCAGACCTTATCCCCAAGTAAAAAAATTGGTAGGAAGCCCTTACTTTAGACTGAGGGTTGGTAATTATAGAATAATTCTTGACATACGAAAAGACAAATTAATTGTTTTTGTAATAGAAGTGGGCCATAGAAAGAAGATTTACAAATAAATCATAATTTCTTAACCATATAAGGTCCTTCTCTCTTATAACCTAATTTTTTATAGTAGCTTCTTACACCAATTCCTGAAATAACTACAATCTTCTTTTTGTTATTTTTTTTGGAAATATTTTCTGCTTCCCTTAGCAGTTTTTTCCCTAAACCTTTATGTTGAATAGAACCTCTTTTTCCTATTTGAGTTAATTCACCATAAACATGCAATTCTCTAATCAATACTGAATCTTTAGTAATTTCCTTTTTTAATGCTTTACTGGGAAACCTTAATCTGCAGAATCCTAATAATAAGTCCTGTTTTGGGTAGACAGCAGAAATAAAGAATTCCTGTCCGTTACTAGCTTCATAAGATAATATCTTTAATTCAATCTTTTCTATTTTTATTTTTCTTTTTTTGGAAGCTATTCCTATTTCTCTGCATCTAATACATCTGCATTTGATATTTTCCTTTTTTAGTATTTCAGATATGTATTGCCTCAAATTAGTTCTGTCAACACCTGCTTCAGTTGCATAAGTTGGGATGTCTCTCTGGACTCTCATTATTCTTACATATTCAGGAACATATCTTTTAAATTTAACAATTAGTTTAGCTGCCTTTTTTGTTGTTATTGCCTTGTATTTTCCTTTTTTCCATAGTTCATAAAGTTTGGTTCCTTTCATAACCATGCAAGGATATATCTTTAACATATCCGGTTTAAAGTTTTGATTAGAAAATAATCCTTTTAACATTTTTAAATCATTTTTTGAACCAGGTAATGCTGGCATTACATGATAATTTATCTTAAATCCTAAATCCTTTAATATTCTAGTTGAAGTAATTGAATCCTCTACAGTATGGCCTCTTTCAATTTTTTTTAAAATCTTATTATCAGTAGTTTGTATTCCTAATTCAACTCTTGTGCATCCTAGCTTTAGCATTTCATTTCCTTCTTTAAGAAAACCATAATCAGGTCTTGTCTCTATTGTTAAACCAACACATCTTATTTTTGCAGATTCATTCTTTTTTTGCTCATTTTCCAAAGAACATTTTCCTTTTAATTTCAATAATTTTTTATGTATTTTTGAAACTCTTGTTTTACTGGCAACTTCTCCTGGCAATTCAAAAAATTTCTTGAATTTATCAATCAAGAAAACATTATTTTTGAAAAACATTTTAGAAAAATCATTCAGTGCTTTATAACTAAATTTAATGAAATTCTCCTGATATCTTTTTTCAAAGCTTGGAAAGGTTCCTCCCATTATTATTACTTCTATCTTTTCAGGAACATGCCCTAAAAGAATATACTGCTCTAATCTGTTAAATATCTGCAGATAAGGGTCATATTTATTTCTTATTGCACGCATTGTTGCAGGTTCTTTTCCTGTATAACTTTGAGGTACAGAGCCAAAATAGGAATCAACACCACCAGGGCAATAGATGCATTTTCCATGCGGGCATTTCTTTGGAGAGGTCATTATTGCAATAACCGCTACCCCGCTAAGAGTTCGAGTTGGCTTTGTTACTAACTTTAAATGATCTTCTTTTTTAGCATTTATCAGAATTTCAATATCTGTTGGAATTCTTCCTAATCTGTATTTGTTACATAGCCTTATTTTTATTTTATTAAGTTTTTCTTTACTTGGCTTTTCCTTTTTTATTATTTCTATTAATTCCTTATAAAAATCTTCCATACCATAAAAGAAAAAAGTTTAATTTATATAATTATCCTAAACAAATGCAAATCTTACATATAAATAAATGATATACATCAGGATGAGTATTATGGACTCTTTCTTGCTTAAATTCATATTATTCAGCAGAAGAAGAAAAACAACAGCAGTAGCAACTATCCAGAAAATAAAATCAAAGCTTATCACTATCCTTGAAACAGTAAAGCCGGCTATAGCAGCCCCTGTTCCTAATGCAAGTAATGGATTAGTTATATTGCTTCCTATAAGGTTTCCCAAACCAAGTGTTCCTGCCTTCTTTCTTATTGCCTGTATCGAAACACTTAGCTCTGGCAGAGCTGTTCCGACACCAATAAATAATCCGATTATAAATTCGCTTACATTAAGGTTTTCTGCTATTATAACACCATTCTCAACAACAAGCTTTGCTGATATAACAACCAAAAAAAGAGCTGCAAAAACTATTGCAAAGTCCTTTACTATCTGCTTCTTGTTTACCTCTTTCTTTTCATACTTTATTCTTTTCTCATCCCTTAGTACATAAACAATATAGAAAACATACAATAAGATTAAGATGACACCTTCCATTTGTGATATATACCCGTTAAAGCCGGCAATTACAACAACTATTGCAGAGCCTAACATAACTGAGCCGTCTCTACAGATAGATTTCTTTGTTGAATATAATGTAGCAATCAATCCGCATATTCCCAAAACAATTAATATCTGGAACATGCAGGAGCCGATAATATCCCCTACTGCAATTCCACTTGACTCTATTCCTTTTAGATTATTCATTCCTGCCATTACGTTTGTGAATATCTCCGGTAATGAGGTACCAATTGAAGTTATTGTCAAGCCTACGACAAGCTCTGATATGCCAAATTCCCTTGCAATTCTTCTTGCTGCATCAACACCCCTATCGCTGAATAACCATAATCCAACCATTCCCAGTATTACTGATATTATTATCAAATACATTTTATCCCTTTGTCACCTTTCTGTTTATTGTTTTATAAATTTCTCCAAAGATTAAAACAGAGCTTGAAACCAAAACTATCCACAACCAATCTGTTAAACCTAAAAATACAGTCTCAAAAACAGCAGAGCCCAATGGAGTATAAATTGCCGATAATTGCAGTATTACAGATATAATGATTGCTCCCCATAAAAATCTGTTTGAAAAAACACCTACTTTAAAGATGCTTTTGTCATGGCTCCTGCTGTTTAAAACATTAAACATCTGGAACATCATTAATGTTGTAAAAGCAACTGTCTGGGCTTTTACTGGGTTAATATCAGGAGAGTACTTGTTAAACATGAATAATGTGCCAAGCATCATTATTGTTCCAATAAAGAACATCCTTAAGATGAGTTTATTTGGAAGTATCTTCTCTTTTTTGTCTCTTGGCTTTCTCTGCATTATACCAGGTTCAGCTGGCTCAACACCCAAAGCAAGTGCCGGAAGCCCGTCTGTAATCAGATTTATCCATAATATATGAATAGCCAGTAAAGGCAGAATAATAATGCCTTGAGACTGCCATCCAAATAACCCTGCTACTAGTATCGCTATAAATATAGTTAAAACCTCTCCCATGTTTGAGCTTAACAAATAAAAAACAAACTTTCTTATATTATCAAAAACAATCCTTCCTTCTTTTACAGCTCTTACTATAGAGGCAAAGTTGTCATCTGTAATTATCATATTTGAAGCTTCTTTGGCAACATCAGTTCCAGAGCCCACTGCTACCCCAATATCTGCTTTCTTTAATGCAGGAGCATCATTTACCC
>CAZENX010000049.1:2335-6823 GCA_964513865.1 uncultured Methanosarcinales archaeon | reverse complement strand
ATGCTCAGATGTCAGGAACTTTCTCAACTACTGATGGATTAACTCATACAGACACTGTTAATATTGGCGGAGAAGGCATTATTGTGATTAATGTTAAATGTAATTTCTCTGATACCAGTAAAGTATATGGAAACAATGCTGATAAGATAAGATTTGCTATTGACAAAACAGCTCCAGAAACTTTGATAGTAAATGAATTTAACCAAACAAGTATAATAGAAGGATGGAGACCTTATGTTAACTTCTCTTTATTATGTCAAGATGAAGCAATTTATGAGAATAATAATCCTTTGTTAAAGAACTGGGCATTTGGCTGCAAGACAATATACTATGCTCAGGAAGGAACACCAGAGAACAAAAATACAATCTATTACCCAAATATCTTTTTAGATGAGCCAAATATTTATAAGATTGCCTATTACTCTGTTGACAATGGTAATAATATAGATAATATAAATTATAAAAATATCTATATAGATAATGTTGATTATGACTTTGATATCTTAATAAAGGATTTCTTTACAAGGGAATATGTAACTACAGTAAGAGCAGACAGGACATATGAAGTTGAGGTAAGGTCATTAAAAACAGCTTCTGTAACCTATGACCCTAATTACAAGATTTATGTGAATAGCTTAACCTTTAAAGTAAAAGGAAAATATGTAACAGTAAACCCAGCTAAAGACTATTTTACCTATTCAGAGCCATGGATAGGATATTTCCAGATGAATGGAGATGAATTTAAAGATATTAATAATGCTGAGGCAAAATTCTACATCAATGGAATTGATTCCCATAATATAGAAAGCAGCACAATTATATTTGGAGAAACATTTATTGTTGATACAAAACTGCCGGAGAAGCCAAACTTTGACCCTTTACTGAGTGGATATGCTGATTTAGGGTATCCTTTGCATGAATATGATAGCATTTATTATACAAATGATGTGCTTTTATTTGTTACTGCTAATTATTCAGAAGAAAAAACGAATATAAGTTTCTATTTGGAAAGAAGTAGCTTACCTGTACCTCAGTACTTTATTGGTTATCATGATCAGGGCAACAATGGTGATTTATTAGCAACAAAAATATTGAATGAGAATGCAGAAGAAAGTGCAACAGAAGTTTATATAACAGGGGATGCAGGACCTTTCTTTATAGCAGGAAATTATGTTGAATTTGTTGGCTATAACAGAGAAGAATATGGTTATTATAAAGAGCTTTACGAGATTGAAGAAGTTGAATATATCTTGTCAGGAGGAACTCCGGTAAAGACCAAATTAACTATTTCTCCAGAATTAGAAAAAGACATTCCTTCTGGAATATATGTAAATGTTTATGATGGAAAATATCCAACAAGCTGGGCAGGTAAAAATTTGGTTATTTTGTATCAAGGAGAAAACAATCTTACAATAGAAGCAGGAGATGAAGCAGGTAATACAAATAAAGAAGAAGTTATTTTATATCTTGATAGTGTGCAGCCTGTGGTTGTCGAGTCTTCATTATATCCGCAGGAATATTTCTCAACCAATAACAACAGAACAAATATCTCTGTAATAATAAGAGAAGTTGGCTCTGGTTTGGATACAGAACTAATAAATCTTACTATAAATGCTTTGGACGCTAACGTTACCTATACTTCAAATGTTTTGGAAACTTACAATTGTAATTATGATTTAAGTAAAAATGAGAACGGTGATTATATATGCAACAAAATAATCTTTGTTCCATCTGCTGATTTAGAGAATAGTTTATATCAAGCAACAATACAGGCTTATGATTTAGCACATAATCTTGCTTATAAAATGTGGTATTTCTATATTGAAGCAGGTGCTCCAGACATGCCGGAATTTGCATTAAAAGATGCTCTTCCTGTAAATCCTGACCCTGACAATATATGGTATATTAACAAAACACCTGAATTTACTCTTGATTTTTCTGACCCAGAACCAGTGACAGTTTATTCAACAATATTATATAATAAAACAGGACATATCAATGATACAATCATTGATTGTGAAAAAATTGGAAATTTCTTCGATTGCAGTTTCTTGGAAGATTTAGCAGAGCAGGAATATTCAATAGAGGTATTAGCTTACAAAAATTTAAGTGATGGAAGCATAAGCCCAACAGGAAGATGGACATTCTGGTTTACAATAGATAAGACAAAGCCGGTATTTGATTTAGATTATGATAATATCACAAATCCTAATGTTGATATTGACTTCTATGGGTTAGTTCAAAATGAAGAGGATCATAATTTGCTAGGTTACTTTTACATTAATGGAGAGGAAGAAAATATGCTTTATAGTTTCTCACCAGATGAAGGAAGAATATTTACAATTTCAGATGACTATAGTTGGGCATTAGACGAGCCTGTTCAGGATTTCAATATAACAATAAGGATTATGGATTATGCAGGAAATGCCGATGAAAAAACCTATTGGTTGAGGATAGATGATGAAGTTCCTGTAATCTATTTAACAGAAGTAAAAGCAAAGCCCATATTCATTAAGAAGCAGCCTGAATTTTATACAACTTATGTGGAAGAAGCAGATGTTATCTTGGCAGCAGAGTATGCCAATGTAAGTGGAACAATTGAGGAAGGGTATAAAGGGTTTGATATAATTGAATTTTATGTTAAAGACCCTCAAAACCGATACACAATTTTAACTGCTTCATCTGATTTAGATGATTTAGATGCTATTGGCAATATGCAGGGAGTTTACATTGATAATATATTCAAAGCCAATCTTTTGATTATAGGCCAGATCGGGGAAGAGACTTTAAACAACCTTAACTTTATTGTTGAAGATTATGCAGAGAATATGCTGAATACATATTTAGGAGTATTGAAAGACCTGAAACCACCGCAATTACTGAATATAAGTGTTTCTTAAAGTGTTAGTTATCATAGGTTTTTGATTAGATACTAAAAAATAGTATTTATTACCACTATACAGTTAAGAAAATAGAAAGATTTATAAAGGAGAACTTCTATAATAAAAGTAAAATGAAAGGTTTGATACCCATATATAAGGTAATAAATAACAAACATGCTATTTTAAATAATAGGAATATTGCTGTTAAATCAAAATTAGATTTAGAAAATAGGATTAGGTGGAACAAAAGATTGAAATTTAATAATAAAAATGGATTTTATCCCTTAGGTGAAAATAATAGCAGCATAATAGACCCGGATATATTAGCTTATAATGCTTATAATAAAGAGATTAACCCAAAAGAACAAAGTTTTACGGAATCTAATTTTTATAGGAGATTGATGAATGCTTTGAAATGGATTTGTGGTGTTGGAGGTGTTGGAGGAATAGCTGCTACAGGATTTGCCTGTGCCAGCCAACAGCCAGCAGTTATTGAAAAAATAGAACAACAACAAGAAGAAAAAATACCAGAAGAAAAAGAAGTTATTGAAAAAAATCCTACAGAGACACAGAACAATATTGAAACAATAGTAGAAACACCTACAAATCTTTTTGATAACCTTGATAAAGTGTTTAGGTATAAACAGGAGGAAGATATGTGGCCAGAGGGTTATCTTAACTCTCCTGAAAAAGTTGTAATTGAAGATTTAGCACCAGAAGAAATAGAAAGGTCAAGAAAAATCGTATATTCTGCTTTAAAAAAATACCCTGAAGAAGTTTTGAATACTATAAGGTTAGAAAGAGTATATGTTTTGAAATCAATAAAAATTAAGGATCATCCATCCGGTGGATTAAATACAGAAAACTCTGTTTTGGTAACAAATGCAGGAAAAGAAAATGGCTATACAGACTTGCTGATAGAACAAATAATTCATTCAGAAATTTCAAGCAAAATTATAGTATGTCAAGAATATGTTAATCTTTTTGATATATTTGAATTTGAAGCACTTAATCTTCCAGGGTTTGAATATTATTCTTTAGAGGAATATGAAAAACTTTATAAGGAAGGCAAGATTTCAACAGCATTAGACCCAGAATTATATGAAAAGGGTTTTTTATACTCATACGCTATGGTTGATTCAATGCAGGATTATAACTCGCACGTAGAAAGTTTATTTAAAAATGATGGGGAATATTGGGAATTAACAGAGCAATACCCTATATTAAAGAATAAAAGAGATTATGTGGTTAATTTCTTGAACCAAGTAAACCCGTTGTTTACATTGGAATATTTTGAAGAAATATCCCAAAAATGATTTATACACTACTTTTGATTTATTTCCAAAAACTATATAAACCTAAACTTTCTAAGATACTCTTGATTAGATTATAAAATAAAAAGAGGGTATTTGATGGTTATCAATAAAAGAAGGTTTTTTAATATATCTGTTTTATTTATTGTATTCTTTTTTTCAATTATCATATTCTCCTATAAAGCAGAGGCTCGTTGTGAAATGAGTGGTTCTTGTTGCAGACAATGGGAACTTTTATCAAGTGATGTAACAACTTATTGTAATGGGTGTCATGGTGCTGCTTGGTATACTTA
>CAZENX010000049.1:0-2325 GCA_964513865.1 uncultured Methanosarcinales archaeon | reverse complement strand
AGATTTCTTTTGACGCCCCTGAACTGGTGGAGAAAAAGATTGTGATAGATGCGGAAGCTGTGCAACAGATGGTTGCTGCGCTTGTGATAACCCTAAGAGCGACATGGATTGTTGGGGGAGTGAATGTTCTCATTATGAATGTAGGCCGGAATATGGTAAGAGAGCTTATCAAGTATGTAATAGAGGTTTTTTAACATCTATTAAGTATTGTTCTTCAGGACAAATTTGTAAGAATGATGATTGTGTGGAAGAAGAATATACCCCTCCTCCTGTTTGCACACGAGGTCAATGTACAGGTTGCCATAAAAGATGCAATTCAGCAGGGACAGGAACATATACTGATTATTCCTGCACTAATGGTTGTAATGGTGATGGTGACGGATGTACCCCAGGTCAATGTAAAGATGGCTGTCATCGTTATACATCTACATCTTGTGCATATCAAAAAGATTTCACTTGCGGAGGAGGTTTTTGCCCTTGCTGTGCTGCAACAGGTTCTTGTAATGTTTGCTGTGGTTGTACTGCTTCAGCTTGTCCTAATGAGTGTGGCTCTGGTGGTAGTAGCCCTGACGGAGGTAGTAGCCCTGACGGAGGTAGTACTCCTGGTGGAGGGGGATTAGAAGATTGTGGTCATGAATGTGCTAAGAGAGGATGTTCAGCCTGTAAGTGTGGCAGTCCTGGTTCAGGAAGTGGGTGGAGTTCTTTTTCCAGCACTGATTGTTCTCCTTGTTATGGCCAAAATTGTGGTGGCTCTCCTGATGGGGGAGGACCTTCTTGCGTTAGTAATGAAGGTGCCTCATGTGGGACATGCGGAACAGGAAGAATAAGTTGCTCTGGTTCATGTGAAGGTGCTCATTGCACTTACTCACCTGGTTGCTCACCAACAACCCAATATAGATGCAATAACGGAAGATTAGAAAGAAGAAGAAGGTCAACTAAATGTTGTGGTGGCTGCTCTGGATGGTCTGGATGGAGTGTAGCAGATGACTGCCCTAGCCATGACGCATGGTGCAGGAATAATGCATGTGTTGATTGTGATACTGATTTAGATATCTGCAACCAATGTGCAGGGCAGGAATTCTATTCAAGTTTATACTCAAGCTCAAGTAATTTAAGATGTTGCAGGAATACTAATGTTGCAACCTCTCTATGGGCTAATGAATGGCCAATGGACCTTACTGTTCAATGGGGGGGAATAGCTTGCTGTGACGAAAGTGATGATTGCCCTATCTCAAATACTGACTGCGTAAACAATTTAGATTCTGACTACAATATAGCAAGAATGGAAGATGATACAATTTGTGTTGATGGCAATTTAATGTCAAGAACAAAATTAGTATCATTGCAGTTGCTGACAATAGCAAAAAACAAAGCTTCTACAAGATATGTTTTGTTCTGTGATGAAAAGGAAAATGCTTTAAACTATCTAAAAAAAGAAGAAACTGAAATAGAAAATGTAAATAATATTTGTGTTTTAAGTTTAAAAAATGCAGATGGCTCTGATAATCAAATTATAATTGGAACAAGTTTAAATCCTGGAAATAATTACATAAGTTTAATTAACACAAGCAATGTTTGTAATAATATAGCAAATAATGAAAACAGATTCCAACAATGTAGTTATAATACCCTTTTCTATAATCCTGCTGCTCATGCTATTATTTTCTCTAGCAAAGCAATAACTAATGTTAATCAGCCTGTATGGACAGTTGCTTTAACAGAGTTCTTAACAGACCTAATCAACAGAGTTTTAGGAACAAGCTATGGACAGAATGCTGACATTAGCTACATAAATGAAAGAGAGGAAAGATATACAAACATCTACTTGAATAGAGTAGGTAATAAAATAATTAGAGCTGTAAAAGAGCCAAGAATTAAAGATAGTACTGAGGTAGAAGTAATAATTGCAGATTATGAGGGTTTTTCTGGAAATATTTGTACAGGAGAGCAGGCAGGAATAGGAGAGAGAGGAAAAGGTAACCATAACAAGAGATTTGGTGTTTCTGACAATAATTATAATTGTTCAGCAACAGATACAGGCTATCAGATGTTCTTGCAGAATGAAACATTTGTTGATAAATGGCAAGATATTACTGCCAAGTTGAGACCTAAATAATAAATCAAAATATATATAAACCAAAAGCTTCTAAGTTATCATTAAGATAGATATTAGTATAAAAAAGAGGTAAAATGAACAGAAAAATACTTACTTTCGTGTTCTTGTTTATACTTTTTGCAGTTATTGCTTTTGCAGCAACCAAGATAGACAACCCAAGACCAAGGATTACAGTTGAATATAATGAGACAGTAACAATAGTTAACTAT
>CAZENX010000048.1:0-7007 GCA_964513865.1 uncultured Methanosarcinales archaeon | reverse complement strand
ACACATATCCAGCAGGATTTACAGAAGAAATAGCACAATATGTTGCTATTTTTAACATAGCAATAGAGCCAGGAACTTATGAGTACACAAGACAGATATTGGTTCAGGAAGAATAAATTAATTAATTTTATTTTTTTTATTTTTTTAAAATGAAAAAACAGATTATATTAGCAGGAGTCATATTTTTAGTATGTAATCTAGTTTATGCTATATATGGCGGGGAATCTGAAGTAATATATCATTTTGACAAATGTTCTGAGTTGGTTGTTAATGTTACAGGTAAACTTATTATAGAAAATGGAGAATATACTTTTGAAAACTGTTCTATAATTAATGAAAGTATAAATAATAATTCATGGAAGTGTAATTGTTATGATGGTTTTGATCTTATAATAAAGACCAATATTAGGACAATAAATGAATATAACATAACAGCAGTATGCACATATAAAGAGGTAATTTCTGACTCAAAAAGCATAGTAAGCCCAAGCTCTGGTGGACACAGTTCATTATTGATTTGTGGAGATTGGTCTGAATGTGTAGATGGATTACAAGAACAAATTTGCAATAGAGGTTTAGTTACCAAAAAAAATATAAGGAGCTGTGCAATAGAGGAAGAAACTAATGTTGAAGAAAATGAAGAATCATCACCCATTATAAATGATACTAGCAGTCTTAATACATCTATGAATGATCAGATAGATAATCAAAATGGATTAATGGGCATTACTGGTGCAGTAATCGGTTCAAGGGCAGGAAAAGTAGGTATTGGAACATTTGTTGTTTTAATTTTGGCATTTACATCTTTATTATTGATTAGAAAATTTAAGAGATATGCGTAAAAATCAAAACCTTTTTAAATACTTTATTTATCCCTTTTTTATAATGGCAGAAGATGAATATAAGGATGAAGAGGATGTATATGGGGATTCAAGAGAAGATCTAATAGAGAATGATGAGTTGAGCCCTGAAGAAGAGGCCTTTATGCAGGGCTATGATAAGGCAGCAGAAGAAGATCAAGAAAAAGAAGAGGAAGAAGAGAAGGAATCCAAGGAATAAAAATATTTATAAATGCTACTAATTCTAATATTAGCTATGGTTGATATTAACGCTACATTGCCGCCTGTATTGGATCCTTTAATAAATACTATAAAATTCTTAACTAATATGTTAAGTGTCTTTGTGGGTGGTATATTCGGTATATATTTAATATTGATATTTCTTAGATGGAAAGAGGCAAGGGATATAAGAAGACTTTTGAAAGAGATTAGAAATGATTTAAAGGAATTAAAGGGATTTATAAAGAAGAAAAAATGAATTTCAAAAAAGAGATTCTGAAATTATTAAAAGATTACAAAGTAAAAGAGGATATGCTGGAGGTTCCAGACTCTACTTTTGGAGACTATGCCTTCCCTTGCTTTATATTAGCAAAAAAACTAAAAAAAGCTCCTAATATGATTGCAGAAGAAATCTTAAAGAAAATAAAGCCGAATAGATATATAAAAAAGATAGAAGCAAAAGGTCCTTATTTGAATTTCTTTGTTAATAAAGATATTTTAGCAGAAAATACATTAAAAGTGATTTTTAAGAATAAAGATTATGGTTCATATCCAAATAAGAAAAAAACATATATGGTTGAGTACTTTCATGCAAATACCCATAAAGGGGTGCATATAGGACATATTAGAAATATATCTTTAGCAGAAGCTTTATGTAAAATATTGGAAAAGGACGGCTATAAAGTCATTAGGGCAAATTACCAAGGGGATATAGGCCCCCATGTTGCTAAATGCATCTGGGGTTATCTTAATCTAAAGCAAAAGGAACCTAAAGAAAAAAAAGGTGTCTGGCTTGGAAAGGTATATGCTCTTGCAAGTAAAAAAGCTGAAAAAAACAAAAAGGTAGAAGAAGAGATAAGAGAGATTAATAACAAACTATATGCAAAAGATAAATCTCTTGTAAAAATATGGAAAAAAACAAGGCAGTACTGCTTAAATGATTTTAACGACTTCTACAAAGAATTTGGTGTAAGATTTGATAAGCTCTATTTTGAGAGTGAGGTTGAAGAGCCTGGGAAAAAGATTGCAAAAGATATGCTGAAAAAAGGCATAGCAAAAGAAAGTGAAGGAGCAATCATAGTTAATCTTAAAAGATATAATTTAGGAATCTATGTTCTTCTTACAAAAGAGGGAAATGCATTATATCATGCAAAAGATCTTGGTTTAGCTAAAATAAAGCAAAAAGATTTCAAATTTGACAAATGTATTCATGTGACTGGAGCAGAACAGACACACTACTTTAAGCAATTGTTTAAGACCTTTGAATTAATTGGCTCTAAAATGGCTGCTAAGTCATTACATATCCCATATGGATTAGTTATGCTTCCAGAAGGAAAGATGTCATCAAGAGCCGGAACCATGGTTCTTTTTGATGAACTAAAAGAAAAGATCTTTAAAGCTGCAGAAAAAGCAACAAAGGAAAAGCACAAAGGATTATCAGAGAAAGAACTTAAAGAAAGGACAAAAAAGATTGCATATGGAGCCTTAAAATTCTCAATGATAAACAGGGAAAATAATAAAGAGCTCCTATTTGATTGGAAAAGAGCATTAGATTTTGAAGGAGAAACAGGACCTTATGTTCAATATACCTATGCAAGGATTTCCTCTATATTAAGGAAATATAATAAAAAAGTGTCTAATAAAATCAATTTTTCCTTATTTAATGAATATGAAAAACAGATAATAAGAAAATTGAATGATTATCCAGATATTATTAAAAAGGCAGCAGAAAGCTTTAAACCTAATTTTCTATGTAATTATCTGATTAGCTTATGCAGTATTTTCAATGAATACTATCATAAATATCCAGTGCTTAAAGCAGATGAAGATGTTAAAAAAGCAAGATTACTGCTTATTTATTGCATAAAAAGAGTAATTGCCAATGGGTTATACTTATTGGGTATAGAAGCACCTGAAAGGATGTAAAATTTTATATATACAAAATTTTTCTCTATTTTTATGAAAGTAATTAAGGTGGAAACATCTCAGGGTGGATTGAAAAAGGCAGATGGAGCTGAATTAGCACCTGATAAGATATTAGAGCAGGCAAAAGAGATATTTATGTCAGAATCTAATATATTGCCTATATTTGATGTTGATAAAGTTGATATTGTTGAAAATAATATAGAAGAAACAAATTATAATATCTACAAAAAAGCTAAAGAGATCTTTGAAGAATCTAATTCTCCTGTCTTTCTTGGTGGTGATCATTCTATAACCTTTTCTATAGTTAAGGCATTTGCTGAGAAATATAATAATGCTGGTATAATAATATTTGATGCTCACCTTGATGCTGTAAATGATTTCATGCCTCCAACACAGGAAGATTTAGTTACTGGTTTAGTTAATCAAAAAATAATAAAACCTGAAAATATTATATTAATAGGCACAAGAAACTGGCATTCTAATGAGATAGAGTTTGTAAAAAAGAATAAAATAAAATTTTTTACAATGAAAGATATAGCAAATGAGGGAAAAGAGGAAATATCTGATGCAATAATGAGTATTGCAAAAAATTTTGAAAACTTGTATATTTCCATTGATATTGATGCAATAGACCCTGCTTTTGCTCCTGCTACTGGTTATATTGAGCCAGGAGGACTTACTTCTAGAGAATTTCTTTATTTTCTTCATAGATTAAAGAATTTAAAGAACATTAAAGGGTATGATATTGTTGAGATTAATCCAAAAAAAGACATAAATGATATGACTTCTAAGCTTGGAGCTAAGATACTTGTAGAGTTGTGCTAAAAGGATTAGCTTTATATATAATTAGATAATTTTTTCTCAGAAGAGGTGAAATAATAATTAAGGTGATAATAATGAAAGAACCTATGCTAGCCACATACAAAGCAAAAGAAATGTTAAACAAAATCAAACCAGGATTAGCTGAAGAATACTCTATAAAGGATAGAAAATTTTATAGTGGTTATGGAGGTGTTCAGCTGATGAGTGAAGGAAACAGCATAACAATTCGTGGCTATCCTGATGGCAGATTTAACGATTGTGAAATTTATCCGCTTATTAATAGAAAAAGATTAAGTGAAATAGTTGGCGGAACAACTGGTTTTGATGATGTAATTGATGGACTAAATCTTAGACAAGCTGTTGAAATTACTGAATTTTTGAAAGCTTTGGACCATAATAGTTTAAAATCATACGCTAAAAAACTATGTTCTAAAAATTAATTTTTTTTACTTTTTAAACTATCTCATAGAATAATATAAATAAAAAATTATTGAAAAAAGTGTTTAAGATACTCTATGCCTTGCCTTACGAAGTCTATGATGGGTCTCAAAAGGTTAAGTATCATCATTTTTTCTTGTTTAATAAAATCTCTATTGTGGAAACTCTGACTTCTTTGCCTTCCTTGTTCTTGAACTCCTCTGAATCTATCTTTATCTCTTTTATCTCTACTTGATCCTTTAAGAATCTTTTACTTGCTACCTCTGCTACATCAACTGCTCTGCTGATAAACTTTCCTCTTGCCTTTATTATTACTTCCTTTGCTTCTTTGGTTGTAAACTGCATCACTACACCTGTAACGTAGTTCATGAAAGGCTTGCCACCAATAAAAATTGAATTGTCTGCTGTTGGCATTTTTATACCTCCTTGGTTTTTTGTTGTCTTGTTACATAACCTGCTATTATATTTCTCAGTTTTTTTGATTTAACATCTGTTAACTCTTCTATAAGTTTTTTATTCTCTTCAAAGTTACTCTTAAGCAGGTCTCCATGTTTGTTAACTATTTCCATGCTGATTCTTTTAATTAATGTAGTTTTTATTCTTCCCATTATACAAGGCAAGAAACGAGGCATAATTTATAAAGCTTACGAAATCGAAGCATTTTAATAGTTTTTAGTGTTAATTCTGAATATGTTCAAAAAAAGAGCTAAGCAGAGCCATAAGGGTGATTTTGGTAGAGTTTTAATTATCGGAGGGAGTAAAGATT
This sequence comes from uncultured Methanosarcinales archaeon, assembly GCA_964513865.1. GTDB lineage: Archaea > Nanobdellota > Nanobdellia > Woesearchaeales > PXDW01 > PXDW01. The sequence continues at coordinate 1,997 of CAZENX010000048.1, read as the reverse complement.
ATGTTGGAGCTGTTACCTTAGCAGGATTAGCTTGTTTTGCAACAGGAGTTGATCTTATTACAATTGCTGCTCCTGAAAAAGTGGCTTGGGCAATTAATTGTAAGGAACTAGATTTCATAACTAAGAAATTTGATGGTGATTATTTTCAGCTAAAGTATGCTAATAAAATAATAAAATTAGCTAAAGATTTTGATGCTGTCCTTATAGGTCCTGGTTTAGGTTTAAAGTCAAAAAAATTTGCCAAAAAGATTGTAAAGAATATTAAAAAACCTAAAGTTGTGGATGCAGATGCAATTAAGGCAATTACTCCAAAAGATGTAAAAAATACTATTTTGACACCTCATGAAAAAGAATTTGAGATTTTTTATAGAAAATTGCCTAAGAATATAAAAGAAAAAACAACTTTAATCAAAAAAATAGTTAATGATAATGTTATTTTGTTAAAAGGAAATACTGATATTATAGTTTCTAAAGATAAAATAAAATATAATAAAACAGGAAATCCCGGAATGACAGTAGCAGGAACAGGAGATGTTTTAGCTGGTCTATGTACAGGAATATTAGCTCAAACAAAGAAATTATTTGAATCTGCTTATTATGCTGCTTATATAAATGGAAAGATAGGAGATTATCTTTTTAGGAAAAAAGGCTATAGCTTTAAAGCTTCAGATTTTATTGATTTAATTCCAAAATTTTTAAGATAAACAAAAATATTTTTATAGTATCGTATGATTGCTTCTTTTATGGAAAGGCCTATGGTTGGTATAGGGGTTATTGTTATTAAAGATGATAAGGTTCTTCTTGGTAAGAGAAAGAATACTCATGGTGAAGGGAGGTGGTGCTTTCCTGGAGGACATTTAGAGTTTAATGAAGAACTTGAGGATTGTGCCATAAGAGAAGTAGGTGAAGAAACAGGATTAAAAATAGAGAATATAAAATTTTTTACTATAACTAATGATATATTTACAAAGGAAAAGAAGCATTATATTACAATATTTATGGTTTCTGATTATGATTCTGGTAATGTAGAATTAAAAGAGCCCGATAAGTTTGAAAAATGGGGCTGGTTTAGCTGGGATAAATTGCCTGAGCCATTATTTTTACCAATAGAAAATCTGTTAAAGAAAGATATAAGCCCTTTTGAAAATTAAAAACCTTTATAAGTGAGTTCTTTTTCACGTAAAAAATGATAAGAAAAAGGATAAATTCCTTTATAAAAAATCCGAAAAAAGCTCTTTTTACTTTGGCATTTCCTATTATTATTGGGATGATTGTCCAGACTATGTATAATGTTGTTGATACTGCCTATATTGGAAGATTGGGTGCTGAGGCAATCGCTGCTTTAACCTTCTCTTTTCCGATATTTTTCATTCTGATAAGCTTAAACTCAGGTTTTACTGTCGGAATGAATTCAAGGATATCAAGATTTTTAGGAGCAAATAAGGTAAAGGAAGCTGAGAATACTGCTTTACATGGCTTGTTTTTGTCTCTTTTCTTTTCATTATTAATAATTAGTGTAGGAATGTTTATTTTGAATCCTCTCTTTTTGTTATTGGGAGCGAATGAAACTGTTTTGGCTTTGGCAATGAGCTATATGAGGGTAATTCTTATCGGAAGTATACTTATGTTCTCTTCTTACATGATTCATTCGTTATTCATTGCCCAAGGTGATTCAAAGACAGCCATGAAGATACAGATATTTGCTCTGCTTATGAATATGATTTTAGATCCAATATTTATTTTTGTTTTTGGCTTAGGAGTTAAAGGAGCTGCAATTGCTACAGTCATAGCATTCGGCTTTTCTTTGCTTTTGGGTATTTATTATATCAAGAAGGTATCTCACTTAAAACTGCACCTTAGTTCATTTAAATTCTCTTTCCCAATCATAAGAGAGATTGTATTTATAGGAGCACCAGCAAGCCTGATGATGCTTTTTATGTCAATTCATATTATGGTTATTAACAGGTTTATGGCTTATTTTGGAACAGATTATGTTG
>CAZENX010000047.1:0-7108 GCA_964513865.1 uncultured Methanosarcinales archaeon | reverse complement strand
GGACTTCCATATCATTTAACCTAAGGTTTTAGTTTATAAATTTAACTAAAATTAAAATATGCGAGGGATGGGATTCGAACCCCCGGACCCACTAAGGGACAGGATGTCTTACTTACAGGTAAGTGTCCTCTTAAGTCCTGCGCATTTGACCAGACTTTGCTCTGAGGAACATCAAGAAATCTCAATGTTTACCCTCGCATTATTGTCTGGTCTTTACGAATTTAAGAAGATATAAAGTATTTATAAATTTTGTTAATAAAATCTATATAAATTTAAGAATGAGGATATCTCTGCCTTAAGCTCCATAACATGTTGTTTAATTAAAGCTTCGTATTTAGCCATCTGCATTTTATAAATAAACTTGTCAAATATTGTTCTGAAAAAGAAATATAAAGGTTTTTCTTCCCACCTATGCTCATAATCAGTTATCAAAAAACCATCTAAAGTGATGTCAAAATCCCCTTTATTCAACTTGGTTTTAATCCCATCTATATCCTTCTCCACTTGGGTAACATCATTAACATAAACCCATATTCTTATCTCAAATTTGATATAGTCAGTTATCTTTTTATAAGGCTCCCACCAGAGATGTATATATTTATGATCTTTATGGACATGCTCCTCATCTCTAACAATCCTCTTATCATAAAGCTTTGTTTTGCACCATAATTCAATCATTCTTGTAAGTTGTGTAATATCAAACAAACCTTTATAATGAATCTTTTCCTGGTCCACAACAGTAAATCTTTCTGCCATTTTTTACAACCTTACATGTGAGGTATTCCATAAGCTGTTTCACTTACCTCCATACCCAGCACCTTTTTTATATCATTCTCAAGAGCATAAAGCTCATAATCAAAAGGATCTAAATATTTAAGCAATATCTCCTGATGTAATATTCTTCTATTTAAGAATTGTTCTATTTTTTTTGAAAATCCTGATCTTTCAAACTCTCCAGAAAAATCAGTTACTACAGTTCCATTAATCTCTATTATCATCCTTGCTTCCATCATCTCTTTTTTCTTACCCTCAACTTCAACCTCTTTTCTTTCAGCTTCATACAGATGTATATAAACATCAATCCTGTACATTATATATGCTGTTAGTTTTTTTTCAGCCCACCATGTTATCTCGTGCTCTGGAAAATATATCAAAGGTTTTTGTTTGTACTTTTTTTCATGAAACTCGTATTGTCTGTCCCGCATCCATTTTTGTACAAAATTATATAATTTATTGAAATCAAAAAGTCCTTTAAACTTCACAATCCTTGGAACAGGAGTAATTTTAAATTTTTCCATACTTATAATTCCAAGAATTTACCTATATAAAGTTTTTGTTTTAAAGTTCTTTCTTGCATATAGAGCAGATCATTATCCCTTCATGCTCTATCAGTTTATCTGTATATTTTCCACAGTTCTGGCAGATTCCCTCTTCTCCAGAAACTGTTATTGGTTTAAAATTCTCTTCTCTAAGTTGAATATTCTCTGCTATAATATCAAACAATTGTGGTTGAATCTTCAGGATATCTTTCATAGTTAGCATACCTGCAAGCTTATTATTTTCTAAAACTGGCAATCTTCTAACATCATTATTACTCATCTTCACCAAAGCATCATACAGATCCTTATCTGGCTCTATTGTAATTAATCTTTTTATCATAACATCCTTTACTTTTGTTTTTTTAGCATCCTTTGCTTCTGCCACAATCTTATAAACCAGATCCTCTTCTGTTAGTATGCCAATTAATTTTCCATTTTTCTTTACAAGAACAGAGCCAACATCATGCTTCTTCATTTTTTGAGCACATTCCATTATAGAAATATCTCCAGAGACCTCTATTGGTTTCCTTGTCATAGCATCGCTTACTTTATAGCCTGTCTCCATCCAACCACCCTAGTAATTATAGAACTTATGACTATAAAAATCTTTTGAATTATTTAAAATCATCTAATGCTTTAGATAAATTCTCTAAGCCTTTTTTCAGAATTTCAGTATCTCCACCATAACCAATTCTAATAAAACCAGGCATTTCAAAAAATTCTCCTGGAACCACCAAGGTTTTGTAATTTTTGATTAAAAAATCAACAAACCTTTTTGTATTTTTTATGTTGACTAATTTTGGAAAGCACATTGTCCCTCCGTCAGGCTCTACACAATTAATATCTTCCCTAGAATTAATAAAATCTTTGACAATAGAAAAATTATTTTTTAGTATTTCATTAGTTCTTTGTTTTAATAAGTCTATATTCTCAAAACAATAGCAAGCTATCTCGTCTGTTATCCCTGGATTAACTACTTGCTTGAATAACATCTCTTGCTTAATCTTTCCAATAATATTTTTATTAGCTATAATCCAGCCAATTCTTAAAGTGGATAATCCGTATGATTTTGTTAGGCTATTTATTGTAATCCCATAATCTGTTGAATTTGCAATTGGTTCTATTTTTTTAAAGCTTGAATCTGCATAAACCTCATTCGAAACTAAGTAAATCTTATTTTTCTCAGCTATTTCAATTAAATCTTTTATATTATTGACTCCCTTACCACTAGGATTATGAAGATTAGTAAAGGCAATTAATCTGGTTTTTTTATTAATCAGATTTTTTATCTCTCCTAAATCAATCTGAAAATTATTTTTAAGAGTTCTATGAAATCTTTTAACTTTTGCACCTAATTTTAAGGGTATCTTATACAAAGGTTCATAGCACGGAAGCTCAACTAAAACTTCATCTCTTTTTGTTATTAAAGAAGAAAAAACCAAATCCATTGTAGAAGATGCTCCAATTGTTACACAAACATTTTCATAATTATTATTATATTCTTTAGCTATCAGTTTTCTTAATCTTTCACTTCCTATATAAACAGATTCTCCAATATCATAATCTTTCAGATTCAGGTTTAAATCTTTATTATGTACATATTTCATATCACTAGAAGAAAGATCATATTTTATCTCTTTTTTATTAATCTTATTAATAAACCAATCCAGATAATTAACTTTCATCTAAAAAAGAAATTAGATAAGGATTATAAATCTTTCTAATAATTTATAAGAATCTCAACATTCTTGCCGAATATCTTCTTTAAATCCTCGAATATCTTCTCCTTTATGAAAACTTTAGGGCAGATATCAACTTTCATTAACTCTTTCTCTAGTTCTTCAAGGTTTGATTTCTTAATATTTTCTAATCCACCTTTATTATTAATGTCTGCTTTATTGACTGTTTTTTCTTCTACATCAATATCTTCTATAATAAAAGCCTTCTTTCCCAGCAAGATTGCTTCTCCGAATTTTTTACCATACTTAAATCTTATCTTGGTTTTTTCTAAGTCTCTTCCTCTTTTTCTTTGGATATATTCAACTAGAAATTTTATAATCTCGTTTGCTTGTTTATTTGCTTTCTGCACATCTGGCTTTGTCAGCTTTCCCTTGCCATAATCCTTCCTTGCCTTTATTACCTCTTTTAGCATTCTCACATATTTACTAGGTACTTTGCCTTTTTGTACTAACTCTTGTTTGAAAATATCCTCTATTTTATCTGCTTCTGCTTTTTCTATTCCTTCCAATCTTAAAACATCCCTTACTACATTTAAGGTATTTTCATAAGTATGAATAATAGACTCCTTTTCTTTCATTATATCAATATCCCTGAACAGCTTGTTTACTCTATTCAGGTATTTTTCTGATTTTTTCAGCAAATCATCAACTTCTTTACCAGAGATGTTCTTCTTTGTTCCATGCTCTAAATCCTTTCTTACATCTATAACCTCCTCCAGAATTTTGACATACTCTTCTTCTAGTAATTTCTCCTTTTTAACAAAAACCTCCCTCAACTGCTCTGGTGTCTCTTTTGGTGTTGTTGGAGGAATGCCATAAAGCATTAAAGCTGCCTGACTAGGGGTTAAGATAGCATAGAAAATATCCTCCATTCCCAATTCATTAATCTTAAAATGAACCCTTTTAAGCATTTCTGCTCCTGTGCTCTTGAACATATCAATTGCTTCAGGGCTGGGCTTGATTTTTCCCATTTGCAATAATTGCTTCCAAGGCATAAATATGCCCCTGTCATAGAATGGAATTCCATCTCTTAAGAATGTAAATATTATAGGATTAGCTTCTTTTATATTATCCCAGAAATCTGTCAGGATATAAACCTGAATATTCAATTTATTTTGTATGCCTGTCATATTTCCAACATCAATCGCCATTCCAATAATTATTGCCCTAAGCTTGTCTTTCAGTTCTGCTCTTGTCATTCTCTTAACATCTGTATCATCTATAACTACAAAAACATCTACATCACTTTCTTTGGTTGCCTTTCCCTGAACTAAAGAACCTGCCAAAACATAGCTTACTATGTATCTTTCAAACTTCTTTAGAACCATTGTTTTATGAATCTCAGCAAGTTTTATAGCAGAAAGCATTCCTGTATCATAAACAGGAGCACCCATTGCAATCATCTGCAGAATTTCGTATTTTCCGTCAAAGCAATTCTGCCAAAGTTCGCTTAGTATAATAACTTCTACTTTTATGTTAGGGTCAATATCCTTTGCAATGCCTATAATTATAGTAGATAGCTTCTCTTTTAATTCTTCCTTATCCATTGTCTTAGAATCAGTATCATCTACTAAGATTAAAGTATTGATGTCCTCTTTGTTTATCTCCCCTTTCTCATCTTTAGAAGGAGGCAGCAAGGCAATCCCTATAATATATTTATCAAACTTTTTTACAACCTCTTTCTGGAACTTATCTAATTTTTTCTTTATCTTCTGTATCTTTTCCTTAGCTTCTTTTGGCAATGCTTTCATAAGTTCATCTTCTTGAGAAGCAGCATCTTCCTTTTTGTTATTTTTGTTGTTTTTCTTCTTTGGCATTTTAATTTTTTGAAATTTGTTTTAGTATATAAAGTTGTCTATTTCTCTTGAAAAAACAACTTATATATAAATATTATTAATTGACTACCTTTTGATAGTAACAAAATAGAAAGATTTATATAGTAGTACATCTCATATACATAATATAGGTGTTTCGTCAATAAGAAGGGTAATTTTTTATTTTGTTACAACCTTATAGTGGTTATAAAAACGAAACATTTATATATCAGTTATACTATATATAAATTATACTCAAATAAGAGGTGAATAATAAAATGGCTGAAAATAATAAGTTGGACTTTAAAGAAATGAAAAAGAGATTTGAACAGGCTCAAGAGTATGGTAACACAAACTATGGTGCACTATTTAATGCTTTAGGAGCTGCTATCAACAAATTAAAAGGTGAAAATGGGATCACTAATGCCAAAGAAAAATTGAAGACTGAAAAAGGACAAAAAGAGTTCTTCAATACCTTAATGAAAGAATTGAGAAATAAAAAGAATAACCCTTATTTCACAAAAATTAATGGAGAATCTGAAGAAATATCAAATTATAGAGCGGCAAAAGAATTTGGCTTAAGTTCTTTCGATATTGAAAAGGAGGTTTATAAGAATCGTAAAGAATTAACTAAAACAATACAATATTTGCTAAATAATAAAGGATTCGTGGCTAATAATACAGGATTTTTAGCAAGTGCAATTGGAGTAATTAGACCAACAGATTCAAATATCGAAAAGATACTCAATGAAGCAGTTACAGCTGATACAAAGAAAGAGATAGATAAGACAAAGTTAAAGGACGTAGATAAATTAACAGACATAATATCAACTTATTTAAGTGTAGGAAAAAAGTTAGGTGGAGAAACTTTAAGTGATTACATGAAAAAAGAGAATTCAGAATAAACTACCTAACCACACCCTTTTTTATTTCTTTTATTTTTATTTTTTCTTTATCTGTTTTAAGTTCTTTTCCTTCACTTATTACTTTACCATTCTTTACTTCTATCTTAATCTTTGAAAATTCTTCAAAGTTTATTTTCTTATTCTGAGCAGAAACACCTTCAATATATACCTGCTCTCCTGGTTCTGATTTCTCTGCATAAAGTATCTTAACCTTTCCATTATCTTCTCCTGCTAAAAGCATGCCCTGGCTTTCTATTCCTCTTAATTTAACATATTCCAGATTAGTAATAACAACTATCTTTTTATTCAATAATTCCTCTTTTTTATAGTATGGAGCCAAACCTGCTATTATCTGCCTTTTTTCATTCCCAACATCAATTTTCATAACATATAATTTATCTGCATCCGGATGTTTCTCAATCTTTGTTATTTTTGCTACCTTTATATTCAATTTTGAAAACTCACTTTTCTCATTCCTTTTGCCAGAGAACTCTTTTTTAAATTTAGAAACCTCCTTATCCTCTAATTTTTTAAACAATATTTTAGGTTTATTTATTTTGCCTTTTATTTGCTTCCCTAAATCCTTCCATCCCTGTTTTTTAATGTTTAGTTGCTTCCAGATATTCTCAGATACCTGAGGCATGAAAGGCCATATTAATATTGAAATATCCTTGACTAGATTAGCTAGATTAGCTAAAATATTCCCTGCCTTTTTCTTATCTTTTTTGATTAATTTCCAGGGCTCATTCTTCTGGAAATACTGATTTCCTTTTGTTGAAATAGCAAATATCTCCTTCAAAGCCTTTTTTAGCTCTATATTATCATAAAATTTCTCTACTTTTTTATAATCTACTTTTAAATCCTTTTTACTTAATTTAGGTATCTTGGAATCAAAGAACCTATACAAAAATATCAAAGTCCTGTTTACTAAATTTCCAAGATTACCAACTAGTTCATTGTTAATTTTCTGTTGAAAATCCTCCCAGGAAAAATCTGAATCAGACTTTTCAGGGCGATTAACCATCATGTAATATCTCCATACATCTGCTGGTATGCCTGTCTTCATAGCATCATCCCCAAATACACCTATTCCTCTGCTTTTAGAAAACATTCCTCCTTCATAGTTAAGATATTCATTCACGGAGATTGTATCTAATAATGTATATTTATCTTTAGCTCCTATCAAGAAGCTTGGGAATAATATTGTATGGAAAGGTATGTTATCTTTTCCCATGAATTGGACTAATCTTACATTATTATTATGCCACCATTTTCTCCAGTCTTTCCTGCATTCTTTAGTTATGGCGATATAGCCAATAGGAGCATCAAAC
>CAZENX010000046.1:0-7248 GCA_964513865.1 uncultured Methanosarcinales archaeon | reverse complement strand
GAACAGGTATGCCCCATTTTATATCTCTTGTTATGCACCTTGGCTTTAACCCTTCCTTTAGCCATGCCTGAGTCATAGTTTTAGCATTCAAGCTCCAATTTTTCTCTTTTGATTTAATCCATTTTTTTAATAATGGTACTAGTTTTGGTAAGTCGATAAATAGATGTTCTGATTCTTTAATTATTGGTTTTTCTCCACATAACTTACATTTTGGGTTCTTTAACTCCTCTGGATTAAGCAGCTTGCCACATTTTTCACATTGATCTCCTCTTGCTTCCTCATAATTACAATATGGACAGGTGCCTTCAACAAATCTGTCTGCCAGAAATTTTTCACATTTTTTACAATAAGCCTGCTCAACCTTTTTCTTTAGAATAAAACCATTTTTATTCAATTTTTTGAAGATATCCTGGGTAAGCTCATAATTTTCCTTACTGGTGGTTCTTCCAAAACAATCATAATCATTCAGAAACCATTCATATATCTTCTTATGTATCTTATAATATTTATCTGTTATCTGTTTTGGGGTAAGACCTTCTTCTATTGCTTTTGCCTCTGTTGTTGTTCCATATTCATCTGTTCCCAAAACAGAGATAACATTCTCCTTCTTCAATCTCAAATATCTAGTATAAACATCAGCACTTATTACGCAAATTAAATTACCTAAATGAGGAACATTATTTACATAAGGCAATGCACTAGTTACTAAAATTTTCTTTTTCATTCTAAGAATAAAGAAATAATATATTAATAAAGGTTGCTATTATTTCATCTTTTTGGTTATGGCTATCTTTTCACCGCAATTTTCGCATTCAAATATAATAGCTTTTACTGCTACCTTCTTCTGTTTTTTTTCATCAAATATCTGGATTTTCTTTCTCTTGAAAGGAACCTCTATCTCTCCCTGATGTTTACATTTAGGACAGGTATATTTTATCTCACAGGTAAGAGTTTCCTCATATTTTTCTTTATCAACCTTATAGCCACATTCTGGACATATATATTCTTTTGCCCTAATCTTTGTTTTTCCTGTTTTCTCATCCTTTGGTTTTCCCATCAAAGCCTTTCCACATTTAGGACATTCCTTTCTATACACCCATGCAACTACATTGCCATCTCCTATTTTTCTGTTTGTAAAATAAACAAGTTCATTCATACTTGTTGGTTCCTTTACCATGCAAATTCAGAATAATATTTGGTATATAAATCTTATGATTCATTAAATTTATATATAATGAAAAATAAATATACATATTTTGAATCCTATTCATGACCTACTACAATTCTATTGCAGATGGATATAACGAGCTTTATAAAGAAGAGCAGCTCAAGAAAATAAGGATAATTAGAGCTAACCTTAATGTTAAGAAAACAGATTATCTGCTGGATGTTGGCACTGGAACAGGGTTTGCTTTAGAATTATTTAATTGTAAAAAGATTGGGGTTGATCCTTCTGGTAAATTATTAAAAAAAGCAAAATCTCCTGTAATAAAAGCAAAAGCAGAAAAACTGCCTTTTCCTGACAAAACCTTTGACATTGTTATTTCAGTAACAGCAATGCATCATTTTGGTGATATTGAAAAAGGTTTAAAAGAAATCAAAAGAGTTGCAAAGGACAGAGTAGCCTTTTCATTATTAAAAAAAAGTTCTAAATTTGAGAGTATAAAAAAGCTGATTAAAAAGAATTTTAAAATAAACAAAGAGATTAATGAAGATAAGGATTTAATTTTAATTGGTAAAGTTTAAATACTACCATTCTTTAAGCTAAAGCATGAACATAAAGGAATTCATCTTTACAATATTCAAAAGCTTGAACCCTGATTCTTTTAAGAAGTTAATAGAAGGAAAATTTAAAGATGCTTTATTATATTTCACTTTTCTAATCTTATTTGCCCTGATTATATCATCAATTTTATTCATGCCAAAGTTAATAGCATTGCCAGATGCAATAAATGAAAAATTCTCTAAGTTCAATTATTTTAATATTTCCATAAATCAGGAGATGAATGAGCCATTAACTTTAATGGAAGAACCATTGATAGTCATTGATACAACAAAAGAAAGAAACAGGACAAATGAATTTTTATTAATAACAGAGAATTATATCTTCAGAAAAGGTTTGTTTAGAGAAGAAAAAACAGAGATAAAATCCTTCTCAAATATTTTGTATAACAAAGAGAAGATAATGAAGTTTGTTCTATATTCGTTAATAATTCTTCTGCCTTCAATCTTTATCATAGCATACGCATTCTTCTTTATTAAATATATATTGATAATCCTGATAACTTGGGCAATAGCTATATTAATATTAAAGTTGACAAAGCATAAATTCAGCTTATTAAAGATTTTTAAGATAGGGATTTATTCAAGCACTATAATGATTTTATTGGAAATAATCCCTTTGCCGTTTATTAGATTAAGATTAATACCTTTTATTGTTTACTTGGCAATATTCAGTATAGCAGTCTGGATGACTACAGAAAAAGAGCTTATAATAAAGCATGATAAAAAGAAGATAGATTTTAAGTTTTAAAATATATAATTCTATGTAATTCTTTCTATTCAATTTATTATATTTAATTTAGAATATGTTTAATATAATTTTCCGCCAATTGGAATATCACGTTCTGGTTCTATTAAGACACATTCTCCATCTTCACCCGGAACTCCAAGAGTTAAAACTTCAGATGTTGCTGGTCCAATTTGCCTTGGTGGAAAATTCACTACACAAAGAACTAATTTATTTTTTAGATTTTCTTTAGTATAATTCTTGACGAGTTGAGCGCAAGATTTCTTAATCCCAATCTCTTTACCTAAATCAATTTTCAATTTGTAAGATGGGTTTCTTGCTTCTGGAAAATCTTCAACTTCTACAATCTCTCCAACTCTAACATCTAATTTTTCAAAATCCTCAAATGTTGCCATAATAAATCAATAATAGAGGAATATATATAAATTTAACGGGCTTTTTTGAACTCTTCATTTCTATCCACCACTTCATTCTAATTTCTAAAGAAACTACACATAAAATGATATGTTAAACTCAATTTACCGCCGAGCGTTTTTTAATAAAATATAGAAGTACCCGCTTATTTCTTTAATCTATTTCTTCTTAAAATTAAGTATATGATCTTTTTGTTCTACTAAAGAATAAAGATTTGTTGTGTCCATAATTTCCAGAATTCTATCCTTTTTCATACGGAAGCAATAACGTGTAGAAAGATATCCGCTTGGTTTCAAAACCCTATATAATTCTCTTAGTACAGAATCTTTATCTTCTATTTCAGGAAGCACTCCATATAATAGAATTATGTCAATGCTTTCATCAGGCAAACCTGTATCTTTATCAGATAGAATTGTATGTATGTTTTGAAGCCTTTCTTTTTCAGCCTTTTCTTTAACTTTTTTTAAAGCTAATGGTTGCCTATCTAAAGCATAAACTTTTCCTCGTTCACCAATTAATTTAGCAATAGGGATAGTATAAGAACCAATACCACAACCATAATCTAAGATTGCTTGTCCTTGTTTTATATCAACTTTGTTTATTTCTTCCTCTGGCTTAAATGGTATACCAATTCTATCTCGTAACTCCAAGAAGATATATTCTAATTTGGATTTAACATTAAAATTTTTCATATTCAATAAAGAATAATAACTTTATTATAAAGGTTTTCAAATAAAGCCTAAAAATTTACTCTGCATTCGCTTAAGCTCACTTGCCTCGCTCACTGCGTAGGCTCGGTTGTATAACACATTCTATTTCATTAAATCCAGAACATGCTGGACATGTGCTTTTCCTTCTTTCAGCATATAATTTTGTGGAAAGATTCTTAATCCTTCATCATAAACAGAATTTGCTTTTTCGTATTCACCTATGATATATAATGATTCAGCATAACCAAGAAAAAGGTCTTCATCTTTGTTCCCATTCTTAAATAAAGATTCAAACATATCTCTGGCTTTGTATAAATTTTTCTTGAAAGGAATTTCTTCTCTAGAATCAAGGTATCTTTTTCCTTCTGTCAAAAGTTTTTTTGCATCTTCTAAAATTATTGGATTAGTAGATAGAATATCTCTTAATTTATTTTTGTTAATACTATTTAAATGAGCTTCTTTATTATTAACTAATACAGAATCTAAACTTTCATTCATCATTTTCTTCTTTATCTATCATGAAATCCTCTTTCTTCAGCTCCTCAATAATATGGTATTTTTCATTCTTGTACAAACCCAAATCCTCCAATGCCTCTGAAAACTCCTCCATCTCATTCATGTCTTTGAAGATAGCTTCTATGAAGAAATCAGAGCCATTATTTACCCTGTAAAGGGTATTTACATTTTTATTTTTTGCAAGAAATTCTTTTACCTTGTCCCTGTCTTTGCACTTTACCAGAAAGTTTACTTTCAAAGCATACCCCAAAGCAGGGAAATTCAACAAAGTTGTATGCTTATTTATTATAGTATTCTCAAATTTGTTCAGTTTGTCAAATACTGTTGAGATTGGTGTTCCTGTATTTCTGCTGATATCTGCTAAACTGATACGCCCATTTTTTCTCAAATGTTTTATTATTTCAATATCTTTTTCCTTAAGCATTTCCATCACCTTTTATACCTATGAGTATATTCTTTAACATGATCAGAAAGTTTTCTCCAACCTGTTTTGAAAAATCTAACTAGTTTTGATTCATTTGGTGTTTTTATTATAGAATATATCCTTCTTAACTTCCTTTCATGTTTGCTTCTGGCATATTTGTTTGATCTGACTGTGCCAACAATCTTTTCAAGTTTTTGTTTATCATGATTAGTATATTCTATATGGTTGCTATTGTAGTATTTTCTAATCTCATTTTCCCTATCTTCCCAAGTCCAGGCCCTTTTTCCATTTTCCTTTACATAATCTCCTGAAAGTATTTTTACAACTTTTGTCAAAGAAGAATTGTTAGAACTTACAATATTGGTTATTCTACTGTAATACCCTCTCTCTGTATGATATTTATTCAAATCAACTTCTGGAATCCCTTTAATATCTACTTTTTCTTCCAGATCTTCCTGTACTGCATGTCTTGGTTTGTATTTGCTTATTATTATCTCCATTGGTCCATCTTTTGCATGCTTTGGTTTGTATTCTTTTGTTGATTTTTTTAAACTGTCAGCTAATTTTTCAGAAAGTGCTTCTATTTCTTTTTTTTGTAATGTTATTTCTCTTTCTTTTTCATCTGCTTCTGTTTCCAAAAGTTTATACATATAATCCAACTTAACGTATTTATCAGCTAATTTGATATTGTCTTTAAGAAGCTGTCTTGAAAAATCATCTGTAGAGGTATATTGAGATTTTAATCTTTGATATTTATCTTCAAATTCCTTATTTTTTCTATCAAACTTGGTCTTTTCTCTTTCTCCACTAGCAAGTATTCTTTCTAACTTGGTTTTATTTATGGCATTTCTATTTTCAAGCAATATTTTCTGAAGTTTTTTTCTCATTTTTCTGGTCCTTACATAATTGTATCAGCACATATTTGCAAGTAAAGTCCTTTGTATGGAATATCCCTGTTCAAAGATTCTGAGAAATCTTTATAGTCTTCAAATAATCTTATTGCTTTTGTCTCTGTAGGAATTATTATTGCATTATCATATCCTTGATTATCCTTTACTCCCTTTATTTGCCTACACTCCCTTATGTTGGGGTCTAATGCCCTTATAAACAGATAATATTTCTGAGGATCAGCTTGTACTACCCTAATACATCCCTCTAAAGCACATTTTACATTATCTTTGTCATCATCTTTCTGGTAATTATCCAAAAAATCGATAATTAAATTTTTAATAGTTATTTCTTCTTTTTCTTTTAATATATTAGTAACATCATCCATTAAACCATCTGCATTGATTAAATAATGACTTAAATTCAGAATATATTTTATATTGTCCTCAATCATGGTTACCCCTCCAAAATTTATAGAATAAGTATAAGCTCTGATTTTTAAATCAATTATTCAGAAAAAAGCTTAATATTTTTTAAAAAAGCAAAAGTTTTTTGTTTATAATAACAGAATATCCGGATTAACTAACCTTACTTGAAAGATTTACGAGATTAATAGAAAGATAAGATAATTTATATATTAAATAAGAATACCTACACGTATGATAATATATCTAATAGGCCCAAAAGGTGTTGGAAAAACATCAATTGGAAAGATTCTTGCAAATAAATTAGGTTATAGATTTAAGGACCAGGATATCTTGTTTTACAAAAAACATGGTAAGATAAGTGATTATATCATTAATCATGGGTGGCTAAAATTCTATAGCATGCAGTATAAGATTTTAAAAGAAATTAGCAAGGAGGAAACTGTTATTGCTACAGGGGCAAGTATTTTTCTGAACAAAAAAGGAGATAAAATTGATAATAAAAAGATTAAGCAATACAGGAAAAAAGGAATTTTTGTTTTGCTATTGCCTTCTCGTTTTATAAGAAAAGGTGCAAATATCTGCTTTAAGAGATATAAAAAAAGAAACAAGAGATTTTTTGGAAATGCCCTTCCGCAACACGATTTCAAAAAGTTCTTGAAGGATTATAATGTAAGGGTCAAAGAATACAAGGGTATTGCTGATATTGTAATCTACAGTAATAGCTCACCTGATAGAATTTCTGATAAAGTATTGAAATATTTACAGAAAAGATAGAAAGAAGTTAACTATTATTCACTCAGTTTTCCACTTATTTCTATACTTTCTTTGATTCCATTGAAGAATCCAATTAAAGAACCTTTTCTATACTCTTTCTTTTGTTTAATGTTCTCTTCTTTCCAAAATTCTATGACATTTAAATTTTGTATTTTATCCTTAACTAACTTTGTATAAATATTTTTCATAAAATAATCTGGAGTATTTTCAAGATAATCTAATGTCTGTTTATAAATAACCCCACAAGCTTTATTAGCATTCTCATCTCCTGTCTTTTTATATTTTTTTAGAAATATTTTGGCAAGCCTCATAAGTTCTTTATAGGTATCCCTCTTAAATTCTGTCTTTGGAAAAAAATCAGGTTCCCCTTTTAATGTATCGACTAAATTAAGTGACATACATAAAAGAATTTTTCAATTATATTTAAATCTAATTGTTTGGAAACATTTTTTAGAAAATTATATAAAGTAGTTATCTTAATAATCTAATAGGTGGGATTTTGTCAAAAATTAAGATAATATTACTTATAATTATATTGCTTTTATCTTTAACAATAGTCTCTGC
>CAZENX010000045.1:0-7387 GCA_964513865.1 uncultured Methanosarcinales archaeon | reverse complement strand
GGCTTGTAGTGCTTATCTTAATGATTCTATTTATGTTTTTCAGTTATTTTGCTGTCAGGAACATATTAAGGATACTAAAATGAAATTTAAAGTAATTAAAAAAAGAGGAGTGGCAATGAATGGTGTTACTGTTCTGATATTGGTATTAATCTCAGCATTTGTTTTATTTCTTATTGTTGATAATCTGGTTTTAACTGGAAAAAATGTTTCTAACAAGGAATTGTGTAAATTAAGCATAGCAGCAGCCTCTAAATCCAAATTTATTACAGGGACTCCACAATTTAATCTGAATTGTGAGCCAGCTATACTGGAAATAAGAAAAGGAGATGTTTTGGAAGGAAGAGAGATAAGTGAAGATAAGATATACTCAACAATTTCTGCAGAGATGTATGACTGCTGGGATATGGTTGGGAAAGGTAAGCTAGATCCTTTTGCAGACTGGGTCGATGTTCCAAATTACTGCCTGATGTGCACAAGGATAACCTTTGATGAAAGTATATTAAAGGAACAAGCAAAAGGAAAACTGAAATTAGATAGCCCATGGTTATGGATGGCAAAAAATAATGTCCCTGGACAAGAACTTAATCTTTATACAGCTGTAACAGGTACCCAACCTAATGCAGATATTTTAAATAAAATAATGGAAGCAGAAGGAAATGAGGTTATAGATACTTCAAAAGAGTATGTTGTTATATGGAGAGGGGATAAAAACGGAATATTATTCTTGTCAAGATTCGGTTTATTTGGGGGGGTACTAGGACTAGTTCCTCTTGGCTTTGGAATAAAGCATTGTATAGATGATACCTGCCAGCTTGGTACTGTAAATTCATTGCATCTGGTTCCTGTTGAAAAACTATCTGATACTTACAAAGACCCTAATACGGGAAAGGAGCAGAAGTTCTGTACTATCTTATTAAATTAAAATGAAGTCAAAAAAAAGCATGACAAAAACTCTGATGATTATAATTATAGTTATAGTATCTTTAATAGTAATCTTGTTTTTATGGCAACCTATCTTCAAATTAGTAACCACCAAATTATTGCCATCCCAAACATGCAAGGCAAGTGTATGGAGCAATGCTGCTTTTAATATCCAAGGAATAGAGTTTGTGAAAAACATAAACTGCCCAACCCAGTATAAAATTTTAAAGGGAGATGAAGATAAATTAAAAAAGCAGATAGCAGATGAGATGTGGCAGTGCTGGGATAACTTCGGGCAGGGAAAGTATGAGTTATTTGACCCGAAAACAGAGAAGTTCTGTGTTATATGCTTTGTTTTGGAGTTTGAGGATAAGAATGAAAAAATAGATGATTTTGTTGATTATCTGATTAATGCGCCTTTCAAAGGAAAGGAATATAACTCTTATTATGAAGCATTTACTGGATATACATCTAACCCTGTAAAAACAGAAGAAACACCTGAGAATTTTAATGATGCTATTGACACAAGCAAAAAATATGCAGTGAGCTTTGTTTATGCAAAACAGGATTATTGGAGCAAATTAGAAAGAGCAGGTGTATGGGGTGCAGTCGGAACTGGATTAGGGCTTGCTGTTGGCGGAATCCTGCTTGTTTCAGGTTATGGTTCAATAGCAGGAGTCGCAATCTTGGCAGCAACTTTAGGAGCAGCAGGAGCAGGCATTGGAGCAGCATCAGGAGGAGCAAATGCAGACTGGCAGGCAGGCATTACTTTGCTTCCTTTTGAAGATATAAAAGACCTTGATTGTACATATTTACCATCAACGCAGAATCAAAAAAATTAAATACTTTTAAGATTAAGATAATAGAATGAAATCTTTTAAAAAGAAAGGATTTGAATTTACTGTAGCCAAGTTAGTTACAATAATAATTGCCATAATCTTTCTGGTTATAGCAATAAAGATAATCTGGGATATAAAGATAAAGGGTTTTGACTTGCTTGAGTCTATAAAAAATCTTTTTGTGTTCGGAACATAAAATGAAAACAGAAAAGAAAGGAGATTTAAGAACAATAATGGCATTTATCTTATTTGGTGCTGTTGCATTTTTTATCATCTTTTTTATTATGAAAGGTAAATTGTTTGCAGATGTTTTTACCAAAAGAGATATACCTGTAGATGAGACTTTGGACCCTAACAAATACTTGTTTATGGATGCCATAAAACCAAAGCAAGTTGATATAAGCCCTTATTCAGATGAAAACTGGTTTGGTGTTGCTAATGGATTGGGAAAAAAGCAATACCATACAATAGAAATATGGTTTGATAAAGAGATACATCCTGATAAAGAGAATAGCATAGATGCTGTGAAGGTTTATATGGATGATACTTTCGGCTCAAGAACACCAAGTGCCAAAACAGACTGGATTACTTATGACAAATTTTTAAAAAAACAGAACAACAAGTACAGGGAACTGAACATTTATATAGATAATAATGATAAAAAAAAGCTGGTTATTGAAAATATTGTGGGGCAGCCAGCATGGCACAGTATTGGTGGTTGGTTTGTTATGATAAGGATTGACCCTGACAAATTCCAGAGTAAAGGTGGTGCTAAATTAAATCCTAACACAGCTGTGTTGAAGTTTGAGACATAAATTTTATAAATCATATAATATATTAATGTTGATATAATGAAATCAAAAAAAGGCGTTGAGCTTACATTGAATGTTGTTATTGTTGCTGTTCTTGTTCTAATAGTTTTAGCTGTTTTGATATATATCTTTGTTGGTCAGTCAAGGGAATTTACCATAGCTATAACAGGATGCGAAGAAAGATATGGTGTAGAAGCAAGCTGTATGTCAAAAGATGATTGCGTAAGCCAAGAAGGAAGAATAGATTCCACTGCAAAATGTGAAAGATCCGGTAACAACATAATGTATTGCTGTGTATTCAGCAGCAAGGAATAACAGAAATATATATAAAGCTATAAAACCAAAACCTGATTAATGTTAAAGATAATAAAGATAAGGAATAAAAAAGGGGCATTAGATCTTTCTTTAGAGAACCTCATAGGATTAATATTAACCTTAATTATTCTTGTAGCCTTGTTTTTTATTCTAGTCAAAATATACAACTACTTTACTGGAAAAAACATAGACCAACCCACATTAGATAATTTTGAAAGATTATCAGAGGAGATAGATAAATTAATAGATTCAGGAGAAGAGTATGCTGTAGTTCCATATTATATAAGAGGAACGACTGCTTTCCTTAATTACTATATCCTAGTGGGTTTTAATAAAAATGAAATGTGGGCAGAACAAACGTGCGGAGCATTTGATAAAAAGATTCCAAGAGATTCAGCCAGATGCCCCATATACAGGTCTTGCTTGTGTTTGTTAAACAAAGAGAAAAAAACAGTAAAGTGTTATGTTAATGAAACAATAAGTAACTTTTATGTTGATTCAAAATATCTATTCAAAAGACCTTATGAAGGTGTTAATATTAATAACAAATACCATAACTTGGTTATTTGGGGTTCTTGCAAGGAATATAATATTATCCCAAAGGTTTGGGAAGTCAGAACCCTTTATATTAAAAAAGAGGTTCTTCCCAATAATGAATATAACATAATATTTGGTGATTTATCTAGGACTGGTATTAATTTGGGTGGCGGAGCTTCAGGCGGAGCAGGAGCTTCTGGCGTCTGGTAAATTCAAAAACTATATATACTGATTAATTTATTATCAGATTATGTTCTTTTTAAAAAAGAGGCTTAACAAAAAAGCAGGGATGAATGATTTATTGCTAAAGTCACTTACTAATTTGGTTCTTTTAGCTATAATTTTAGCTGCTTTACTTGCTTATGTAAGGGATGTAGTTACTGACAAAACCTTTGAAAAAAATTTTTTAGCAAGAGATGTTGCTTTAACTTTAGATGCATTGTATGCTGCTCCGAATGATGCTTATGTGGATTATTCAACTGAAGAGGGAATATTCACTTTTGATTTCCAACAAAATAAGGTAACAGTATCTAATGCAAAACAACAGGAAACAGAAGAACAAAAACCTCTTGAAAAAGAGCTTGCTATAGATATAAGTAAGGGAGAATATCATTTTGCAGAAGATAAAGATATCTATTTGGAGCATGTTGCTATAACTTCTGACAAGCTAAAGCTTAGGAAATATAAAACCAAGTTAGAAATATCCTAAAATGAAACTAAATACGAAAAAGGCGCAGGCAACTGAGAAGTTTTTGATGCAGGTACCTAAACTAATCATGCTTATAATAGTATTTTTTATTGTAATCGCTTTAATCAATGTATATAGAGTAGATAGGCTGGATGTTCAACAACTGGAAGCCAGTCTTTTATTGGATAGAGTTCTATACTCCAGAAATTGTATATCTTATGTTGATGAAACTACTACAAGAGCTTATCCTGGAATTATTGATTTGAATAAATTTTCATCTGATAATTTAGAAAGTTGTCTTTATTACGAAAATGAAAACAGAAACAATGCCGCAAAGTTAATCTTGGAAGATTTGGATGGGAGTTCAATTAAAACTATCTTCTACAATAAGAAGTGGTATGAAAACTGGTATCCTTTAATAGGAATATCTGGTCCTGGAGGCACAAAGCTGTTTTCAGAAAGAAACTATGTTTTGATTAAAGATGATAATGGATTAGAAAAAGCAAAACTGACTGCTTATATTGTAATACCCAATAGCTAAAATGTTAAGATTAATAAAAAACAAAAAAGGAGCATTTTCAGAGATTATAGTAGATATATTTGTTATAATTATCTTTGTTTTCATAGTTGTGCTTTTCTTTATCCTGTTCAAATTTATGCATTCCCAGGTTCAAAATGAGATAACCTTTAAGGTAGAGGCAAATGAAGCAGACATTAATCTACTTAGTTTTTTAAGAGCGCATATTGATGAAAACCAAGATATGGCAGACTATATCTCAAGGACAATATTGGAAGATAATGATGATAGAAAGGAATTGGCATTTGATAATCTTCCAGAATCATACGATTTAATAGATACAGAAGTAAAAAGCACATTACTTAAATTTCATGGTGATATATGCAGCAATGTAAAGATTGAGCTTATTTCCCCAGATAATGAGATATTAAAGACAAGAATCTTAGGATATCCTTGCGGAAAGACAGGGAGCTATGCTTCTGTTACCTTACCAACCCAGAGATCTTCCACATTGGTAAATGTTAGTTTAATGCAAGGCTCAAAGTTCTATAAATACCTGCTTTGTAAAGATCCAAGCGGAGATTATTTTTGTCAACCTGTTACTTTTTTAGGTAATCTATTTCAAATCTATGATAAAAATAAATGTGTTTATGTAGAACAAAAATTTGAGAATTTTAATGAATGTTTGAATAAAGCTGAAGGAGTGACATAATGTATAAAAAAGGTTATGTGCTAAGCGTTGGGATTTTGTTAGTGGCATTAGTTGCTTTGACTACTGCCTTTGTTCAGCTTACTATAAAGTATGATATGGAAAATGCAAGAGGATTAAAATATGAGATTGGTGATTTTCAGTTTTATTTAATAAACCTGTATTCGAAAGGAGAGAAATTACTGTTATATGTAGATAAGGCAGCTGATTATTCTTTTGATGAAGCTTTGCTATATCTTGCAACTAATGGTTTTTCTGAACAAGAATGCGGAGAATATCAAGGTTATACAGTTTGGAAATCTGAAGATAAAGAATGTTATCCTGAAGAAGAAGAGATAAATGAAGAATTTCTGGTTTTATTCAAAAATAAATTCCGTACATATTTGGAAAATTACCCTATTTTAGCTTTTGCTCAGAATAACTATGAAGAAAATTATGAATTTTCTTTGGATATAGATGAAGCAGAAAAAAAGATAAAATTGGATGCTGCTGCAATTAATCCTATTGAAGTGGGTGTAATCTATGAGTTCGTTTCCCCTGAAGAAGTTTTGGAAAATGCAGAACCAACTCCTGTTTTGCTTCCAAGTGAAGAAGGAACATGCTCAGGTAGCTTGGTAGCAACAGGATATACTGCCTGTTCAGGTGGCAACTGCTTGTTGAGGGAATCATGCATTGCCCCTTTAAGAAAAGCAGAACAGATAGCTCAAAGCAAAGGAGTTACTCTTTATATTTACTCAGCTTATCGTTCAGAAGAGCTGCAAAGAGAATTATGGAAAAAATACAAGAAAGATTGTTCAAGGGTTTGCTGTCCAAAAGATGGCTCATTTACCCATTGCCCTCATGTAAGCGGATGTGCTATTGATGTAAAACTTGTAGGAAGAAATATGAATGACCCTGCAAATAAAGCTTTATTACAAAGCATAATGTGTGAAGCAGGATGGGTAAGATATGCAAATGAGTACTGGCACTTTGAATATGGTACAGATAGATGGAAAAGAGCAGCTGGAAGCTGCGCTATAGTATAAAATGAAAAACAAAATAATAATGATTGCAATCTTTACAATATTCTTATTAGTGTCCAATTTCTCTTTTATCTCAAAAGCAGATAATACAGAGAACCTGATAGGACCGAAAATAGACTGCTCTGGAAAAGGGCTGCCGCCAGCAGAACATATAAGAAAGTTTGAAGCCAGAGCATGGAATTCTGGTGGAAAAACCTTGAGAGAGTTAATAATAAAATATTCTCTTGCAGAAGGAGTGCATCCTGCATTAGTTGCTGCACATTCATCAGCAGAAAGTAGCATGGGTTTAAACAATGATTGCACTCAAACAGCTGGAAAAAGTGCTCTTACAGGTTGTGGTTGGCCACCTAGTTGTAATTCAGATTGTGGTTGTTCTAATCCAAATGTTTTGTCAGACGAAGCCCAGATAAGATGCACAGTAGAAGTAGATAAAAGAGCTTATCAAGCAGCTACAGGAGGTCCAGGATATTCTGTTTATGAATACTGTAGCAAATATAAAAATAATAATCAACAATTATGGAACTGTATATTATGCACTTACGTTCATGGATTTAAAGATGAGCAAAATTGTGCTTATAAAACAAGGATTTTAGACTTTTATTGCCAGTGGGCAAACTATTTAGGAGAGGAATATGATGTAGAGAAACCAGAAGAGCCATGGGAAATAGAAGAACCTGCTTTAGCGGAGCCACCTCCAGATGATTCCCCAACTGTTTATTTCCTTGACCCTTCATTTTCAATAGAAAAGAATTATGATTTCAGCATTTTCTTTAAAACAGTTAAAAATGCAAAATCTTTAGCTGAGGATGTTGAAAATTGCGCAAAGAAAAAGCTTAAGGATACAGGAGAGATAAAAACAGAAACATCATTCTTAGGTAAAACTTATTATTATGTTTATGAATCTGATTTAGATTATTGTGTTAAAGAAAACCTTCCTCAAGACTGGGAATTAGATTGTGATGAAAAAGATATCCCGGATGATAATTACTACATGTTCTGTGTTCCTATAAACTACAATGTAGAATAT
>CAZENX010000044.1:2332-7405 GCA_964513865.1 uncultured Methanosarcinales archaeon | reverse complement strand
CAGGAACCCAAGCTTCTTATTTGGAATTATTTAATGGGGATCATGAAAAAGTAAAGAAACTTGACCAGATGGTTGCTGAAGAGGTTGGCTTTTCTGAAAGCTATACCATAACTGGTCAAACATATCCAAGAATTGTTGATTATCAGGTTTTAAGTTCATTAGCAATATTTGCTTATTCTTTATACACATCAGTTGTTGATAAAAATCTAAAGAATGAACTTAAAGAGCATGTAGAAGATATCTACAACAAATCGCAACAAGCTGCCAAGATGGCATCTGACCAATGGCTAGAAAGAAGTCTTGATGATTCAAGTGAAAGAAGAATAATGGTATCTGAAGCCTTCTATCAAGCTGATTATATACTTGAAACATTAAAGAAGAATCATGCTAATTCACAATTTACTTTCGGTGCTAGTTTAGATGAAAAAGACAAGAATGCTTTAGATTTGGTGGTAGAAAAATTAGTAAATTCTATTGACAAAATACACGGATTTGCAAAAGAATATAAAAATACTGTCTGCACTGCTTATACCCATGGACAATTTGCCCAACCTACAACTTATGGAAAAAGGCTTGATTTATGGGCCTACAACTTTGTACTTGCTTTAAAGGATACAGAAAGATTATTTGAAGTTAAAGATGCATCATATAATGTTTTGAATCTTATGATTAATTCAAGATTAAACCAGGTTGCAATAGCTGCTGGTAAAATGGCAACTGATATAAGGCTTCTCCAGCATGATCTTGAGGTTAACGAACCTTTCGACAAGTCTCAAGTTGGTTCCAGTGCAATGGCTTATAAAAAGAACCCAATGAAATGTGAAAGAATAAATGGTTTGTCGAGAAACAAGGTTGGTTCATATAATCTTCACCAAGGTCTTACAGCTTATGATTATTTAAACACAGATGCTATACTGGAACTTGTACTTACTGTTTTTTCAAAAGACACTGAGACTAAAAATGGTTTTACTATTCATGAGAAAAAGGCAAGAGAAAATTTAAAGCAGTTCATGCCTTTCCTTGCATCGGAAAATATTCTAATGAAAGCTGTAAAAAAAGGAGGAAACAGAGAGGAACTGCATGAAAAGGTCAGAGTAGCATCATTAGAAGCAAGGACAAATATCGATAATGGCAAAGAAAATAATGTTCTTGAGTTAATGAAAGAAAAAGGCTTTGATATTGATCTCTCAAAAAAGGAAGAATATTTGATTCCTGAAAACTATGTGGGAAGGTCAAGAGAGCAGGTTGACGAATTTGAAGAAAAAGAAGTCAATCCGATATTAGAAAAATACAAACATCTCTTAGGAAGAGAAGGTGATGTTCAAGTTTGAGGAGGTAACTAAAATGGCAAAAAGAGCTTTAATAAGTGTGACAGATAAATCTAAATTAGAGATATTGGTAGAAGGTTTGAGTAAACATGATTATGAAATTGTGTCAACAGGAGGAACTGCTACAAAAATCAGGGAAATTGTTGAAGAGAAAAAATATAAAATTAATGTTTTAGATGTTTCTGAAGTTACAGGCTATAAAGAATTATTTGATGGGAGAGTTAAAACTTTGCATCCAGCAATATTAGGGGGGATTTTATTTGACCGCAATAATTCAAAACATGTAGAAGAAGCTGCAAAAAATAAAATAAAACCTATAGATATGGTTGTAATCAATTTATATGAATTTGAAAAAACTGCTGCTAAAGAAGGAGTTACTGAAGAAGAGGTTATTGAAGCTATAGATATTGGGGGGCCAACAGCCATGATTTCCACAATAAAAAACTTTAATCATGTTGCTCTTCTATCTGATCCAAGTAGCTATGATACAATAATTAAAGAAATGAATGAAAATAATGGAAACCTAAGTAATAAAACAAAAAGAAACTTAGCTGCTTTCGGAATAAACAAAATTGCTGATTATAGGGATGCTATTGCTGTAGAGCTAACAAGAAGGTTTACTGGAGAAGAAACATTAAGAAGAAAATTTGTTAAAGGAATACAATTAGGAAGATATGGGGAGAACTGGCATCAAAAAGCTTGGAAATTTGTTACTCCTGGTGTTACTGAGTCAAACGTAATTACTGCAAAACAGCTTCATGGAATTGATTTGGGATATAATAATTATGTTGATGCTGCAGCAGCTTTAGATACAGTTAAGGAGTTTAAAGATCCTGCAGCTATTGTTATTAAACATGAAAATCCTTGTGGTGGAGCAACTTCTGATACTCCGGAAAATGCTTTAGAAAGGGCATGGCAAGGCGATTCTGTTAGCGCATACGGTAGTGTTCTTGCTTTTAATAGAAAAGTTGACCTTGCAACAATAAAGGTAATTTGCGATAGACCTAACCCAAAAGGAAAGAAAGGTTGGTTTGTTGAAGCAATTATAGCTCCTGGTTTTGATAAAGAGGCTTTGGATTATGTTAAAAGTTTAGAAAGCAAAAAAGGACTTAGATTATTGGAAGTTGGTGACTTAGACAAAGGCGAAAAAGAGAAATTTGTATATAGAGAAGTTGTAGGAGGTCTCCTTAAACAAACAAGAGATGACAAAATGTATCTAACCGAATCAATTGATGAATTGTTTAGAGAACCATATATATTAACTTGTGTAAACAGTAAAAAAGAATTGACTGTTGGTATTGTCACAGAGAGAAAACCTGACGAAAGTATGAAAGGCTTATATGATTTTACAATGAAAGCTGCAAAACATACAAAATCTAATGCAATAGTAATTGCCAGAGAATACGCTCCTGGAAAATACCAAGTTTTGGGAATGGGTGCAGGACAGCCAAATAGGAAAGATGCAGGTGGAAAACTTGCAATCACAAAAGCAGAAGAGAATCTTGAGTTGGAATATTCAATATTATTAGAAAAAGCAAATGATAGTGCAAGATCAATGTTGGCTAGTGAATATGATACTTTGATAAAAACAAAAGATAATAAAATAAAAGGAATGAGTAAAGAAGGATATGTGAAAGAACAGCTTGATAAATATTGTGTTTTGGCCTCAGATGCTATGTTCCCATTCAGAGATGGAATTGATGCAATAGCTGGATTTGGAATAAAAAATATTATCCAGCCCGGAGGTTCAATAAGAGATGATGAGGTTATAGAAGCAGCAAACGAAAATAATATGGCAATGGTCTTAACTGGGGGAAGACATTTCCTACATTAATTTTTATTAACAACAATCATACAAGAGCAGGGAAATTTCTTTTTTGCTTTTGTTAGGGCTTTTTTTGCTAGTTCAACTGCATTTTTATTAACTGAAATGCTGAATATTTTCTGTCCTTTCTTTACTTGAGCAGCTAATCCAATTGGCTTTCCAAAGGATTTCTGCATTCCTGTGCTGAATCTGTCTGCACCAGCACCTGCTGCAATAGGATTTTCCCTTAGAACATGATGAGGATAAACTCTGATCTTGAAATGAAAACCAGTCTTGCCTAATTCCTTCTCCAAAGCCCTGTTTGAGGTCATTCTTGCTGCTTCTAGGGCATTATGCCTTATCTGCAAAGAATCTTTTGAAATCAAATCCAAGGTATATTCATATTTTTTCTTAATATCTCCCATATCAAATGCCACTACTCTGCTGGCAGGGGCAGCCCTGATAAAAGTCTTATCCCTATATTTTGATTTCCTAGTATAAGGTCTTTCCAGTTTTCTATATGCAACTGCTTTCCTTAATTTTGCCATATCAGCAAGAAAAAGCAGCCTATTTTTAAATCTTTTTATTTTTGCTATAAATAGAAAAATATATAAAGTTATAGAAAGATATATAAATCAAATAATAAATATTTTTATATAAAAGAGGTGTTAGTATGAGAAAAAAAGCAGCGTTCAATGTTTCTATTCAGGCAATTGTAGTTCTTATATTAGCTATTACAATTCTTGGTTTAGGTCTTACCTTTATAAGAAATATGTTTGGGAAAACTACTGCTCAATTGGGGGAGGTAAGTGAGCAGATAGAAGAGCAGATTGTTCAGGAAATAAGGGAAACGAACGATAGATTAGCTTTCCTTAAGACTCAGATTGAAATAAAAAAAGCTGAAACCAAGGAAATGTATTTTGGAATAAGAAATGATTTAGCTGATGCCGCAACTTTTAATATTGATGGAGAGGGCTCTATAGAAGCTTCAGGTGATATTGGTGCATGGGGCATGGATGGTTCTGTTATCACATGCTATGATGCAATAGATGCTACTGCTGCAGAAAATGGTGTAACAGGAATTCCAGACCATGATGATAATTATATTACATTTGACACCTTTGCTACAAGAAATATAGCAAAAGATGCGATAGAGGTGCTGACTTTAAAGGTATCTGCATCATCAACTGCAGTAAAAACAACTTATGCTTGTGCAATAATTATAGCAGATCCAGATGACCCATCAGAGGAGTATGCCAGAAAGGACTTTTATGTAAAGGTAGTATAAAATGAAGAAACGCTTGACAAGACAAGAAGAATTTGAGATAATGAAGCTAGTTTTGGATAAGTTTTTATGGCTAGGCTTCGGAGTAATGATTTATGGTTTGTATGTGATGGCAGTTTTAGCAGAGATTGCAAAGGGATTCTGGTTTTTGCTAGGTGGGGCAATTATCTTAATAATTTTCTTAATCTTAATCATAAGGGAATATGAAATTGTAAAGTGAGGTATATGAAATTAAAAAATATATTTTTGTTTTTATTAATTATTTCTTTAATCTTTACTGTTTCTTGTGCTAAAGAATGCAAAAAAGCATTAGATTGTGAGGAGAGAACCTGCTACACCCCTAAATGTGTTGATGGTTTATGTGAATATAATCCAATAAAGGACTGCTGTGGAAATGGTTTAAAGGACAAGATAGAAGATGGTAAGTCTGGAAATGAATGTACATGTCCTATTGATTATGGGAAATGTCAGGGCTCAAAAGGAAAATATCTTGAAAAGTACTGCAAGAATGAGGAGTGTGTTTGGGGTGTTTCTGAAGATAATATACAAAGCTTAATATTTTCTGAAGATAAATCATTAAGTCTGTTTAAGATTGAATTAATATCAGAATATGATGAACCTTTTGTGATTGGAACCTCAAATCTGACAATAAAAAT
>CAZENX010000044.1:0-2322 GCA_964513865.1 uncultured Methanosarcinales archaeon | reverse complement strand
CCTATAATCTTTACCCAATTCAGGCTGTTTGAGAAGAACCTGTTGTTGGGACAGAGATCTACTAGTTTAAAACTAAATAAAGTAGGAGACTCTATTGAAGTTATAGTGCCATTTGACTTTTCCATGGAGGATTTTGAAGAAGAAAAAGCTGTAACATTAAAAGTGGATTATGAATACACTCACTCAACTAGTCAGGGAAATCAGTTGGAAAGGGATGACTTACAGGAATCTTACAGAGAAAAATTCATGTTTGTTAATCCCTTTATTTAAAAATGAAAAAAGGTTTTCAAGTAAGTATAGGTTTTCTTGTAATATTGATTATAACAATTGTTGTTTTTGCTATGGGTATAAGGTTTGCCTATACTCTTTTTAGCAAGGCACATGAAACTGTTGAAAAATTTGATGAGCAAACACAAGCAGAGATAGAAAGATCTCTTTATCAGGGAAATATTGTAGCAATTCCTGTTAATAATAAAGAGATTAAAGTAGGAAAAACAGAAACCTTTGGTTTAGGAATACTAAACCAACTAGCTGAGGAAAAGAAATTTAAAATTTTTATAGATTTTGATACAGCTGTAGATGAGCATGGTGATGCTTTTTCTTCTGCTATACTAGATAATATAGAAGTAGAAGATTGGACCTTTGCAGAGTCTCGTATCTACACTATTGCCAATAACGGAAGGGAGATAATACCATTATCTTTTACTGTTCCATTTGAAACAGAATATGGTATCTATGTTTTTAATGTTGCTGTTTATTATGGGGATAATGAAGCTGAATTAAATAGTAAAGAAAATTTATATGATACAGTCCATCAGATTAGAATTACAGTTAAATAATTACTTCTTAACAAATAAAAAGCAATGGCAATGTCCCATTTGCTTTATCTCATCTTTATGAAAAATACACGGGCATATAATTATTTTGTCTTTTTCTTTATTTCCGGTTATAGCTCTGCATGGACAGTAAGTTTCTCCATAAACGCTAAAATTTTTTAGCAACCCTTTTTCAAGCTTATCAACTATCTTTTTATCTGGATTTAATTTATAGCCTACTTTTTTTGCATATAATAAGTTTCTTTTATGCAGTTCTTTTTTGTTCATCCTAATCCTTCTAATAAATCCTTTAATGCCTTTCCAGGATCTTCTGAAGTTACAATTGCAGATGCTAGTAAGATACCTTTTGCTCCTAATTTTAAAGAAATCCTTAAATCTTCTGCTTTATTTATTCCTGCTCCTACTAAAACATTGCTTTTTATTGCATTAACTGCATCTTTAATAACTTCTGGCTTTGCTTCTGCTACACTTATCTTTCCCCCAATTAATTCAGGCGGCTCAACTGCAATATAATCAGGATTAAATTCAGAAATCTCTGTTGCTCTTGCCACATCATTCGCGCAAGCTACTGAAACAATATTTAATGATTTACATTTTTCAATTATCTTTTTGATAACTTCATTTTCCACTTGATATTCAGAATGATTTATTAAGGTACCACTAGCGCCAGCTTCTTTTACAGCTTCTGCTGTTATATGTCCTGTAAATTTGCCTTGTTCAGCTAGCTCAACATTTTGTGCAAATACCTTAATTGAAACATTATCTTTTATTTCCTTTATGTCAGTTGCCTGAACTGCAATAATAAATTCAGCATCATAATTTTTAGAAATATCATCTATAATCTTTGCCAATTTTAAGGCATTTTTCCCGGTCCCTTCTTTGTATGTTTTAAAATTTATTAATACAATTGGTTTCATTTTTTATTTTTAATAAACTTAAAGTTTAAATATTTTTGTTTTATCAAGACCATTAGTCCTAAAATGAACATCGCTAATCCCAGATATTGCCCTAAGCTAAGACCAAAGTATAAATTATCAGCCCTCCAGAAATTTGTTATAAACCTTAACAAACCATATAATGTAATAAAGCTCCAGAATATCTTTCCTTTCTTATGCTTGCTTTTGTTCATAAAAAACAAAACTCCAAAGATAAAGAAATTCTTTAGAGCTTCATATATCTGAGAAGGATGTCTGCATCCTAGATAATCTTTGAATTGAACACACCATGAAACATTTGTTATCCTTCCTATAAACTCACTATTTATAAAATTGGCAATCCTCCCAAAGCTCAGAAATAAGGAAAAAGGTATAACAATTATATCAGCAATTTGATAGAAATCTATCTTGTTTTTCCTGCAATAATAGACAATAGCTAATATTCCACCTATAAAGCCACCGATAAAAGCCATGCCTCCTTCCCAGAATTTTAGAATATCTAATGGATTTGCCAAGTAATCTTCAAAATACAAGAGCACATGGAATAATCT
>CAZENX010000043.1:0-7769 GCA_964513865.1 uncultured Methanosarcinales archaeon | reverse complement strand
TGATTGCCCTCTGCACAGCATCCGGTTTTAATATAACAATTGTTCTTTCAATCATTTTTTCTCACCTTTTTTAATAGTTTGATATTCTTTTGTCCATTTTAATTTACGAGGCTTTCTTTTCAGTTTTAGCATGTTCTTTTCGCATCTGTTTGAGCAAAAATTATATATTTTGCCATCTGCCTTGACAAAAATCTTGCCAGTTCCTTTTTCTATAACTTCTTTGCAAAAGCTGCATCTTGCCATCTTATACTCCTCTTCCTCCTTTGTCTAATGGACGAGCTTCAATCTCTGTTTCTCTGAGCATTAAAATATCACCTTTCTGGACAGGACCACGTACATTCCTTCTTAATATCTTATTAGAGTCCCTTCCTTCCAACACTTTACATCTTACCTGGGTAGCTTCTCCTCTTGTTCCTGTTCTTCCTATAATCTCTTCAATCTTAGCAGGAAATGCCATTGAAAAATTAACAGTTCCCTTTTTTTCTTCTTTTCCTCTATATCTTCCTTTTCTTTCTTCTTTAACTTCTTCAGGTTTCTTTTCTTTAGGTTCTTCCATAAAATCACTCTTTTTTGCTTAATTCTTTTATTAATTTTTTAGCATCCCCTTCTTCAATTATCGCTACTGCAGTGGTTCCTACAGGTAAACCTGCAGCTGCTCCTAATTCCTCTTTTTTTGCTACAGTTATACAAGGAACC
Organism: uncultured Methanosarcinales archaeon; assembly: GCA_964513865.1. Lineage (GTDB taxonomy): Archaea > Nanobdellota > Nanobdellia > Woesearchaeales > PXDW01 > PXDW01. Next base: position 7,073 of record CAZENX010000043.1, on the reverse strand, counting down.
TTCTTTTCTTCAGATATTAAAGGAATGTGCATAACTATTTCTTTAGGGTTAGTGTCTTCTGCTATTACAACTAACTTGGCTTTCCCTTTTTCTATTGCTTTTGTTACTTCATTAGCACCTTTTTTCAATTTTCCTGAGCTTTTGGCAATCTCAATTGCCTCAAACGCTTTTTCAGTATCATCTACCATTTCCATCACCTTCATTAACATAAAATTTGTATAAAGAGAGAATAACTAGGTTACCTCCCTCAGGCAAAAAGCCTTCATAAATCACTGGTATTTATTAGAAAAAATAACCTATTTATAAAGGTTGTGGTTCGTTATATTTACTTTTATATCATATTGAATTTAAATTTTTGACGATAATACACCCATATTTAATTATTTTAAGTTCAATTATATTGTTTAATGGGTAAATGGTGTTTTTTATTTTATCATTAAAATTATTTATAGGAATAGAAAACTTTATAAATTATGCTTTCTTCCTAATCGATTATTGCCCACTTTATTGAGGGTTAGGGGTTAAAAATGGATGAAAAACAATTCAAAGAACTTAAGTCTGAGTTGGAGGCTATAAAAAAATTGATAGTTTTAAGTCTTCAAAAATCTGAAATAAAAGGTAGTTTAATTGCAAAGGCATTGGGAATTTCCCCAGGAAGATTGAGTCAATTGATGGCTACAAAGAAACATAAGAAGAAAAAATGAATGAGGAACAATTTGATATTATTTGCATGAAATTAGATAAATTAATAGCTTTAATGTCGGTTCAAAATATTAAAGACAAAGATAAAAAAATCTATCTACTTAAAAAAGCAGGATTAACTTCAAAAGAGATAGGAGAATTAATAGGATTAGCTGAAAGTAGTATTAGATTATCTAAGGGATGGAGGAAAAAATGAATACGAATTTATTGAAAGAAATAATCAAAAAATTAGATCTGTTAATATTGATAACAGCTCTTCAAGGAAAAACCGAAAAAGATAAAATAAAAATATTAAAGTCTATAAAAAAATCCGAATTAAGTAAGAGAGATATTGAGAGAATTACAGGTATTGATAGACATAAATTTTAGTTGATTGAGGTGAAATAATGAAAAAAAATGAAAGAACTGAAAAACAGATTCTTGAATCAATTGAGAATAAGCTTGAAAAGCTTATGGGGATCATGGCTATACAAGGCAAGGAGGAAAAAAAGCAAGCAAAAATACTAAAATCATTGGGATTTAAGTATAGAGAAGTTAGTGAATTAACAGGAATTCCAGAAGGAACCTTGAAAACATGGGATCATACCTCCAAGAAGAGGTGAGAAAATGGGTAATGAAGATTCAAAGGCGGTATTGGAAAAATTGGATATTATCATAGGTCTTTTAGCTAGTCAGAATAAAAGCAAAGAAGACCAGATAAAGATACTTTCTGGTTTAAAGCTCAAATCTGAGATGATTGAAAAAATTACTGGAATACCTGCTGGTACTGTTCGTAGAATAAGGACTACCAAATTAAAGAAGAAATAAAATGGAAAAACTGAATAAAAAATTATTTGAGTATATAAAAAATCACAAAAATGTACAAATTTCTGACCAAGCAATTAAAAATGCTATATCTGGTATTAGATCTGATAATCCCGGATTAACCATAAATGCTGCTGCCTCAGTTTTTGCACAAAAAAAAGGATTCAAAGTTAATAGATATCTTTATGAAGAAGATAGAAAAAGTCTTCAATCCATTAAGCTTACTCCTGTAAAAACTAAACAAAAGACAACTAAAAAGATTAGATTCAAGCCTATTACTCCTCCATTCGGTAAGGATTTTATTGTCGGGGCTAATAATAATGCACAAGCATATCCTTATGTGTATATTTTAGAAAATTCTTTAAGAAATTTAATTCAAGAAATATTCTCTGAAGAAAAAAAATGGTGGAAGAATAAGGCTACAAAAGATGCAAAAGAGCATGCAGCTATGATACAAAATGCTGAAAAGAAACATGACTGGTTACCTAAGAGGGGTGGGCATCCAATATACTATGTTGGGTTGGATGATTTATTTGGAATTATAGCAAAGAATTATCCCACATATTTTAAGACCATTTTCAAGGATCAAGGTAATCTTAGAACTTGGATAAATGAAGTAGTTCCTATAAGAAACTTAATAGCTCATAATGTTAAGATTGAAAAAGATGAATTTGATAACCTGAAAATAAGAACTAAGTATATTTGTACTATTATAGAGAATAACAGGAAGTCTCTTTTTAAAAAATAAATTCTTTATAATATCTATTCCTTCTCTCTATACAATTCCAAAGCCTTTAAGAAATCTTTTTGGGTGAAGTCAGGGAATAACTTCTTTATTCTAACAATTTTAGCATTCTTTGTGTCCCATAACAATAAACCCATTAATTTTGGTCTGTTGTCAATTATCAGTTCAGGGGGAATGAAATGGGAGCTGTACAGATTATCCTTGAACTCTTTTTTATCTATTTCCTCCATCTTTATCTTATCTTCTTTTATCTTTCTTGCTATCAGCTTACAAGAATCTATTATCTCCTCCTGCCCGTCATAATTTATGCAAAAATTTACAAAGAAATTGTCATAATCATTTGTTTCCTCAATAATGCTTTTTATCGGCTCTACAATTTCACCAGGAAGATCATACCATTTGCCTAAAACAAAAACCTTTATCTTGTTTTCATTAATCAGATGAGAACTCTTCAATGCCCTGAAAAATTCTACTAATATATCAACATTTTCTATTGCTTTCTCCTTAGACAAAAGCTGTATTGTAAGAATAGGGATGTCTTTCTCAACCTGCAGCTTAATAATATCTATTATATTCTGGAGTTTCTTTTTATAAGCCTCTTCCAGTGTTTTTTTATTTGTCTCAGACCATCTTATCGTGCCGTATGTATCTAAAACTACATGCTTGGGCATATCCTCTTTCTTTGGTCTTTTTCTTAACAATTCCTGAATCTTCTCAATCTTAAACATAAAAGTAAAGATACTGAAAAACTTTATAAAGGTTTTCATAAATATAATAGGATATGCTAATAATTATTATCTGTTTGATTGCTTTAATTACCGGAATGATTACAGATTTCAAGACAAGGGAAGTTCCTGACTGGCTTAATTTCGGTTTAATCTTCTCAGGCATAGGTATAAATCTTATTGCAACTATTGTATATTCAAACTGGTCATTCATTATTAACAGTATTGCAGGTCTGGCTTTAGGAGTAGTTATAGCTTTAATCATGTTTTATGGAGGGCAATGGGGTGGCGGAGACTCAAAGATGCTCATGGGATTGGGAGCATTACTTGGAATAAATATAATCAAATTCCAGTTCTTGCCTATCTTCAACTCATTCTTCATTTCATTCTTCGTAAATATGCTTTTAATAGGCTCAGTATATGGCTTAATCTGGATTTCTGTGCTGGCAATAAAAAACAGGAAAAAGGTTATAAAGAGATTCAAGGAATTAAGAACAAAAAGATTCTTTATCAGGATAAGGTGGGTATTTTTATTCCTGTTATTAGTGATAATATTAGTGATGTTTTTGCCTTTAGGAATAATAAAGTTTTATCTTATAGGTTTTATTTTAGTTGCTTTCTTCATAACATATCTCTGGAATTTTGTCAAGGCAGTTGAAGACATAACAATGGTTAAAAGAATAGATGTCAGCAAATTAACAGAAGGGGACTGGATAGTTAAGGATGTTATAGTGGATAAAAAAAGGATAGCAAGTCCAAAAGATTTTGGTATCAGCAATAAACAAATAGCAAAACTTATCCAATTAAAGAGAAGAGGAAAGATAAAAAAGATACTGATAAAAGAAGGAATACCTTTTATTCCAAGCTTTTTACTGGCTTTTATCATTACTCTGATATTTGGAAATTTATTAACACTTCTTTTATTATAAGATACCTTTAAATATAATTTATTTATTCTCTTTATAATGAGAGAGAACAAATTTATTTATTTTGAATTTTTATCTAAAGTACAAAAATATGTTCATAAGGGTTCTATAAAAAAACTTGAAAATATTGGATGGTTTTCAGGAAATTTTATAGAGCATAAATACGGTGAAAAAGCAAAAGTTAAAACAGATGAATTCTTGTTTATACCAGCAAAATTTAATCTTGAGGTTATAGTAGATTGCTATGGTAATCTAGATCTTTATGATCATTTCCAGTTGGATTTAATTGAAACTTTAGGAGCTAGATATGCATCTACAGATACAATTTTTAATAAGGAAAATATAGTTAAAAAAGAAAAAAATAGATATATCTTTAAAACAAAATACTCAGAAACTTTTGATGATGTTCTCACATTGGATTACATAGATAAAATACCAAGGGAGATAAGAAAAAAACATGTATTTAAGATTCCTGAAAAATTGAAAAATATATCAAATAAATTAAAAGAAGATAGTTTGAAAAATACAAATTCTGACAATATAGTTTATACAATATTATTTCCCTTTTTTTTCTACGTAAAAAATAGACGAAAAAACTATTTGTTTAATGGTTTTAAGAAAATAGAGCGTCTAACAAATGAAATTTCAGAAAATGATAATTTTAAAGGCGCCTGTATGGAAGGTACTACCTTATATAATGCTTTATGTAACTCAGTTGGATTGCCTGCTAGAAGAGTCTCAGGAAAAAACTTAAAAAAAGGAGGACATGTTTGGTCTGAGGTTTGTGTTCCAACCAAAGATTCTTATCGCTGGATACCTGTTGATGCAACATTAGGATTTTTTAATAGTTTTTATATAAAAAAACATATGGTTTTTTCAAAAACACCTGATTATTCAATTTCATTTTATTTTAAGAACATGTTCTTAAAAAAACCAGAAGAAATGTTTCTAACAATAAATCATATAGATTAAGGAATCTTTTTTATTTGCTTAAATCTCAGGTCATCATCTTCTATTGTTTCTACATTCCTTTCTATCTTCGCTATCTCTTTTTCCTCTCCTTGCATCATAATCCTTTCTGTAAACTCTTTTAATTTTAATTCCGCTGTCTTTAGCTCATCTTCATTTGCAGGCTCTGCTTTCCATTCAAAATTTATGCCGTCATTCTCTGTCCTTGGAATAACATGTATTATAAAATGAGGATTTTCCTGTTTTGCTGCCTGCCCATTATTAACTATTATATTTGTTCCCTGGACATTCAAGCTTTCAAAGATTGCTGTAGAAATTATATTACTTATCAAAAATAAGTGCTCAATAATCTTGTCAGGAACCTCTTCCATAATAACATGGTGTTCCTTTGGTATAATTATTACATGACCATAATTTGCTGGTTTTTCATGAAGCAAAGCCAAACATAAATTATCCTCATAAACTACTTTAAAAGCATCCTTGTTCTCAAATATCTGGCATATCTCGCAAGTCATTTTAGTAAAAGGTCTGTTAGTTTGTCCAGATTAACCTCCTTTTCCTCTTTTTGTTTCTCTTCTTTCTTAGTTTGTTTCTTTTCTTTTTGAGAAATCTTTAATTTCTCTAAACCTTTTTCGTTTTCACTCAAAAGTTTCTTTGGTTTTTTCTCTGCTTTTTTAGGTTCTTCTATACTTTTTTCTTCTATTTCTTTTTGTTCTTCTTTTTCCTCAACTTTTTCTTCTTTCTCTTCCTTTTCTTCTAACACATCTTCACGTTCTTCAGCTTTTTCTCCAATAGGCTCCCTTCCAAGCTTTTCCTTTAGCTTTTTCACTATTATATCTTTTATCTTTTCAAGGTCATCTTCTTTTACAGCTTTTTTAGGTATGACAAATAATCCGTCATCTTCTTTTCTTGGGATAATATGTATCATGAAATGAGGGGCTTTCTGTCCTGCAAGAGCTCCATTAGCAACAAAGATTGTTGTGCCTTTTACATCTAAAGCTTTGAGCATACAATTAGATATATGCTTAGAGATTTTGAACATATGTCCTAATTCTTTACCAGGAACCTGGGGCATTATGGCATAGTGTTCTTTTGGCAGAACTAAAGCATGACCTAAATTAGCAGGATTTATATCTAATATAACAGAAACAATATTATCTTCATAAATCTTTTTAGAAGGTATCTCCCCTTTTATTATCTTGCAGAATATACATTGCTGCTCAGATGCTTCAGTAACCTCTTTAACCTCTTCTTCTGCCATTTTTATTAAAATAATACCATTTGCTATATAAATCTTTTTTTTATGTCAATACCTTAAAAAACAAAAAGTTTTTCAAAATAAATTTTGTAAACCTTTTCATTTGTTCTAAAAAACAAAAAGTTTATAAATCAATAGTATCCTAAAATATCCTAAAATAGGATATAGAATGCCATCTAAAAAACAACTAAGAATAACAATACCTAAATGGGTAGCAGAACTCAAAGGATGGAATAAGGATTCTAAATTACAAATAATCCCAATTATAAAAGATGATAAGAAATCACTTGATAAAAAAACAATTTTCATCATAAAAGAGGTAAATAATAAGAAAAATGAATAAAAAAAGAGGACTTGTAATTTTATTTTTAGTATTTTTTATCCTGATATTATCCTATTTAGTATTTGCTCTTAGCAAAACAATAGATACAATGGATGATGCTTCTCAATGGTCAGTATCTGATGCTACCCTTACTAAATCTCAGGAGACTACTATAAAGACAGAAGGAACTGGTTCAATAAAGGTAGTTACATCAACCACATCATCAACGCAGACTTTTACTTCATCTGGCACCTTCAGTGTTCCAGCAAGTGTTAGTACTCTTGATGCTGTTTTGGTTGTAGCTGGCGGCGGAGGAGGCGGAGCAGGAGGACCAAGTGGTTCTGCAAGAGGAGCCGGCGGTGGAGGTGCTGGTGGTCTTAGATATCTTACTAGTGTTCCTGTTACTCCAGGCTCCAATATTGGCGTGACAGTTGGCGGTGGTGGTTCTGGAAGTTCTTCTTCTGGCACAAGAGGCGGACAAGGTGGTAATTCTGCTTTTGGTTCTTATACTGCAACAGGCGGAGGCGGAGGTGGAACAACTTGGAGTGGTGATGGAACAAATGGAAATGGTGGTAATGGTGGCTCTGGTGGAGGAGCAGGCGACTATGATGCGGTTTACACT
>CAZENX010000042.1:0-7843 GCA_964513865.1 uncultured Methanosarcinales archaeon | reverse complement strand
CAGTTGGATATCCAAACAACATTTATTTAGGATCCTTTTCTTTTATAATTGGTTTATTCCTTGCAGAGATAGGAATTTTTTATGGAATTGCAGATCTTAAAATTTTAACAGCAATAGGAATGACTTTTGGAAATATCTATGAAATTCTTGTTTTTACTTTTTTGATGTGTCTTGTTTCATTGATCTATAAATGGATATTTAAAAGATTTAAAAAAAGAGAAAAAGAAATACCTTTTATTCCAGCAATTATGTTAACTTATATTTTATGCATTATAATAAGAATTTTATTGTAATTGTAATCAAAACATTTATATAATCCAAAGCACACAATTTAATTATAACTAATTCTTTGGTAATTGAAATATCATGACAAAAAGAGGAACAAAACCTATTGGACATATTTGCAAGAAATGTAAATCTGGTAATACTTACATAACCAAGAAACATATAGTTTGCCGTAAATGCGGGCATAGATCAAAGAGGAAATAAATATGGGAATTATGTCAAGTTTTACAGAGAGCACAGGATTCTCTCTGCCAAGTTTTTCTAATACAACAACTTATGTATTGTTATTTTTTGGAATTATTTTATTTGGAATGATAATTCTGCTTGGTTTCCATTTAATCTGGAATAAGTTAAAATTTAATAAAAAATTCCCTATATTTGCAAAAGTCGGAGCAAAAGTCCAGAAAGTTGGGGATGATCTTGCTATGTTCCAGAGAGTTGGATCTGCTGGGGATTATTGGGCAATAACAAAAAAATCAAAGAAAATTTTGCCAATGCCAACAATACAGATGGATAAAAATGAGTATTGGCATTATATAAGAGAAGATGGAGAATTTGTAAATTTTGGATTACAAGATCTTGATGAGATAATGAAAAAGGCAGGAGCTTATTATGTTCATGAAGATATGAGATTGCAAAGGTTAGGTATTCAAAAAAACTTGAGAGATAGATTGCAAGAACAATCCTGGTGGCAGAAGCATGGGACAACATTAATTTTTGTTGTGTTTATGCTTTTAACAGTTGTATTGCAAATAGTTCAATATAAATATGCAGCTGATACAAATGTAGGAGCTCACGAAATGGCTGTGAGTGTTAAGGACATGGCTATTGCAGTTGAGAACCTTGCAAGAGGAATTGGTGGGGGAGTAGTTCCAGCTTAATTTTTTTTCTGGAAAAACTTAACAAGATCTCCTAAAAATAAATTAGAATCATTAACAGATCCTATATTATTATTTATAATTTTATTCTGCAACATCAAATTAATAAATTGGAAAAGCATATCTTTAGTTTGATCATTATCCATAACATTCTCAAATAGATTCTTGATCTCTTTTTTTCTTTCCTGGTTAGAATCTAAATATTGTAATGTAGAATTTATATTAGTATGATTCAAATGATTCTTTGCTGCATAAATTCCATATTTATCACAAACTACTTGCCCAGACAAATGCCTTATTGAGTGAAAAGTAAATCTGCTTAATTTATGGCCTTGATTAGAAACAGTGTAAGTTTCAAACAAACCAGCTTTTTTAAGGATCCTTTTTTGATGGTTCCTAACTGTATTTTCATTAACATACCCTATTAATTGCATTTGCAAACTAAAGAAAATATAGTTATGGATATCAATTTCTGTTGAGTATTGCCTTAAATGTTTCTTTAATCTCATTACCAAAGCATCACTCAAAGGTTTCATATCCTCATATCTATAAACCCTTTTGCTTATTATGATCCTTACTTCTTTTGTTTCCAGATTAAAATTTTCTGGTTTAAGCTGTATTATTTCATTTATACGGGCCCCTGTTTCAAGAGCTAACAAATACATATTCTCAAAATAAAGAACGAGAAATGGCTCCTCAATTTGCTTTATAGTTGAAAAGAACTTCTTAAACTGCTCTATTGTGATTGTTTTATCCTTAAATGAAACTCCTTTCTTTAATGGTTTTTCAAGCATTTTAAGTATATTCTATACTACCGAAAAGTATATAAATGTATAGGTATTCCTATACTATATGAAATTCAGAGGAATTGACTTTGATCATATCAAGGTTGATGAGGTATTAAGGAGAAAAGTCAGTAAGTATGGTAACTCCGCACATATCTCTATGCCTATGAAACATAACAACAAAAAAGTAATTGTGCTGATCCTAAAGAAGCGATAACTTTATATAAATCAAAGCACACAAAATATATAAACTAATGTTGTGAAACGCAACAGAAAGTATAAAGCTTTCTATTTGTTATTACTGATTAGTTACACAGAATATACTATTTTTTTAGCTGTTTTTACAGTAGAATTTAGCTTTTTTTGATGTTTTACAAGGAATTTTGATAAAAAAGTGTAGCACAAACCTTTACACTCTTTACATAATAATTTGCCTTTTTTACATTTATTATAGATTGATTGGACTTGTTTGTCTAAAGGATTATGAAATTTTTGAATCTCATAAATTTTACAGATATCTGGATTTCCGCCTTTTTTCTTTTGTTCCTCTAAAGTTTCTCTTCCGCCTGTGAATGTTTTTGCTAATTTTCTTTTAACTTCTGGCAGTTTATCATCTAAAAATATAGCTGTATCAGGCTCTGAGGCAGACATTTTTGTTCCTTGTTGTAATCCTGATTGATGTTTGAAGTAGATAAATGAAGGCAATTCTACATTTTCATCTATTCTTCTTGCTAAATCTCTTGTTAATTTTGCATGAGGGTCTTGTTCTAAACCAATGCCTGTTATAGAAGGCATTTTACCTTTTTCTAATTGAGGGTGTAAAATATCAGCATATTGTAATAGATTTGCTGCCATTTTACCAACATCCAAGTGACCATAGACAGCTCTGAACATATTTTCTGTTATTTTTTTTGATAGGGATAAAGTGAAAGTATAATATTTAGAATCTTTTTTTGACTGAACATAGATTGCATTTTTTGGAACTCCAAGAGCAAGAGCATGCGCAATATTATTAACTGCAATATCTTTTGCCATTTGCAAGGTGTTAATTTTTGGTCTTGAAACATAGGCATCAATTTCTGCAGCTGCAAAATAATTATTTTTTGTATATTTTGAGAATAAAACAAAAAGATCAGTAGCCATTTTATGCCCCAAATGAAAAGGGCCAGAGCATGCAACACCAGTCATATTAATGAAAGCTGATTTTGATTTGATTCTTTTGTAAACTTTTTCAAATTCTCTATGTGCAATTATAATATTTCTTCTGAATAAATGATGATCTAATTGCAATTTTGAGTGTATTTTTGAGAGACCAAATTCTTTGAATACTTTTTCATAGTTAGAAACTGCCAAAGAACCCCAAGGGTCTAACATCTGTTTTTTCATAAAGTAGAATAAATTTTTGAGATATTTAAAGGTTACTTTATTGTATTCAAAAAAACGGAAGATAAAAACATTTAAATACCAGTATGAATAATTAAGGAATATAAAGTCCCCATTATGACCTTACTCGTTAAGGGAATAATGGGTTTTTATTACAATAATATTTATTTATTCTTTATATCTTATTTTTTAAATAACATGGAAGAAATAATACTTTTTATAGATGGAAATAATTGGTATTATAATAGTAAAAAAATAATCAAACCTGCTCATATAGATTTTAAAAAATTAGCTAATTTTATATGTAATAAATATAATTTTAAAATTAAACAAATAAGATATTATAATTCTATTCCAGATATTAGAGATAGTGAATTAAATTATTATAATCATATGAAATTTTTGAATGATTTAGAAAAACGAGGAATAAAAGTTTTTACTAGAAAATTACAAAAAAACTCAACAAAAGAAATAGTAAAAGAAAAAAAGGAAATCATTGACTCATTAGATTTGTGTCCTACTTGTAAACCTATTGTTAAACAAAATTGTAATGACTGTATTGGAAATGTTAAAAAGAAAGAAAAAGGTATTGATATCAAAATTGCTGTAGATATAGTAAGAAAATGTATAATTGAAAATGAATGTGATAAATGTATTTTAATAACAGGGGATGCTGATTTTATTCCTGCTTTACAGGTTGTAAAAGATTCTGGAAAAGAAGTTATTACTTCTTCTGTAATAAATGGTTATTCAAGGGGATTAAGAGATGGTAGATTTAGATATTTTATCCTTAATAGAAAGGATATAATTAATAATTGTTTAAAAGATTATAAACAAATAAAAAAAGTAAAATATTCTTTTAATTAATTAAAATAACTTTTACCTAAACTTTATATACATAAAAATTATAATTTAAATTAATGAAACACAATTTGAAAGTTATTTTGCTTTTAGTTTTACTTTTTTTAGCTGCACAATACGTAGGTATATACATCAATCATGTTTATTTTACAAAAGCTTTGCCATTAGGAATTCAGAGGCCTGAAATACAACAACAAACTTCATTCATACCAACTACATTTATTATTATATTAATAACTATTTTAATTTTAGTTTTAGCAAGATTTAAATTAAGAAAATTATGGAAAGCCTGGTTCTTCTTTGCGGTCTGGTTTGCTTTGATAGTTTCTTTGGCTGTATTTTTTGATGAAAAAATAGCAGTAATAATTGCATTATTAGCTGCAATATTTAAAGTTGTAGAGATTGATGTTTATGTTCATAATCTGACAGAGATTTTTATTTATGGGGGTTTGGTTGCAATTTTTGCTCCGATATTTAATACTTTTTCTGCTTTGGTTTTATTATTTATAATAAGTGTGTATGATATGATAGCTGTCTGGAGTACAAAACATATGATTAAGCTGGCAAAATTTCAGACTTCATTAAAGATTTTTGCGGGTTTATTAATTCCATATGATAAAAAGAAAGCTGCAATTTTGGGTGGAGGAGATATAGGTTTTCCTTTGTTATTTACAGTTGTAATTTATAGTGCTATAGGATTAAAAGCATTGATAATTCCTGTGTTTGTTGCTGTTGCATTATTTTTATTATTAACCCAAGGAAAGAAAAATAGATATTATCCTGCAATGCCCTATCTGACAGCAGGATGTTTAGCTGGATATTTTTTTGCTAGTTTGATTTGATTTTATAATGGAAATGTCCTGTAGAGAGCAACTTTTATTGCTGTTGTTAAACCTTCTTGTCTACGAATTGTGTTAAGATAACTTAAATATTTTAAACCTTTTACTTCTAATGTTTGAAAAAAGAATTCATCACCTTTAATTTCATATAATAATGAAAGCAAACTATATCTTGGAGCTGATTCCTTGTCTGGAGAAAGAATCTTAATTATCATTTAATAATTCTCTTTTGAATTGAAGAACTCTTCTCTTAAACTTCTTTGCTTCTGCTGCACCTTCTTTATCACGAATTATATCAAGATATTTTGAAAACTCAATACTAGGAGATCCATAACATTTTACAAATACTGCTTGAAAAAAGAATTCATCTTTATCTCCTTCATACAAATCTGAAAGGGTTGTATATGGTTGCTCTGGTACTTCTTCTGGAGTTGGTATATCTTCTAAAGTTTGTGGCATTTTATTGTTTTTATCTAAGTAAAGATCCAATTAATTTTACTAAATTTTCTGAACTTCCTGATTTATGAAAAGAGGCATTTGCTTCTGGGAGTTTATGATTATAAGCAGAGTAGACAACAATAGGTGTTCTTGGATGTTTAGCTTTTGATAATTTAGCTATTTCATCTCCAGGAAATCTTGGTATTGAAAGATCAATTAATAATAGATCATATTTTAAATCTTCTTCAATTGCAGTATAAGCTTTTTTTCCATCTGAATAAGGTAACACTAAGAAATCTTTTTCTTCAAGAGCTCTTCCTGTCCATTTTAAAATTTTTACTTCATCGTCCACAAATAATATTGTTTTTGACATTTTTTGAATTTTTTTAGTGAAATTCAAGCCCACCTTTTGTCTAATCAATGAGCTTGTAATAACCCTGGAAGAAAGTGTCCTTCAGGATTAACGAGTAATTGAAGAACGCCTTTCTTCTGGGGAAAACAGAGGTGATTATTATTTATTTATAATGTCGAATTCTGTTGACTCACAATTGCAGTGAACTGCAGTTGGGAATTCTCCATTGAAAGTGAATATAACTCCACAGTTTTTACATTTAGCTTCTGACATTTTGCCCCCACTTAATAATTGTATTATATATGATGTTAAAGGGGTATATAAAGCTTTTGGTTTGTATCTTTTAACGAGTAGTAACAATATAAAGTAGTTTAAGAGATGGAAACTTTTAAATAGAAATTTTTCAGTTTTAATGGATAAGGGCCTGTAGCTCAGCCTGGTCTAGAGCACTGTTTGTAAGGGTAAATCCTTATGAGTGCAAGTCTTATATGACCTGATCAGGTACAACCTTTTTGGGCTAGGACAGCCAGAGAGTTTTAAGGGAAACTTTTGACTTGTCTTAGGGTCCCCGGTTCAAATCCGGGCAGGCCCATTTTTTTGTTTAGTTAAGTTTAAAAAGTATAAAAAATAATTTTAATTAATGCTCCTGTCGTCTAGCCCGGTCAAGGACATTGCCCTTTCGAGGCGATAACACGGGTTCAAATCCCGTCGGGAGCATTTTTACAGGAAGTTGTAGAAACCTGTGGTGTCTACTAAGTATCAATAAGCTTTATAAAAAGATAAAAAAGAATAATAAGAAATGAAAAGGTCTTCAAGAAGATGGAAAAAGAAGAGACAGATGAGATGGAAGTGGCAGAGGAAGAGAATTAAAAAAGAGAAAAGAAAAAGAAAAGCTGCTGCTTAGACCGTAATGTTTATAAAGCAAAAATTTTGTTAAATTGTTATGAAAGGATGGAAATTGTGATATCTTTTCTTTAAATTTTTTATGATACAACCTGAATAGTGATGGTAGTATCTCATATGAATACTTATTAATTGATGAGTATGAGTAAGAGTAAATTGATAGTAGTGGTTTCATGTTAATTTTTAAAGTATCTTGCAATTAATTCCCGTTTATCCTGCGGGAGATTGCTGCTATCTGGATTCGACTAAGGCATGCAAGTTAAGGGGACTTCGGTCACCGGCAGAAGGCTCAGTAACACGTCGATAATCTACCTTATAGTCTGGGATAACCTTGGGAAACTAAGGCTAAACCTGGATAAGAAATTGGTATTGGAAAATTCTTTTTCTCAAAAGCAATGCTATAAGATGAGTTGGCGGCTGATTAGGTTGTTGGTGAGGTAAAGGCTCACCAAGCCAAAGATCAGTAGAGGGAATGAGAGTTCTAGCCTCGAGAAGGGCACTGAGACAAGGGCCCTAGCCCTAAGGGGTGCAGCAGTCGCGAAAACTTTACAATGCACGAAAGTGTGATAAGGGAATCCAGAGTGCTAACCTTCGGGTTGGCTTTTGTTAAGTGTAAGTAGCTTAATGAATAAGTGGTGGGCAATACTGGTGCCAGCCGCCGCGGTAACACCAGAGCCACAAGTGGCAATCATAATTATTGGGCCTAAAGGGTTCGTAGCCGATACAATAAATCTTTTGTGAAATTGTTAGACTTAATCTAGCACTGTGCAAAAGAGACTGTTGTGTTTGAGACCAGGAAGAGGCAGAAGTATTCTAGGGGGAGTGGTTAAATATTATAATCCTTAGAAGACTACCTATGGCGAAGGCATCTGTCTAGAATGGGTCTGACGGTGAGGAACGAAGGCTAGGGGAGCAATCCGGATTAGATACCCGAGTAGTCCTAGCTGTAAACTCTGTGAACTAGGTGGTGCATATACTCCGTGTATATGCAGCGCCGAAGCGAAGGTATTAAGTTCACCGCCTGGGAAGTACGGCCGCAAGACTGAAACTTTAAGGAATTGGCGGGGGCGCACTACAAGGAGTGCGGCGTGCGGTTTAATCTAACTATACACAGAAAAC
>CAZENX010000041.1:1225-7861 GCA_964513865.1 uncultured Methanosarcinales archaeon | reverse complement strand
GGTAATAGCTCATATAAATTCAACCTATGCCTCTTATGACTTAGAATTAATACTGGAAAGCTATGCTGATTTTTTAACAGCAAAAGTAAAAAACTTTGAAAAGAAAACATAAAAATGGCATTTGAAAATGTGAAGTTTGAGATTGATACCATACCAAAAATAGTGGACATACCAGAGTTTAAAGATGAAAGAGAGATAAATATAAGATATCCACTGATAGCACCTTATGCATATGCTCATGTCTTCTGGGATGATAAAAGCAATGAGCTTATATATTTTATAGAAGAACCTGGATTAGATAAAACTGAAAAAGAAGTTTTAAGATTGGTTCAGCTAGCTTTGGAAGAGATGATTAACATAAGCTATGCAAAAGCAACTAAATTCAACCTTTTGTTAGAGTATCTTGAAAAAAATGTGCAATCTATCTTGGTTGAATTGGGAACAAAGGTATCTGAAGAAACCTATAAAAAGATAATGTATTATATATTTAGAGATTCTATTGGCTTGAATGAGATAGAACCTTTGCTTAAAGACTATTTTATTGAAGATATAGAATGTAATGGTGCTGGTTTTCCTATATATGTTGTACACAGAAAATTTGAGAATATTAGAACAAACATAGTTTTTAGTTCTATTCAAAATCTTACAGATTTTGTTGAAAAGTTAGCCCAGAAATGTGGAAAATATATATCCTATGCAAAACCTTTATTAGACAGTGCTTTGCCAGACGGCTCTAGAGTAAACGCAACGTATACAGAAGATGTTACAACAAGAGGACCAACTTTTACAATAAGAAAGTTTACAAAGGACCCTTGGACACCAATACATTTAATAAAATTTGGTACTGCAACACCAGAAGTATTTGCTTTTCTTTGGTACGCAATAGAGCATAAATTCAATATAATGGTTATAGGAGAGACTGCTTCCGGTAAAACCACTTTTTTAAACAGCATACTTCATTTTATTCCAGCTGATTCAAGAATTTGTTCAATAGAAGATACACGTGAATTGAATTTAGCTCATGAAAACTGGATGCCTTCTGTTGTAAGAACCGGCTTTGGCATACCTAATCTTTTAGGCAAAGAATATGGAGAGATAACACTATTTGATTTATTAAGAGAAACCTTTAGGCAAAATCCTGATTATGTTGTTGTTGGAGAAGTCCGTGGTCATGAAGCTTTTGTTCTTTTTCAGGGCATGGCATCTGGTCATCCTAGTTTTGGAACCTTTCATGCAGGTTCTGTTGAGACAATGGTTAGAAGACTAGAGACCCCACCTATAAAGTTACCAGCTTCGTTAGTGGAATCCCTTGATGTTGTATGCGTAGTTACTCATATAAAGGAGAAAGGAAAAAACATCAGAAGGATAAAAGAGCTTTTGGAGATTAAAAAAGCAGAGACCTCTAAATTGGGAAAGGTTCAATATAATAGAATGTTTCAATATAATCCATTAAATGATTTTGTAAATATGCTTGATACACCTTCTTTAATCCTAAATAAGATTATGAAAAACACAGGGATTTCTCCAGAAGATTTAAACAATGAATTAAGAATAAGGGCTTTGTTATTAAAAGCTTTAGCTGATAGAAACATAACTAACTATAAGCAGTTTAACAAAATAATAAAAGATTATTATTCGGATAAAGACAAGGTAATCAACCAATATCTAAAATGAATGAAAAAATCAAAGAGGAAGTAGAAAAAATATCTTTGTTAGCTGACCTAGGCGAGAAGCTTTCTTCAAAAAACGATGAGGAAAGCAGATTAAGATTAAATGTAGCAAAAGAGCAGATACTTAAATCTACATATAATATTAAAAGGATTTTAGCTGAACTAGAGTCAGAACTTTAGATATACTGTATACTTTAGATATAGTTGGGTGTAATATAATGTTCGCTGAAGCAAAAACTTATTGTAATGAAATAAATGAAATTTTAAATGAATTAGACAGCTATGAAGGCTATAAAGAAAATCTAGAAAGAGATATCTCAAATTTAGAAAAAGAGTATCAGAAAGGTAAGTATACTTATAAACAATATGCTGCTTTAAAAAACAGAATATTGGGGTTAAGGACTAAAAATGACCTTATTATGTATTATAATTCTTATATTCTTAATTTGTTAAAGAAAATAGATTTTATCAATGCCCAGATATTCTCAGAAATCTATGGAGCAGTAAAGGCTGAGTCAGTTGAGCCGTTAGCTGAGGAGATTACTGAAGAGGTTACACCAAAAATAAAATTACCAAAGAGAAAAGAGAAACTAATCAAAATACCTTTCTTTAAACAGACTAAAGAGATTGTAAAAGAAACAATGCCAGAGCCAGAAGTAGCTCCAAAACTGGCAATAAAAGAAAAAATATTAGAACCAAAAATTGAACAAACAGCAAGAATTTCTGAAATAAGGATTCCCAAGCCCCTTCCAAAAAGAAAATTAAAGGTTCCAAAACCAACTTATAGATTTCCTTTCCTGGGAAAAAAGAAAAAGTCCTTGTTTGAAGAAATTATGGAAAAAGAAGAGGTTAAGCCTGAGAAGATAAGATTTGGTGGGATATTTAATTTGGAATTAATAAAAAATATAAGAAGAAGGATAGGGGAGAGAAAAAGATTTATAGGAGAGAAAACAGAGATTACTCCTTCTATATTAAAACTAAGAAGAAAGGCTGAAGCTGAATTGAGGGCAGAAGCCCCGACATTAATGGCTAAACAGGCAGAGAGAATCAGGACCATTTTATTAAAAAAAGAGGTTAAGATATATACACCCAGTTCTTTAGGTTTCTTAGCAAATATAATTGTAAGAAAGATAGTTTTAACTTTAATGAGCCATTTCCCAGATTTTTTTAAGCAACTTTATTTGAATTTAAGATATGCAAACATAAAGATTTTATCTAATACTTATGTAAATATAATGTTCTTTATCACTATCTTAACTTTTTTAGTTAGTTTTCCTTTTTCCTTAATTTTCTTTAGTCTGCAACAGGTACCTTTCTTTATTAACTTTACAAAAGCTCTCTTGTTTTCATTGATATTAACAAGTCTATGCTTTGCCTTCTTTTACATTGCTCCTAACTTTAAGATTAAAAAAAGGGTACGCTCTATTAATACTAATCTGCCTTTTGCTATAGATCACATGGCATCTGTAGCAGCTTCTGGAGTTTCTCCTGGCACAATGTTTAAGTTAATCGCTAAGTCAAAGGAATATGGTGAAGTATCAAAGGAGATTGAGAAGATATCAAACTACATAGAGGTATTTGGTTATGATTTGCTTACAGCTATAAGGTCAGTTGCTGTTACAACCCCCAATCAGCAATTAAAAGAATTTTTTGATGGTCTTGTCAGCACAATTGAAAGTGGAGGAGATTTAAAGATTTATCTCAATCAAAAATCAAAGGAAGCCTTGCTTAGCTATAGATTAGAAAGGCAGAAATATGTTGAAGCAATAAGCACTTATTCAGATATCTATACAGGAGTGCTGATAGCAGCTCCTTTATTTTTTGTATCTACCCTAACCTTAGTTAGTATGCTTGGAGGAATGATTGGTGGGTTTGGTGTAGGTACTATCATAGCTATTGGAACCTATGTAATAATTCCAATACTAAATATATTATTTTTGGTATTTTTAGAAATAAATCAACCGCAGATATAAAATGATCAGATTTAAGAAAAAATACTGGTATGGAATTACACTAGGAATAATATTGTTAATCATAGACATATCTCTTTTTATCAGAACAAGATGGTTCTTTCCTTTTATGGGTTTAGCGATAACAGCAGCATGGTTCCAGATATGGTTGGATTTCTTTACAGAGTCAAGAGAAAGAAAGGAGTATGAGACAAGATTTTTAGATTTTGTAAGAAACTTTTCCTCTGCTTTAAGATCAGGAATGCCTGTTGCAAAGGCAGTAGCTCATGCTGCTGAAAATGATTATGGTCCTCTAAACAAGCATGTTAAAAAGCTTGCTAATCAGGTAGATTGGTCTATTCCATTGCACAAAGCCTTAACCAATTTTGCAAAAGCAACAAGAAATGATGTTATTAAAAGGTCTATATCAACTGTTATTGAAGCAGAGAGAGCAGGAGGCAATATGGAGGATGTTTTGGAATCTATTACAGCTTCTCTAATTGAGATTAAAAAGATAAAAGAAACCAGGAGGGCATCTATCCATAACCAGGTTATTCAAAGCTACATAATCTTCTTTGTTTTTTTGGGTGTTATGATAATCATCCAGAATCTTTTAATACCTTATATTGCAGGTATGCAGGCTCCGGCTGCAGGTGGTTTTAATATAGCTACTACAAATATTCAGGGTTTAACTACCTTTGTTTCAATTAAATTTAGTTCATTTACTGATTTTTTTGGCTCTTTAAGATTGTGGTTTGTGAGTCTGCATGGCGTATTTTTAATGTTAGCTTTACTCCAAGGTTTTTTTGCAGGATTGATCATAGGAAAATTGTCAGAAGGGGATGTTACTGCTGGCTTTAAACATAGCCTTATATTGATGACAATAGCTTTTTTAATCATAACCTTAAGCCAAGGCTGAAAATGGAAAGAATAGATATATTTATTGATAAATCAGTTGAAAAAAATGCTTCTATCTATTTTGAAAAGGCAAAGAAGGCAAAGAAAAAACTGGAAGGTGCCAAAGAGGCATTGGAAAAGACAAAAGGCAAACTAAACAATTTAAAAAAAGAAAAAGAAACCATTATTGAGAAAAAAGAAAAACAAATTAAAAGAACAAAGAAAGAATGGTTTGAAAGGTTCAGATGGTTTTATTCTTCTGATAGTTTTTTAATAATAGGAGGAAGAGACGCTACAACCAATGAAATTATAATAAAGAAATATACTGATAAAGATGATTTGGTTTTTCATACAGACATAGCAGGAAGTCCTTTTGTTGTTGTAAAATCAAATAAAAAGAAAATACCAGAGAGAACTATAGAAGAGACAGCAGAATTTACAGCAACATTTTCCAGAGCCTGGAGATTAGGTTTATCATTTACAGAGGTTTATTATATTTTGCCAGAGCAGGTAAGCAAGAAAGCAAAGGCAGGAGAATATCTAAAAAAAGGAGCTTTTATGATTTATGGCAAAAAGAATTATCTCTCTCCAAAAATAAATATGGCAGTAGGTTTATATAAAGGCAAGGTAATGTCTGGTCCTGTTTCTGCAATTAAAAAACATTGCAAGGATTTCTTTGTTATAGAGCAAGGAGATGAAAAGCCATCAGCAATTGCCAAAGAGATTAATAAAAAGTTTAATACAGATTTGGATGATATTATAAAAGCTTTGCCTTCTGGGAATTGCAGAATAAAGAAATAAAATTATTTGCTGTCTTCTAAATCTATAATATGTTTGTTTCGATTTTCTACTAGTACTAATCCTTCAGGTGTTTTGTGGTAAGAATAAAATTTATATCCATTAAGTTTTTCAATAGCTCGTTCAAATATTTTAGGGTCTTTATCAGAATAATCAAGGAATTTATCCATTAGGCTTTCTATAAATATACAAACATGATGTAACCTGTTGTCTTTAACAACATCATTGAATACAGTTTTATAATTTTCGCCGATAACAAGAGATTGAATAAAATGTTTATCACCTAGCTGTGCTTCATAACCTAAAATGAAAAATAAAGTACCCTGATAACGACAACAACCTGCTTTTTGTTCAAGAGCATAACTTAACGGATGAGTTTGAAATACAATGTTATAATATTTTTCATACTTTGTTTTAGCTTCATCATATAAAGAATTATCTACTTTACCATTCTTGTCAATAACCTTTACTTCTCTCAAACTATCAGCTTTATTCCCCCAGAAAATCATTTGTTCATAAGCATTAACCATTGCATCAATTGAAAGTTTTTTAACTGCTTCTAATTTTTTTGAAAAAGATAGATTTCTTAATCTTTTAGCTTTTTTAACTAACTTTTCTAACTCTGTAGAAGCATCTACTTTTACTGTAGAAGGTTCAGTTCCTATATATGTATCTAATATTTTCATAATTTACCAAAACAATAATGAATATATAAATCTTTCTATCTTTACTACTTATATATGATAACAAAATTATTGTGAATAAATTTAATTTGTCTTTGAGTGATTAGAAACCTTTATATACCCTTTTATTCAGTAAAAAAGAATATGCAAAATATATTTATTGATATTGGGTTAATGATTATTATAGCCACTGTTGGTGGGTATCTTGCTAGATTACTAAAACAGCCGTTGATTCCTGCTTATATTCTTGTTGGTTTTATCCTTGGCCCTGTTTTAGGCTTAGTAACCAATGTGGATACGATTAGGTTATTAGCAGAAATAGGCATTGCTTTCTTATTGTTTACTGTTGGAATTGAGTTAGATTTAAAGAAGTTAAGAGACATAGGTAATATTGCAAGTTTAGGAGGCTTATTACAGTTCTTTATATTGTTTACAACAGCTTTCTTTATAGCAATAATGTTTGGTTTTATTCCAATGGAATCTATGTACATAGGTTTGGTTCTGGCATTTAGCAGCACAATGGTGGTTGTAAAATTATTAAGTGATAAACGTCAATTAGATACTTTACATGGAAGGGTTATTATTGGGTTGCTTTTGATGCAGGATATTATTGCAATACTGGCTTTATCTGTTTTAGCA
>CAZENX010000041.1:0-1215 GCA_964513865.1 uncultured Methanosarcinales archaeon | reverse complement strand
GCAGGAAACGGTTTTGCACCAGTATGGATACTTGTTTCATTATTAAAAGGAATGCTTCTGTTTGTTATAGCTTTTTTTGCAAGCAGATACATCTTCCCTTACATTTTCAAGTTTGCAGCCCGTTCACAGGAATTATTATTCTTATTAGCGGTTTCATTATGTTTTGTTTTCGCAATCTCATTTAATATGTTGGGATTTTCTATTGCAATCGGTGCTTTTGTTGCAGGTTTAACAATAGCTAATCTGCCTTATAATATCGAAGTAATAGCCCGTGTACGTTCTTTAAAAGATTTCTTTGCTACTTTATTTTTTGTTTCTTTAGGCATGGAACTTATTTTGACAGATATTAGAGCCTCATTACTCTGGTTTATTTTTGTTTTAATAATCTTTACAATATTATTCAAACCTTTTATCACTATGATTATATGCAGCTATTTTGGTTATACAAAAAGGACATCTTTTTTAACCTCTATTGATTTAGCTCAAATCTCGGAATTTTCATTAATAATTGTAGCCCAAGGATTAATATTAGGACATATATCCCAAAAAATATTTTCAATAGCCACACTTATTGCAGTAGTTTCAATCACTCTTACATCCTATTTTGTTAAATTTGATAACAAGATATATAGACACTTAACCAGATTTTTATCAGGATTTGAGAGACTAACCACAAAAACCCATGTTATGCATTATTTCCATGATAAAATGAAAAAAGAGGTAATCCTGATAGGTTATGATAGGATTGGTTACAAGGTTTTCAAAACTCTGCAAAAATTAAAGAAAAGCTGTGTAATAGTTGATTTCAACCCTGATATTATAAAAAAGCTCATATCAAATAAAATATCCTGCATCTATGGTGACATTGGAGACCTAGAAGTAATAGAAAGACTGGACATTAAACATGTTAGCTTAATAGTCTCAACAATACCTAATGTTGATGATAATCTTTTATTGATAAAAAAGGTCAAAAAGGTTAATACCAAAGCAAAAATAATTGTAACAGCTAACTTGGTAGATGAAGCATTAGAGCTTTATGATGCCGGAGCAGATTATGTTATCCTGCCTCACTATTTGGGAGGAGAGCATGTAGCTTTACTTTTAGAGGATATCTCCACAGATATAAACAAATTATTAAAGACCAAGCTAAGCCATATAAAAGACTTAAAGTTAAGGAAAGAGATTCACCCTCATCACAGATAGATTATAAAATGG
>CAZENX010000040.1:7058-8729 GCA_964513865.1 uncultured Methanosarcinales archaeon | reverse complement strand
GTCATAGATGATGTCTTTGATGAAACTGATATTACTGGAGACATTAATGGACAAACAAATGTAAGTAGAACCACAGATACAGGTGTATCTGCAAGAGAGATTATGATGGGTGCAGCACCAGGTACAGCAGCAGCAGCAGATGACACTATGTACTACAATGAATCTGGTGGAGATGGAGCTTACTACTTCCATGTAGACTTAGCCAATTCACAAGGTAACCAATACTTGAAAAACTATGTAGTCTGTTTTGACCATGATGACACAAACACCCCAGAAGGTGCAGAGCATAGTGCATTTACAACTCAGCTAATTTCAGGAAAAGATTTAGCATGGGATAGTGATGTACTAAATTACTGGGCTAATGAGCAGTGTTTGACTGTTCCAGAGACATACATAGGCACTTTCACATCTAAATATAAGTTATCTATTACTGTAAATGAAGGTAACTTAGATGCAGGTGGAGATAAGTGGTACCTTAGAGTAGATGATTTGGGTTCATGGCAAGGTAAAGATCTTGTACTAAACAAAGGTGCAAATTTTGATACCATAACTATTGACTCAGACTAAGCCTGAATAAAGCTAACTAAGAAATTTAGTTAGTTCTTTTTTTATTTTTATTTAGATTTAAGTTAGGAGTTAAAATATGAACCTAAAAAAAGAATTTAAACAAAATAGGAAACTTATATTTATTCTATCATTATTATTCATTGGAGCTATTGTTGCTGCTAAATCAGGTGTATTGCCTTTTGCAGGAGCAGGATATCAAGAACTTTATGTCCCAACTTTTGGTTGGTATACTTGTAAAGAACAACCTGTGGAATTTGCTAAACAGATAAATAGACTTATTCCTGAAGGAGGAACTTCAATAAGATTATCTAGTTTAGTTTTGTGTGATCCACTAAAATTATATCCTGTGGGTGTTTCTACAAATTCTTATGAGTGGTATCAGCCTACAAGATATATTAGTTATAAAGTAAATGGTTTATTAAAAAAGGGAATTAAAATACCAAGATCTGCAGGAACTATTCCTGTAGGAAATTTTAGATGTAATGATGTTATTGAGTTAGAGATATGTGATTGGAGTTGTATAAATAGTGTTCCAAATGCAGGAGTATTATCTATTGAATATAAACCTTATCAAATTTATAAGTATGATATCTTTGCTGGAGGAAAAACTCCAGTTTCTGGAACTGTTGATTGTAGAATAACTGATAGTGCTTATTCAACTTTATTAGATGGATTTTCTGGTTTGAAAGGATTAGCTTTAGAAGGAGAACCAAATTTAGAAGGAAAGAGAACACTCAAACCAGAAGAAAGTTGGAATTATGTTACAACCACTCCAGTTCAAACATTATATAATATTGAAATTTATAATGGTCAAGAAGCTTATTGTAGAAATAGAAATATGTATAAGATTGGTTCTGTTGAAACAAAATCCCCTGTGACGACGATATAACCATTTTGTTCAGCTAAATTCTTAAAATATGGGAATAATGGTTCATATTTTTTATACATTAAATCAGATCCATAAAATTCTTTTATTTTTTTATATGTTTCCTCACCTAAAACCGTGTCAAGGAGAGAAGTTGCAATAATCAACTTTTCACCCTTAAATTCAACCAAGGAGTAGCGACTGTTAGCGTTTGCAGCCAATGCAACATTGCTCAAGAG
>CAZENX010000040.1:3992-7048 GCA_964513865.1 uncultured Methanosarcinales archaeon | reverse complement strand
ATCTGTAACTTGTTGTGATGGAGAAGTTTTACCAGATGGAAGCTATTGTGAAAATCATCAATGGGTAGAGGCACAAAAAGAGTGTACACCTTTCATAAATCCTTGTAAAATTTCTGATCCAAGAAGAGATTCTTCAGATACAAGTGGAAGAACTGTTTATTGGCAAGAATGTATAAATAGTGAGTGTGTAGAAAGAACAAGAACTGTTGAATGTGCAACTCCAGAAGCTTGTCCAGCAGGGTATACTTGTGATTTAGCAAAGTTTGTATGTATAAAACAAGATCCTTCAGCACCTATAATTACTCCTCCAGATTTTTCAATTGATACTTGTTTAATTGAATGCGATGGAATAAAAACAGGATTTACACATCCCATTGGTACAATAAGAAAACCTTTGTGTAAAGCTAAATGTAATCTTTTAAACTGGTTTAGAACTTATGGTTTATTTATTATTATTGGATCTGTTATATTAATTGGAATACTTGTTGTAATAATCTTAATGATAAAAGGTAAAAAAAGAAAGAGAAAATGACAAATAAAAAAAAATTTAAAATTTCATATGGATTATTTAGTTTCTTATTTTATATTTCTCTTTTTCTAGCAGTAGTCTTAGGTCCTATATTCCCAATTATAGTTCCATTAATAGGAGCAATCATTGCTTTATGGTATTTAAAAAAGAAAGGTAGATTAATCCCATTTAGGTTAGTTAAAGATGGATTATTAATTTTTGGTGCAACTGCATTATTCTTGGTTTTATTAATTGGAGTTAATGCTTTCGCATTTGCTGCCTTACCATGGGGTAAACTAATCCTAGCTTCTTTACTCGCAGATTTAATATTATTCCTTAGTGGATGGTTCCCTATTGTTGGAGATATACTTGGAGGTATAATTGCCTTTCTTATTGTATGGGGTATTACTGGGAGCATAATCTTAGCTAGTACATCACTTTTAATTGCATTGATTCCAGGACCAATACCTTTGGTTACTATAGGCTTTATAATACTTAAAATTGCTTTAGGGAGTTTAATTTAAATGGGAAAACCTACAAAAAAATTCACAAAAAAATTAAGGAAATGGTGGAAAAAATATGGAATCTGGGTAGTAGTAATATACTTAATAATGCCAGTAGATCTGATCATAGATGCCCTACCAATAGTTGGAATCTTAGATGATCTCGCTTTAGTTTTAATAAACCATTTCGTATCAAGGAGAAAATAAAGGAGGCTAAAATGGTAGAATTTAGTATTGGAGCAAGTAGTATTGGTTTAGGTGGAGCTTTAGCAGTAACACTTTCCTATTCAAAAAATAAATCTATCGGATATGCTATTGTACATGGTATAATTGGTTGGCTTTATGTCTTACATTTTTATTTTAAATATAAAAAGAAAAAGAGGTGATAATATGCCAAAAGGTGCTTTAGAATGGATTGTTTTTATCTTGATAACAGTTGGAACAGTTAACATTGGTTTAGCAGCATTAGGTTTTGATGTTGTTGGAATGATCTTTGGTGTAGGAGCTTTCTACACTGTACTAGCTGTTTTAATAGGTGTTTCAGGATTATACAACCTATATAATGCTTTAAAATAAGCTAGGAGGAAATTTGAATGAATAAGATATTAAGTAAAGTCTTAAGTAGAGCTAAATTGAAGATTATATCTATATTTACTTTTGGTTTAGGTACATTATTAATCTTTAAAGCTATCTCTTTATTATTACCAACTTGGACATGGAAGGGATTTTTGATTTTAGGTATTTTTATCCTTGCAGTTGGAGCTTATTTAGATGTAAAAGTTTATCCTAAGGCTCAATTATAAAATGAAAAAGAAACAAAAAGAATTTTGGATTAAGGTTTTTGTAGATACATTTTTAATTGTAGGGGCTATAATTGCTATAGGACTAATTTATGGATTAGAACCAATATATGGATCTTTCACTTCGTTCCCAGTTCTTTTCATAATGTTCTCCCTAGCCTTTGCTATAGCTACTTCCTCACATTCAAGAGATTGAAATGCCAAAAAGAAAATTAAAAGAAAAGTGTAATATTGCATTAGATAAAAAAGGAAGAATAAAAGAAATAAGGGGAGTCTGTAAAGCAAAAGACTTTAAAAAACAAATTAAAAAAATAAGAAAAAGTTTTTCTAGAGAAATAGAACAACCAATAAAAGAGGCTAGGAAGAGTTTTGACAAAGCAAGAAAAAGTCTCGATAAAGAAATAGAAAGTTTTGATAAAGAACTAGAAAAAACAGGGAAAAGATATAGGATAAAATGACAAAAAATATAGATTGGGGAGTTTTGAAGAAACTTAATTTCTACAATGCTTTGGCTCTGATTTTTGTGTACTACTACTTATCTAGTTTACTACCTAAAGATAGTCTTGGGTATTTTTTATTAATCTCAGGTATGGTGGTCTCGATTTTGTTCTTACTTTCGCATATCTTCCATCCTCTTTTGAAAAGATGGGGGTATGTTAATAGATGACAAGAACTCAAATCGCTCAGAAAAAACTAAATACAATATATGTCCTAATCGGCTTAATCGCTTTATTAACTTATATTCTTGGTAAATCCCAAATCTTTGACCAAGCAAGTGGAGTTTATATTGCTTCTTCTGTTATTGTAATCGTTTTATTATTTATCTGGAAAGCAATTGGAGTAAAAGAGAATAAGATTATAGCAATTCTATTATCCCTATCATTATTTGTTTTAATCTGGATTATGACTAACTTAAAACAATATTTTATGATAAGTATGCTTGGCATCTTCTTTATATTAGGAATTATGATCTATTTAGAATGGTCATCAAAGGAAATTAAAATTAAAAGAGACTTGATTTATTTTATTTCAGGAATAGCAAATGTTTTGGTTGCTATATATTTATTATCTATAGGGAAAAATTTATGGTTCATACCTCTCATCCTTGGAATTTATTTAATTTATAAATATAGAATTAAAGGTGTTAAGAAAAAAGTTGATATTGGTTATATCACTATAACTTTGAAAGAAACAGTAATAGGATTATTTTTTGCCCTCGCCTACATTTTAATTATAGTATACTTT
>CAZENX010000040.1:0-3982 GCA_964513865.1 uncultured Methanosarcinales archaeon | reverse complement strand
TTCCTATTGCAATTAATTTCCCAGAATTATTTAGAAAAACCATAATTATTGTTGTAGCTCCATTGTCAGAGGAGCCAGTTGCTAGAATAGGTTTACTTGATCTAATTGACAAAAAATTACAACCCCTTATCGGAAGAGATTTGTCTTATCATACTGCAAACTTTATACAAGCATTTGCATTTTTTGCACCTTGGCATTTTTATGTTTACGGACAAAGTTTAGCTGCGGCTGGAGGAAGTTTTGTATCCGCAGGAATTTTTGGTGTAATTGTTGGTTATATTAGGAAATGGAGAAAGAATAATGTTTGGGCTGGAACTGTTGGTCATGGAGGTATAAACGGATACTTAGTTGAAAAATTAGGTTTCGTAGTTGGATTATGAAACTCCTATTTTTATTAAGCTTAATCAATCTCGCCATAATAATTGTCTGGGGATTGTTATTATATAAAGAGACTTTAGCTCTACTATTAATCGTAAATTTTATAGGTTTAGGAATCGGTTATATTAAAGGAAAATAATATGGAATTTAAACAAATATGTAAAAAATTGGGAGGAAAACTAACTAGAAAGGGAACTTGTAAATTAGATGGATTCAATATGGATAAAGCAGATTATTTGTTTAAGTTTAGACCAAAAACCCAAAAAGTAATTTTAATGGATACAGATTTATTTTTAGCAAATGTTCCTCAAGATCCATTTAAAGATAGAAAAAGAACTGAAAGATTAAAAAGAAAAATAAAAACAAGTTCTATGGATCCTTTATATTTAGATGTTGATATAGATACTTGTAGAATACAAAGACATGAAGGGAGGGGGAGAGCAACAGCATCAAGAGAACTAGGAATAAAAAAGATCCCTGTTATACTATACTTTGAAGAAGATGGAAGACCTATTGAAGTTGAAGGAAAAAAACTTAAATGTGAAAATCAATTAAATCTTAAAAGACAAAAGGAATTTAAATGAAACCAATAACAAAATTAATAATAGGAATAGTTTTTATAGCTTTGCTTATAATGATTTTTAAGCCTCCTAAAGAACCTCTTTCAGTAGTTTTTGTTTCAGATGAGCCTGAACCCAATTCTATTTCAACTTGTAATCAATGGAGTGGAGCTAGATGTATACCTATTTCAGAAGAGTGTTGGGCTACTGAAGAGTCATACGGATCCTGCGAGAATAATCTGAGATGTTGTGTGAAATCAATGTGCCTAGAAACTGGAGGAAAAATAGATTATGAACTAGTAACTCTTAATGGAATCCAAGTCTTTAAAAAGACATGTGTTTGCCCTGAGAATTATCGTTATATTTTAGGAACTGGTTGTTTAAAGATCTTTAAATAGACTCAAATCAATATAAATAAAATGAAAATAGAGACTCAAGAATGGAGAAATAAAATTTAAATAATACAAAAACCTTATATAAAGGATAAAACAATGGTGAAAAAAAAGACAATCTTAATTGTAATTTTATTAATTCTAGCTATAATCCTTACAGCAAAGTTTACTAACTTATTCGCTGTTATAGTTACTAGAGAACCAACAGTTAATTCTATAATAGGAAAATATGGTTTAATATTACCTTCTAATTTAATGAAATCAGTTGAATCTCCTCATAGAAATTCTAATGGGGTAATACTACCAAAAGCAAATATTCTAGATTATGAATTAGTACAGAATATGGAAGTTGCAGACTTTGGAAAGCCAATATCTCCATTTGAAATATATGAAAATGGTATATTGATAGAATCTATCTCTTTTACTGGAAATACATTAAATAACCGATTGTCATTATATCCTAAAGGTACTATAGTCTATGAAGATGAAAATATAAAAGTTATTTCTGGAGAACTTAGCTGGGAAGTAACATTAAAAGAACCTTTAGAACTATCTGTAAAACAAGAAGGGTGGTTTATATCTGGAGAGGCAAAACCAAAGAAAATGATTATAGATATAAATTCTAATTTAAAATCAGATATTCAAAGAAATCTATATGTCGGTTTTTATAGAAAAATTCCCTTTACTGGTGAAGAAGAATTTGTTTTATTTGATGAGAAAAAGAATGTTATTATCACACCAGGAGAAAATTCTTATGATTTTATTATCCCAGAAGAGATAGAAGCAGGAGATTATAAATTCTTTGCATTTGTTGCTGAAAGTATGAGTAAATGTTGGATACCCTCTTGTTCACAACATACTGCAGGTTTAATAACACCTTATGTGACTAAAGATTTTATCGTAGCCACCAAACCTTTGTGGAAAATAGTTAATCCTACTGAATTATGCCCAATTGGATATGAGAAACAGAGAGAAGATACTCTTTGTTTACTTTCTGAATATAGCGATTCCCCATGTTTAAGTCTTGGTTGTCCTCCACATTATTCTTGTACACTTGGTGGTTGCACAGAAGTTTTAGTTTCTATTGACTGCTTAAATCAAACTGATTGTGGTCCTAATGAAGTTTGTAATTTAGAAATTGGCTTGTGTATGAATAAAATTATTTATGATAAACTATATGGTTGTACTAATACAGATCAGTGTACAAAACCTTGCTTTGGTAAAATAGCAAAATGTGAAAATAATGTGTGTAAATATACAGGAGGATGTACAGATCCTATAAAACCTTGTTATGAAAAAGATCCTGAATGTTCAGAAGGTTACGTGTGTTTGGATACTGGATTTTGTAAAGAAACTTTCATAAGTGGCTTAAAAGTTTGGGCTAAAGAAAATATTGGTTTAATGGTTACTGTTAGTATATTACTATTAAGTATTATAGGAATATTTACATATTTAGCTTATGATAAATGGTTTAGAAAATGAAAAGATTTTGTAAATGTGGATGTGGAGAAGAAATAGTAAAAAAATATAAAGGGTATACTCCAAGATATATAAGGGGACATCATTCTAAAGGAATAAATAGCCATTTTTATGGTAAAAAACCTTGGAATTATGGTTTAACAAAAGAGACTGATGAAAGATTATTAGAATATGGTAAAAAAAGTAGTAAAACTCTAAAAAGATTATTCAAAGAAGGAAAATTAAAAATTTGGTCGATTGGTCTAACAAAAGAAACTGACAAGAGATTAAAAAACTTTGGAGAAAAACAAAAAGGAAAAATAGTCTCTATGGAGACAAGAAAAAAACAAAGTATAACTAGAAAAGAACTATTTAAAGAGGGTAAGATAGACAAATCCAAACTTTATTTTAAAAAAGGTCATCCTCCTACAAGAGGTTCATTTAAAAAAAATGATCCAAGATTAATAGGAGATAAAAATCCAGCAAAAAGACCAGAGGTTAGAGAAAAAATAAGACTATCTAAACTTGGAGATAAAAATCCTATGAAAAGAATAGAAGTTAGGAAACATATGATAGAGAATAACCCAAATAAAAATGGTAAATTATTTAAAAATTTAGAATATTTAAAAAAATATGCTAAATCTATGAATAAAAGACCTAACAAAAAAGAAAAATTATTAATAAATTTGTTAAGACAATTAAAGTTACCTTATAAATTTGTTGGAGATTTTTCATTTTGGATTGAAGGTAAAAATCCAGATTTCATAAATGTTAATGATCAAAAGAAAATTATAGAATTATTTGGAGATTATTGGCATAATGAAGAAAAATTTCCAAATAAGCTAAATAAACAACAATTAAAGAAACATTATGCTAAGTATGGCTATAAAACTTTAGTAATTTGGGAACATGAATTGAAAGATTTAGATAAAACCCTAAATAGAATAAATGAATTTGATAAAAAATGAATAAAAAACAAACTAGAAATTTAATGATTGGCATTTTTGTTTTAATACTCCTAGTATCCCTAATTTCCTTTAAACCAGGATTTTTATCTGTTGGTGTTTCTGATATCCGTGTTCCTTATGTCCTAAAAGAAGAGACAGATCCTACTTTAAATGTGGAGAGAATAGTTATGATTTCTACATATATTAGTGGATGTTGCCAAGAACAGGAAGTTTCAGGCGAATTTAT
>CAZENX010000039.1:0-9004 GCA_964513865.1 uncultured Methanosarcinales archaeon | reverse complement strand
GCTTTTTTATTACTTTTACAAATGGAACTATATTAAACCCAGAATATGCAAAAAGGCATAATTTCCCAGATAACCTAATAAAAAGGTTCTCAGATATTGGAAATATGATTCCTTGTGTTAGTATAGAAGGAAAAGAAGAAAGTACTGATAAAAGAAGGGGTAAAGCTGATGAAGACAAAATGAGTTATGTTACTGATAAGATTTCTTATTTAATGGTTAAAGAAGGTGTGCCATTCCTTTATTCTGTTACTGTAACTAGCAAAAATGCGTATTATGTAGGAAGTGAAGAATTCCATAATAAAAATCTTGAAAAAGGCGCATTAGGAGAATGGAACTTCCATGTTATGCCTATTGGAAGAATATGGAATAGACAAGGCATAATTTCACCAGAGTATATAATGGGTTTACAGGTAACACCAGAACAAAGATTGTGGTTATATAATCAAAACTGGGATTATGTAAAAAAATATTTGGTATTCATTGGGGATTTTTGGAATTCAGGTTCAGCATCTGCAAATAAAAACTGCCTTGCTGGCTGTATTGCTGCTTCAAGACCTGGAGGCCATTTTACCATAAGAGCAAACTTAGATGCAACAGGTTGTGTTTTTATTCCTTTAGTTGATATAAAGAATGGAAATTTATATGACATATGGAAAAGAGGAGGGAGTATAGTTGATTTGACAACCTCTGAATTATTCAGGAGAATTAGAGAAGATATACAAAAGGATAATAAAAATTATATGATGCCTTGCTCGATTAGAGATAATTTTGAGAAAATGAAAAAGATAGTTGATGATGGGATAGCAAGATATTTCGATGATGGCACTAAAGAATTGTTTACTAATCCAAAACTGTATGAAGCATACATAGGGGTAGAAAAATGTAGCAGGAAACTAATGACACCCAAAGAATTAGTGCACAGTTAATAACTAGCCAACAGCTCTCCTTACATCAATAACATCAACAGAATTAACACCATCTACTTCTGCAATCTTTTTTTCCAACTCTTCAGTACTTCCTTTGTTTTCATCCATTACAAAGATTATTTTCAAAGCTTTTAAGCCGAAAGCAACCGGCTCTTCTTCTTTCCTGAATTCTGATTCGCCTGTAAATTCCTTAATCAAAGGTTCTATCTTGGAATATAATTTACTTAAATCTACATCAGGGGATTCAGGCATTATCTTTAAGGTTAGAATTACATTAGCCATTTTAATTAGGTCCTTCAAAACCACAATTAGGGCAGACATATTTTGCAACTATCTCCCTGCAGTTCTTGCACCTTATAATTTCCGCTTTTCCGCAGGAAGGACATTTAAATCTTACACTTCCAGCTATATTAGTTATCCTTTTCTTGCAGGATGAGCATTTTAATTCTTTTTCTGTCATAAGCACAAGAATTTAGCAGGTATTTAAAAACTTTTCTTTTATAAGCGACCATAACGAACATAATCATCAATATCCTTATCATCCATGTATATTGTGCTTTCATAACCTGGACTATGCCTTGGTCTTGTAACAAATCTTCTCCTAAATGTTCCTCTCTTCTTCAGAAGATAAAAGCCGTATATTAAACCACAGATTAAACCAACCAGATGAGCACTGTTTGCTATTCCTGGTATGCCTATACCAAACATTCCAAGTAATTCAATGATTACAAATATTATTCCAGCTGTCCTTAATGACATTGGTATGAAAAAGAAGAACAGCACTCTAAGATGAGGCATTAACATTATAGTTACTCCTAATATTCCCATTATTGCTCCGCTTGCTCCTAATGCTGCTCCGCTTGTTTTCATTATAAATTCTTGGAAAGCCACAAATCCTAAAGAAGCAAGAATTCCTGATAAAAGATAGATAAACAGGAATCTTTTTGTTCCTATCTTTCTTTCTATCAAAGCCCCGAACATGAATAATATATACATATTTAAGAAGATATGGAACACACCCCCATGCAGAAACATTGATGTCAGCAAGATCCATGGTCTTGTAGATATATCGCTTGAAACCAGCATAAGAGATTCTGTAAATCCTTTTATAGCAATCTGAAGTATAAAAAAGATGATATTTACTGCAATTATAGGAATTACAGCGCTTTGTATAGGTATATTTGGAAATCTTCTTCTTGACCTGATTATAACTCTTTCCATAAGATTCGAGAAAACAAATTGTTATTTAAATCTTTTGAAAGGTAAAATATTTAATTAATCTCATATTCTTATTTTTTATGACAGATTTAATTGCCTCATTAACAACAGGAAAAGGAACATGGACAGATGTTATTAAGATAATTGATTCAGAAGAGTGGGAGAATATCTTTTTGATAACAAATGAGTTTGGAGTAAAGAACTTCAGAAGCAAAAAACAAGTAAAGTTTGTTGTTATTAATGGCAAAAAGCCAAGCTATTTTATTGTTAAAGATATAATCAAGCAATTAGAAGGAAAGATAAATGATTTTGAGGTTGCTTTAAATATTAGTTCAGGAACCGGAAAAGAACATATGGCAATAATGGCTGCTTTATTAAAATTAGGTTTAGCTTTAAGGTTTGTAACAATTGAGAATAATGGATTAAAGATTCTATAAAATGCCACAAGAAGATAATGAGCTTTCTTGGTTTGAACTCTTTAGGAAAGCAAGGTATCCTTTATTCTCAGAAAAAAGTGTAAGAAAATATATAAAATGGGGAAAGAAGGAACAAGAAGTATATGGAAAGTATCTTCCGGAAAATGCTAAGATTCTGGATATAGGTTGTGGATTGGGGATTATGTCAGTTTCTTTGTCTGCTCTTGGTTATGATATTACTGGAATAGATAATGATAAGAATGTTATAAAAGCTGCAAAAACAAACGCAAAGAATTTTGAGAAAAAGATTAAGATAATATATATGGACATTTTTGATATAGACAAGAAATTTAAGAAAGATTCATTCGATGCTTGTGTATCTAGTGGTGTCCTAGAACATTTTCCTGAAGAGCAAATAAAAGAGATTGTTGATAAACAATTATTTCTTGCTCCAGTTGTTATAGCAACAATGCCGATTTTAATGGATGAAGATATTGAAGAAGTATACAAAGATTATGAAAGAAGAATTTGCAGAGATGGTATTTATAAAAATTTATGGACACCTGAATACTGGATAAATAATGTTTTGAAGGATTTCAATATATTAAAGAAAAATGTCTGGACTTCTAATCCTACTTTTGGCAGGTTTAAAGAAATTATAGTGGTTATAGGAAGAGATTAAACAATCCTTATAATCTGTATATTTTTTATTTCTTGAATATCTGCTGTATCTTACCCAAGAATCCGGCAATAACAGTTGTTATTAAAGTGATGCCAATAACCCAGCTAAGAATTATTTTGGTTAATTCATCAGGACCATATATTTTCCATGTGATGATTGCAGCAACCAATCCAATGACTAAAGGAATAGGTGTTAAAACCCTGAACATATGAATAAATCTTCTCCACTCCCTTTTCTTTTCAATCTTATAAATTCTATTATCCTTACTCTGTTTTATTAAATCATGCCATTCCTTTATTGTCAGAATTTTCTTTTTTTCTTTAGTCATTTTATTATTCATCAGGCATTATCTTATACCAGTCAAACAAAACCCTCTGCACTGCTTTTAATAAATCATCTTTCTCTCCCTGTATAGTAAGGCAGTTTGCCTTATATGTTATGTTTTGTATCGGATTATCATCAATATATATGACAGGCATACTTGTTGTTTCACAGGTTTTTATCGGAACATCAGAGCAGGCATCTGTTATATTTTTCGTGCAAGCTGCGACAGGTTTTATACCATAAACCCTTGTTAATGCCCTGGTCAAGTCAGCTGCTGCTAATGCTATATATGCTAAATTATCATCTTCAGGGTCAAAGGTTATATACATATACCTCCGCTCTGCTGTCAATTCACTGAACTTGTTTAGTCTATAATTTATGGTAATATTCTCAACATCATATGGGTTATACTTGAACATTAAGTCATATAATTTATCCTGCATCTGCATCTGTGTCTTCCATATCCCGCTTTCATTTGTAAAGATAAAGCCATTAAAGTTTATTGTCTGTATCTTTTCTTTTGGCTTATAGAAATATTTTACTCCGAAGACTGCAGCTATTAAGACAACAATTATTACTACAGGTATTATAAGTATAAACCAATCATTCTTAATTAATTCTTTTTTCTTTAGTTTCTTTTTTGCCATCAGTATACACCATATAATTTGTATATCAACAAATCTCTGAATTCTACAAAATCAAGGTTCTTGCCCTGAAAAATAATACAATTATTATCAACAGTAAGGTTCTTTTTTTTGGCTGTCTCAAACTTTATTACCGGCACAAACATAGTTGCATTTTCGCAATCAATTACTGGTAATTCATAAGCAGTAGAACTTTCTGTTACAGCATTTACTATATAAATGTTGTTCTTAAAAAATTCATTTGATAAATCAAATCTTGCCAA
Source organism: uncultured Methanosarcinales archaeon (assembly GCA_964513865.1). Classification (GTDB taxonomy): domain Archaea; phylum Nanobdellota; class Nanobdellia; order Woesearchaeales; family PXDW01; genus PXDW01. The sequence goes on along the minus strand of CAZENX010000039.1, from coordinate 4,531 downwards.
ATCTACATAAGCAAGATCTTCCTGTTCAGGATTAAAGGTTATGTAGAACATTTGTGTGTTTTTGATTATATTAATTATATCTGAAGATAGGTTTATATCAATCTGGCCAGGAAGATTGTAAAAATAAACCCTTTCATTGTTTATATCCAGATAGTATTTATTATATGATTTCCCGAAATAATAAGTTTTGTTGTTTATCTTGTATTCAAAGCTGTTTTCATTTGTATCCCTGCCGTAAATATAGCCAAGAACACTTGATATCATTATTCCTGTTATGATTATGCTGATTAGGATGTTCCTGTTCCTTTCCCTTCTCCGAGATTTTTTCATTTGATTATGGAAGATGTTGTTAGTTTTTAAATGTTTTCAATAAATTTAAAATGCCCCTGTTCAAGTGAAAGATTTAACCATCCCTCCTACCTATAAAGTGCACTTGGCTACTTTTCATCATCCTCAAAAAATTCAAAAAAAGAAAGTATGGCAAGAGTTAATAAAATAAACCAAAACAAGACTTCCTCTAATGGAAAACTTACATTTAAGATAGAAACCCACCCAATAAACATTGTCCCGGGAAAACTCCACCACCCGAGTTTTAAGGCGGTTATTTCATAAACAGAATGCAGAAAGAAAAAATATGCCCCTGCAAGAAAAAATTTGGAGGTAACTTTGGGGAATCTAAGAAGTTGTATGAGGAAAGGCAATAGAAGTAAGGTTAAACCAAAGACAAGATACCAATAAGGGATGTTTAATAAAGAACGATTGCTTAGGAATAAAGAAAGGAAAGTAATGAATATTGCTAAACTTACAAGTGTTAGATATTTCATCTTGGGTTTCCAGATTTTTTTGGTCTTATGTTTATCTATAAAATATTCATAAAACATTATAACAAATAAGAAAGTAAAAAATGCCCATAGTATAACTTCTAAGGTTACAAAATTAAATACTTTGAAAGGTAAGATTGTATTGGGAACAATCCACATCCCAGTAAGATGTGCAATATAATCTATGATAAACATTATAGGAACAGAAGCAATTGCTGAGAATATAATTGCCTTTTTGGCATATTCCTTTCCGCGAAACGCCAAATATATGGAAGGTAAAGCTAAAAATAATAAAACAGAAACAAAAGCATTTGGCTTAAGTAAAAAAGAGATAATTGCTGCGATTATTGGCCATAACAAAATCAACGCTAAATCAATAGTCTCCTTTTTTTTCATAACTATTCTAAGGAGTTATAAACATTTAAATAATTATTGGAAAAGTCAGAATTGTAGGTTTTCAATAATAAAGATTTAAATATTATAAAAAAATTCCAGCTAAATATGAAAAGATACTCTGTTTCACTTATAGTGTTTCATAAAGACAAGAAGATACTTCTGCAGAACAGGGAGCAGATTAGCAGAGTTGGTGAAGAATGGGGTTTCTTTGGAGGAGAAATTGAGAAAGGTGAAACTCCTGAAGAAGCTGCTGTCAGGGAGATAAAAGAAGAGTTAGAGTTTGATTTAAAGGAATTCAGGTTCTTCAAAAGGTATGATATTGATATAGGTATTATTTCTATAACTGCTTATGTTTTTCTGTCAGAGCTTGGTTCTGTTAAGGATTTCAACCAGCAGGAAGGGCATGATATGCAATTATTCACTATTGATGATGCCCTGAAGTTAAAAACAGTTGAAGGAGACAAGATAATATTTAATGAGCTAAGAGAAGCTTTATAAATATTTCACTACTATTTAGTTAATATAAACCGAAAGATTTAAATAATACCCCATATTTCAAATAGCTACAATGTATCTTTTTTTGCTTAAACTGCCTAGGAAAAAAGAACCTTCTGAACTAGATAATAAAGTTAAAGATACATTAAAAGAATTGAAAGCTAAAAAAGTGACAGAATCTAGGGTTTGGGATTTAGTTAGTGAAACATTTGAAATTCCAGGAAAAGGTGCTATAAAATATTCGCGTTCTACAACAGGTAATGATTACCCAAATGCTTTTAAGGGTAAAGACCCAAATTCAGGAAAAGTCGAAGAAATTAAAAAATTCACTATTGCAGGCACTTTGGACTTGATAGGATTCAATGAATCTACAAAAGGTTATAAAAAAATTGAAGAAAAGATTAAGTCAGGATTAAGCGCTTATTTCCACATAAAAGAGTTTGTTCCTAGTTTTAAAGCAAACCTAGCTGGCAGATTAGCACAAAATTTTGTAAAGAATAAAAAAGACAAGCTGGATGATAATCCAAATGCTTCAATACATGATAAGATTAAATTAAATGAAGAATTGAGTGGGGTAATTGAAAGATATCAACATAAATCAATATTTGGTGCAATTAAAGAATATTTTATTCCAACTATCGGTGAGAAGCATCCGAAAGTTAGTTCAGATTTCTATGAAAAAATAAGAAAAGGAAATCTTACTTTAAAGGGTGAATGCCATGATCCAATATTTTACCCAATTTTAATAAACAAAAATGGGAAAGAAAGTATGCCTAAAATACTAGAGGAAAATTATTGTATTGATTCAGCAATACATTATGTTTATTCAATCCCTAAAGGATGTATAGTTATTACCTCTCATAGATATCCTAAAGGGGGTTTTCTGTCTGATGATATGTCTCCTTATCCAACAAAAATGCCACGTGGAGAAAGAGTAAGTGATTTAGAAATAGATACAAATTTACCAACTGCTGAAGCTTTTAATAGTGCTAAAAAGTTAGTTAAAAAGATTAGTAAAAAGTATAAATTTAATGAGTTTGATTTAGGAGAAAAGCCAGATTCAAATGATTTACCTAAATGGACATCTTTAAATAAATACGGCCCAAAGCTTAGTTCTGTAATGTGATTAAAATGATTGAAAATTCAATACAAGAAGAATCTGGAGATTATCGAACTGAATTAAGTAATTATCTGTGGAATGCAATAAGGATTGGAAAGAACATACCTGAAACAAGAGAAATTGTAAAAAATTTATTAAAGCAATTGAATAAACCATACAATAAATCAATAAACAAAAAAAGCGTAGAACATTTAGCTGATGATGTTATAGATGTATTTTATAACAGTTTTTGTAAGGCTCGTCATGATATAAATGAAATAAAGAGTCCAAAAAAATCATTTTTACAAAGGTTAACTAAAAAAGAAGCTAGTTATAATGTGAATGATTTAGTACCACATATAATAAAACAATCATATACAATGCCTGTAATGCTGGAAGCAATAGCGACCATAGATAAATACCATATAGAACAAGGTGCTGATACTGGTATTGCAATAGGAACTTTGATTATAATTAATGGTGATTGGCCTAATCTTTTAATGACAGTCAAAGAAGCTAAAGATGAAGGAGCTAATTATGATGTTGATTTAATGATGAGAATAAATTCCCTATTTAATATGGATACTGTGAACTACTTAAAGAAATGGTGGAAAACTGAGTAGTTATTTTATGTTCTGTAGATAGACTGATTCTTGATGATTCAAGGAAGGTTCTTTAAAACAATTAGCTTTATATATAATATAAGAAAAACTTTCTCATGGTCAGCTTTAAAGACAATATTATGAGGATTTCACTTGAAAGAAAGATTGATGATTCATATGATATCAAATTTGGAAATGGGTTACTCCATGAGATCGCGACAGACTTAAGAAAATCACCAATTGAACCAAAAAAGGAGATTTCTAAATATGCTATAATTACTGATTCTAATGTCAAACAAACTTACCCTGACCCCAATCATGAACAATCATACTCTGAAATATTAAAAGAATCATTAATAAAAGAAGGTTTTAAAGCTGATGTAATTTCATTTGAAGCAGGAGAAGAGAATAAGACACTTGATTCCTGCGATACTATGATGGGAGAGATGAACAACCTCAAATATGGGAGAAATGAATCTGCAATTCTTGCCTTGGGAGGGGGAGTTGTCGGAGACATGGCTGGTTTTGTGGCAGCAATGTATCTGAGAGGCATTCCTTATGTCCAGATTCCAACAACTGTTCTTGCTCAGGCAGATTCTTCGATAGGAGGAAAAACTGCAGTTGATACTAAATATGGGAAAAATATGATTGGTGCATTTAAGCAGCCTAAACGGGTCTACATTGATATTGCAACATTAAACACTCTTTCTGATAGAGACTTTAAAACAGGATTAGCAGAGACCATAAAGCATGGTGTAATTCAAGATGCTGAGTTTTTTAAATATCTACAGAAAAATGTTGACTCGATTCTTGGAAGATCCCCAGATACATTATTATACATAGCTAAAAATAACTGTAGAATAAAAGGGAATGTAGTTGAGATTGACCCACATGAAAAAGGATTAAGAAGAATACTTAATTATGGGCATACTATAGGTCATGCAGTAGAAATATTGAGTAATTTTAAATTATCACATGGTGAAGCTGTTTCAATTGGTATGATGGTTGCCGGCAGGATAGCAGAACAAAGGGGATATTTTTCAAAAGGAGATTTGAAATCCCAGAAAGAGTTACTGAGTAAGGTTGGTTTACCAATTGTTGTTCCAGACGGGATATCC
>CAZENX010000038.1:6122-9157 GCA_964513865.1 uncultured Methanosarcinales archaeon | reverse complement strand
TATCCCTGTACCTGTACTGAAGGATGAGGGTGTGGACCTTTATGTCTGCCAAAGTTTACTATAACATTCCCTTCAATTTCAGAATCTTCTACGTTAATATTAGACCACTGTTTCAATTCAATTAATACAATATTTTCATCATCATCTATACTCTTTCCAAAGAGTAAAACATCAATTCTTTTTGTTGAGTAAGGCAGTTCATATTCGATTATTATTCTGTTCTCATTGAGATTAGAGTAATCTAACGCATTCTTAACAAAGTTTAAAGAAATGTTCCATGAATTAAATTCAGACTGATTCACTTTTTTTCCGTAATACTCTTCAAAAGCAGAACTAATTTTGTCTGCAATTTTATTTTGAATTACATCATTCCTAAATTCTTGAACTGCACCTTCATATAATCTCATTTTTATAACTCGTTATATTTTTTATTTAAACCTTTAATTTTTTCAACAGGATACTTTTTCTGGAATTTAATTAAATTTTTTTCAAAAGCTTCTGATACATCTATGTTATATTTTTGAGCTAATCTAAATAAAAACCATAGAATATCAGACATTTCTTCCTCTATTTCTTGTCTTTTCTTAGAATCTTTAAAAATTTCTTCTGTTTGTTTTTCATCCTTAAACCTAAAATGTTCTAAAAGTTCAGAAGCTTCTGTAATAATTCCTATTGCTAAATCCTTAGCTCCGTGATATTGGTCCCAATCCCTTTCTTCGCATAATTTCTTTATTTTTTCCTTAAATTCTTGAATATTAGTTTCTGTATCCATAGAAATAGTTTATTTATCATTATTTATAAATCTTTATTATTTAGGTAGTTACAATACTCACACTCATCTCTGTTTCCAAACAACGAGTGCTCTCAAGCACAAACCTGAATATCTTCCAACAAATTCATACGAAACTCAAGGGATGAACTGTATATGAACAACGAAGGTTATACAGAAATCGATTGGTAATCAAACAGGCTTCCACTGATAGACTTCATCATGATGTCCATAATAATAAACTTCAACTATTTTATGATTTATCTTAAAAATTAATACAAAATGCTTATCTATGTGAACTCTATTAAAGGTTTGCAATGGCTTTCTTAAGAATTTATATTTATGCTGAGGATTTTCTCTTATCTCCTTAATCTTTCTGTTTATAATATCTAATTGCTTGGGATTCTTCTTCACTAATCTTTTAAATATCTTATCTGCTTCTGGTTTTATATCCAAATCATACATTTTATTTTAGACCATATCTCTTAGCGAAATCATCTACGTGAATACTTTTCTGCTTACTGATTTTCTTCATTTTCTCTATAAATTCAGGTCTAAGTTCAGGTTCATTCTCTTTTTCTATATATTGATTTACCACAAATTGTATGGCTTCACCTTTATCCTTAAACTCATATTTAGCCTTAACAACATTCAACACCCTATTGGTGTTATCATCTATCCTTACCAATGCTTGTACCATATTATATCACCTTAGTCTAACTAAGTTCGACTTATTTATATGCTTTTCGTTTTATAACAAGAATATTAACTGATATTTAAACCCTTGTTCGGATTTTCCGGAGATTATTTAGAACTTTTAACATATCTGCAATACTCACAGTCTTCAGAACACTTAGGAATCTTTCCATTCAAACAAGCAAGAGCATTTTTAAACAATCTTTCTGCTTTCTTTATGTCTGTTTTTATCTTCAATAATTTAGTTTCAAACACTACATCTCCATTTTTGTTTACTTCTCTTGGATAATAGAACAATAAATAACTATACTCTTCTGTATCATAGCCATTCTTCCTAAGCAAAAAATTATAAACATTAAGCTGGTTAATGTAATGCTCATGAGTATCTTCTTTCAAAGGATACCCTCTTGTTTTATAATCAAGAACTATTAATTTCTTGCCCTTAACAAGAATATTATCAACTGCTCCTTTTAGAATATTACCGTCTGAATCCTCATAAACTATTCCTTTCCTGTTGTTTCTCCATATCTCTAATTTCTTAATATCATCAAACAGTTTAACCTTCAATCCAGAAAGCTCAGGAGGTAATTTATCTGATTTAATAAACCTGTCAAAATGTTTTTTTAAAATCATGTCCATTCCGGAAGGTAATGAAGGAAATATTCCAGCAGGTCTCTTTATGCCTTTATTAAACTGTAACCAAAAACAACGAGGACATTCTAAGAAAAGATTCAATGTAGTAGCAGATAATTTATACATATTACTTTTAGAATTTAATTTATATATAAAGCTTTAGAAAAAAAAATAAAATTAATCATATTTTCTTATAAGCAGGTTCAGCACAATGTAAACTAAGGTAATTTCTTGCAAACTCTGCTATTTTTTCAGCAAAGGGTTCAAAATCACCTGTTCCATTAATCTCCAATACATAGCCATCTTTTCTACCACTTGTTTCTATAATGAGTTTGCTTTCATTTTTTCCAATACAAATTCCACTTGGCTTGTCTGCAAGTAATTTAGACTCAGGTTTTATTGCTGGATGTTCATCTAAAGATAACTTTTTATTAACACCCCTTGCTACAAGGCCTATATTATGAAAGTTATTTGGAACAACTATCTCATGTTTCATTTTATTAACCCCCTATGAATGTATCACCCATCCAGACAGGAAATTATTTTATTATATATAAAGCTTTAGAAAAAATCAGCTAAGTATAATCTTTTCTTTACATATCACTTTTTTTCTATTGTTGTAAGTTTTTATAGAAATTATATACTTTCCTTTTTTCATTTCTTCTATTGTAGGATATTTAACTATGTTATTTTTTATCCATTTTTCTTCACAACCATATTGTTTTAATGAAACTTTATGTTTCCCTGAATATAAACAACCTTCTAAAGCGCTTTTTGCTATTCTATTTGCTTCTATTCCATCATCTAATTTTTTAATCTTCTCTTTAATAATATCTGTATATCCCCCAAAGATATCTGATTCTTGCTTTTTAGGAATTTCTTCTTCTGTTTTTGGCCTGATCTCTTCCTCCTTTTTTTCCTTTATACTCATCTTTCT